>WLRE01000060.1 GCA_009698045.1 Actinomycetota bacterium | reverse complement strand
GGCTGAATTTATTGCTCATCGACTTGGTTTCACAGGTGGTCTCGGGACTCGCGCAGAAATAATCGATGGCGTTTACACCGGCAAACTTTCAACTCCGGTCTTGCACGGTAAAGAAAAGGGAGTGGCCGTTCGTAAACTTGCCATTGAGCGAAACTTTGATCTATCCATTTCTTATGCTTACTCCGATAGCCATCATGACATTCCATTGCTTGAAGCGGTGGGTAATCCGCGCGCAATCAATCCAGATACTCTCCTACAGCTACGTGCTATTCGTGATCATTGGCCAATACACGACTATCGACGTGCTCGCAGAATGAAAGCCTTCTTCGGACCCATCGCCGCTCGCGGACTTGCAGTTATCGCCTTTTTAGCTCCTCGAAAGCGTGGTCAACGCACCTAACAAAACCTCTGTAAAGTAAGCCAGTTATGTCGACGACCTCCTTTGCAGATGAGCTCCGTGCTCGCAGTGATGAATCTATTCGCGCGCTCTTCGAGCTTCGCCCCGACTTGGTCACTCCTGTCCCATCAGACTTTTCAGCGCTTGCCGCGCGCGCAAATTCCGCCCCCTCTCTGATTCGTGCGCTAGAAAACCTCAATAAGGTTGCAATCGATCTACTTACTGCGATGTGTATTTTGGATGAACCCTTTGCGAAGTCTGATCTTGTCGCACTGACTGATAAGGCACTAACCCCAGAAATTGAAGAACTTCTCCTTCGTGCAATGATTTATCAAGATGGCAACAAATTTCGACTTGTTGGAAATATTCGTAATCTCATCGGTGATGAACCTGCAGGTCTAGGCCCTCGCCTCCCAACAAATCTCAAGATTGATTTTGCCCTCCTTAAACAAGCACCAGATGGCGCAATAGCAATGCTAGAGCGCTTAATGTGGGGACCTCCACGTGGACAACTCGGAAACTTGAAGAAGCCCGGCCCAGCAATTTCGTGGCTCCTTGAAAATCACTTCTTATTAGCAATGGATTCCCAAACCGTAGTACTGCCTCGTGACGTTGCGATGCATTTACGTGGCGGAAAGATTCACAAGGAACTCACTCTTGCGGCACCAAAATTGCAAGGTACTCCTCGCAAACAGAAAGAGGTAGATCGCGCCGCAATTGCAAATGTCTCTTCGTTCCTGCGTTGGTGTGAAGAACTTGCGCACCACTGGTCAGATGAACCCCCGGTCGCACTACGTTCCGGTGGACTTGGCGTTCGAGATCTAAAAAAGTGTGCCGACCATCTAGGAATCGATGAGAACTGCGCTGCATTTGTTGCTGAACTTCTTTATATCGCTGGCTTAGTTGTCATAGATACTAATGATCAAATTCTTCCTACAACTAATTTTGATCTCTGGCTGACCCGAGATTTAGAGGAACGTTGGCACGGAATTGTCTCGCTCTGGCTCGAAACCTCTCGCGTGAGCGGGTTAGTCGGAAAGTCTGAAAGTAAAAATATTGCGCCACTAGGTCCAGAACTAGACCGCGCTGGTTTACCGGCAATTCGCCGTTCAGTATTGCGCTTACTTCAACAGAATCTCGAAATTGATCCAGCTAACGATTCCATCAATGAAGTTCTTAGATGGAGCGCACCACAGCGATTCAACAAGGATTACATCGAATGGACACTTCGAGAAGCTGAATGGTTAGGGCTGACCGGCCAAGGAGGCCTCTCTACTTTTGGCGATTCACTCATCAACGGCAGCGAAGATTTAGGCATTCAATCCGCCCTACCTAAACCTGTTGACCATATTTTGATTCAATCAGATAACTCCGCAATCGCTCCAGGGCCACTGACTCTTGAACTCTCTAACATGATTGGCACGATTGCTGATATTGAAAGCAGAGGCGGCGCTACTGTCTATCGCTTTAGCGAAGCATCCATTCGTAGAGGATTAGACCACGGACAGACTGGCGATCAAATAAAGGATTTCCTTAAGAAGACTTCAAAAACACCAGTGCCACAGCCACTGGAATATCTCATTAACGATGTCTCTAAACGCCACGGAAAATTGAGAATCGGCACCGCCTCCTCATACCTCCGTTGCGAAGATGAAGGATTAATTGCACAAATTCTTCACGATAAGAATTTGGATCATCTTCGTTTGCGCAAACTCGCTGCACAAGTACTAGTAACTGATACTGATGCTCATGAAGTTATGACAACACTTCGTGAATCTGGCTACCTACCTGCCGCTGAAAACGGAACTGGCATTTTAGTTTCAGCTCCTGCAGTACGTCGTGCTAAATCTAGACCTCGACCACCACGGATTCTTAGTGATCAATCAACACCGTCAGATGTGGTTCTCACTTCCGCCGTTCGCGCATTACGTGCGGGTGAACGCGCTACTTCTCACAAACCGAGAGATGTTCCACGAACCACTGCAAATGAAACTTTAGATTTACTTCATCAATATATCGAGCAACAGGCGAGCATCACTATCGGGTATGCGGATACCAACGGCGGGGTCTCTAATCGAATTATTGACCCAGTTTCGATTTCGTTAGGCACCCTTCTTGCGCGAGATCACGCGAGTGGCGAGCTGCAATCCTTCCGAATTCCTCGAATTACCGGCGTGAGCCTGGTGGAATAAGAGAGAATTAACCATGACTTTCATCGCAGACTTACAAGCTCTCGTCGAGTGCCAATCGCCGACCGAAGATCTTGCTGCTTGCACACGTGTAGTTAATCTTGCAGCAGAAATTGCCGCGCGCGTACTGGGTTCACCAGCCCAAGTAATCGATGAAAAAGGACGCCCAGTTTTCTGGTGGGGATCGAAAGAACCAAAGATTGTTCTCCTTGCACACCTAGATACGGTCTGGCCTCATGATTCATTTGATCCGCTCTGGTCTATTGAGGGTGATATTGCACGAGGTCCAGGAATATTCGATATGAAAGCTGGATTCCTGCAAGCGCTTTATGCAGTTGCAGAAATTCCACATGCCGAGCAATCCCTCGCCATCATTGCAACCACAGATGAAGAAGTTGGCAGCCAAACATCGCGCGAGCTCATTGAACGAGTAGCAAAGGGCGCTTCGGCGGTTCTCGTTCTTGAAGCATCACTACGCGGCAAGGTAAAGACCGGTCGCAAAGGAACAGCGATGTATCGGATTGCCATCACTGGTCGGGCAGCACATGCCGGACTAGAGCCTGAAAAAGGTATCAATGCAACTGCGGAAATTGCGCGGGTAGTCTCACAAGTAATTGCACTAGAGAATTCTGAGCATGGCACCACTGTTGTGCCGACAACAATGCAATCAGGAACGACCACTAATACGGTCCCTGCAATCGCGACTCTTGATTTAGATATTCGCTCTTATTTACAATCAGAGCTTATCCGCGTAGATACAGCAGTTCGTGGATTATCTGCATCACACCCTGAAGCAAAAATTGAGATAACTGGCGGAATGAATCGTCCACCACTTGAACCAAGCTCAACAATTAAACTTTACGAAATTCTTGAAAAAGTTGCTCAGAAAATTGGTATGCAACCTATTGGTCATGCCTCAGTCGGAGGTGCTAGTGATGGAAATTTCGCTGCTGCTGCTGGAGCGCCAACCCTAGATGGACTTGGTGCCGTAGGCGACGGAGCGCATGCACCACACGAGCAAATACATCTCTCCAGTGTTCCTGATCGCATCTCCCTACTAACTGCTTTTATTAAGGAATTAATTCGTGAGTGATGGCCCGTTAATTGTTCAAAGCGATAAAACACTTCTCCTTGATGTAGACCATATTCTTTCAGATGAATGTCGGCGTGCGATTGCCTCTTTTGCTGAACTCGAGAAATCTCCAGAGCACATTCATACCTATCGCTTGACTCCCCTTGGCCTGTGGAATGCACGTGCAGCTGGCCATGACGCTGAGGCTGTCATCGATATCTTGCTCAAATACTCGAGGTATGCAGTTCCACACGCACTTCTTGTTGATGTTGCTGACACGATGTCTCGATATGGTCGTCTTCGCCTAGAAGCGCACCCGGTGCATGGACTCGTTCTTGTCTCTAGTGATGCAGCTGTTCTCAAAGAAGTTACACGTGGCAAGAAAGTCGCCCCGATGCTCGGCCTTCAACTCGATGAAGAGACGATAGTTGTACATCCCGGTCAGCGTGGCTTCCTTAAGCAGGCGCTCCTTAAATTAGGTTGGCCCGCAGAAGACTTTGCAGGTTATGTTGACGGAGAACATCACGATATTGCCCTTGTGCAAGATGGTTGGTCTATCCGAAAATACCAAGAGTTGGCCGCCGAAGGTTTCTGGCACGGAGGTTCTGGCGTAGTAGTTCTTCCTTGTGGAGCAGGTAAAACAATTGTCGGAGCCGCTGCAATGGCACTTGCTCAAGCAACAACACTTATTCTTGTGACAAATACAGTCGCAGCTCGTCAATGGCGAGATGAGTTATTGAAACGCACGACTCTCCATGAAGATGAAATCGGCGAATACTCTGGCTCAAAGAAGGAGATCCGTCCAGTAACAATTGCAACTTACCAAGTAATGACAACTCGTAAACAGGGCCTATATGCCCACTTAGATCTCTTCGATGCCATCGACTGGGGTCTGATTATTTATGACGAAGTACATTTATTGCCCGCCCCTATCTTCCGCTTTACCGCTGATATTCAATCCCGGCGACGTTTAGGGCTTACCGCAACGCTGGTTCGTGAAGATGGAATGGAAGGCGAAGTCTTCTCTCTTATTGGACCCAAGAGATATGACGTTCCCTGGAAAGAGATTGAAGCTCAAGGATACATAGCGCCGGCGGATTGTGTTGAAGTTAGAGTCACACTAACCGATGCCGAGCGACTAGCTTATGCAACGGCAGAACCTGAAAACCGTTATCGCTTCTGTGCAACAACTCTAACCAAACGCAGAATTGCAATTGAATTAGCTAGAAAACATCAGGGTGAACAAGTTCTGATTATTGGCCAATACATTGACCAACTCGATGCCCTTGCTGAAGAACTCGGTGTTCCACTTATTAAGGGTGAGACGCCATTAAAAGAACGTGAACGACTCTTCGCTGCATATCGCACTGGAGAAATTACATGTCTGGTTGTCTCTAAAGTTGCCAACTTCTCTATTGATTTACCAGAAGCAACGATTGCGATACAGGTATCAGGCACATTCGGTTCAAGGCAAGAAGAGGCTCAGCGACTTGGTCGAATTCTGCGTCCAAAAGCTGATGGTCGCACTGCCCGTTTTTATTCTGTAGTAGCGCGCGATACGGTAGATCAAGATTTCGCCCAAAATCGCCAGCGCTTCTTAGCCGAGCAAGGTTATGCCTATCGCATCATTGATGCAGACGAGATATTGAATCCCTAAACCGTTCTGGATCTACTCGATAAAAATCGTGCATAGCTCCATTAATAAGAATGACTGGAACTTGCTCACCATACTTGGCTTCAAGTTCCAAATCTCCATCAATAAGAATTTTCTCAATTCCAAAAATGATTTCACTCTGTAACTCTTGGAGAACTTCTAGGGCGACATCGCATAGGTGACAATTACTGCGAGAGTAGATGGTGACTTGGATATCCATCATTTACCCCTTTGAGTTACTTAATGAGCCTCTGCTTCCTCAAGAATAACTGAGCATTTCACGGTTAAGGGCGAATCTGGCTCCCACCCCTACTCGGCGACTGCTAGCGTTTCTTATTGTGAGACGCAGATCCTTCAGCCTGATGGCAGCCCTTATGGGTTTGCTGATCTGTGCGCCGATTCTCTCCGCTCCAGCACAGGCAGTATCGGTTCGTTCGATTCCAGCTGGCTGGGCTTATACCTACGGATCTGGAGTTATCGGAAAGAGCGCAGCGATTACAGCGCCACCAACAAACAAGAGTGCGAATATCGAGAAGAAGAGCACTTTTATTATCAACTACAACACAGTTCCACTTTCCTACCAGCCGGCAATACAGGCAGCCGTTGATTCATGGTCACAATATTTCTCTTCATCAGTACCAATTCGAATAGATGCGACATACGGGCGCCAATCTTCACTCGGCATTCTCGCCTCCTCTTCACCCGTTAAATTCTTTCTTGGTTCAACATTTTCTGGTGGACCCGATAACGACATTTGGTACCCATCAGCAATGGCTAATGCGCTTGCAAAGAAAGATTTAGATATTTCCAATCCAGAAATAACTATCAGAATTAATAGCAATATCACGCCCTTGTTATATTTAGGAACCGATGGCAAATGTCCTGCAGGTTTATATGATCTACAATCAATTATCATTCATGAATTAGCCCACGGCCTGGGTTTTATCTCCAACGATGACATCCTCTATGGTTACGGAAGCATTCAACAAGCAACGCCATTTGATGCATACGCGCAATTATCTGATGGCAGTCGTTTGATGGATTTAAATTCGCCATCCATTGAACTCGCTCAAGCACTCACCAGTAAATTAGTTTGGTCTGGGGCCCGAGGCATTGCAGCAAATAACGGAGTTAAGCCGTTGCTTTATACGCCTACTGATTATTCAAGTGGTTCTTCGGTCAGTCACTTAGACGATGCAGCTTTTCCTTCGGGAACTGTTAATGCAGTTATGACGCACCAGATTGATCCGGCTGAAGTTTTTCGAGATCCAGGTCCGCTAGCGGTTGCGATGCTCCAAGATATGATGACCAAACCACCTGCTGGAATCCCGATCGGAATCCCAACTGTTCCTCGCAATGTGAAAGCACTAGTGGGCGATAAATCGGCGGTTATTACCTTTGATCCCCCAACAAACGCCCGTACGGCGCAGGTCACTTCATATGAAATTAAGGTCACTCCTGGCGCCATCTCTAAGGTAGCCACAACAAGTCCAGTAACAATTTCTGGACTTAAGAATGGCTTCGCTTATTCATTCTCTATCACCGCCAAGAACGCACTAGGAACATCGGAAGTCGCTAATACAAATGCGGTCATTCCCCAAACCGGATGGAAGGCAACCGTCCTTGACTCTTCCGCAGATGCTAAGCACCTAGCCGTCGGTACTTACAATAAAGAGCCAGTGATTGCATATAGCGATAGCAAGAATGGTGATTTGAAATTAGCTACCTACCATGCCGGCCTCTGGTCTACGAAAGTTGTCGATGGCAACGCGCTCACGGGAGGTAAAACTCCTAATGATGTCTCAGGCAATATCTCGATGTGCGTTGGAAGTATTAATGGCACTTCTACGCTCAATATCTTTTATGCAGATCTCACGAAGAAGTGGTTGCGTTGGGCGGGATACGACGGACGCAAATGGAGTTACAGCATTGTCGATGGCAATGGATTAAAGATTCAGCCCTATCAAGAACCACTTCGAGTGCGTACCGCGAGTGATGTGAGCGTACATAGTTCGTGCGTTGTCACTCCATCTGGTTTACAAGTTTTTTATCGTGATGAGAGTCAAGGAATTCTCTTAGGCGCAGTTAAAGACGGCACAAAATGGCGTTACGAACTTGTCGATGGTGACCGCCAAACAGATTTCCGCACAACCGGAGATGTTGGATTCCATATGCAAGCCATATCTGTTGGCTCACGTGCTTACTTGCTGTACGACTCAGTGTTGAGCGTTAATACAAATACTAAGGAACCATTGCGAGGAGAGATACGCCTTGCTTATCGCGATAGCGCATATCCAGAGGATTGGAAGTACTTAACCTTAGATAGCAGCGGAAATGGATTAGCTGTGGCGGGCTTTGATGTAGCCCTCACTAATAATGGTAAGAGTCAGAGCGCTTCATGGTTTGCCTCCACAATTAACCCTTCGGTGCCAGATCAAATTCGATGGATCGATATGGATTCGGCACTTATGGGACTAGCCCCAACTTCGTTGTCAACAGAGAGATTTGGTGCACCTACTTCGCCATTAGCTCTAGATAACACTGGCGCAATTTTTGGATGCCAAGGTCGCTTATGTGCTGAAAACTTGGCAGACCAGAATATAACCTTGATTTCTGGGGGCAATTTCTCCAGCAAACTTGATACCAGTTGGATAACTCTTAATAAGAATAGATATGCAGTTATCAGTAAAGATAATAAGTTAACGCTACTTAAAGCCGCCTAAGGCACTAATACAAGATTGTAAATCGCGGTACTGCTACCTAAATCTGAAATTACAACAAGGCCAGTTCCGGCCTGCCAGATTCGATGAGTTATATTTCCTTTGAGCGCATAGGCTGCTTTTAGCGTTTTCGCCTTGTTGTATTCAAGAACAACAGGTGTTGGAGTTTTTGCTTTCCAAGATGGAATTCCAATAATCGTTGTTTTTGAGATAAAACTCTTAAAAGTATATGAGCCAGCATTGATGACTGTG
>WLRE01000006.1 GCA_009698045.1 Actinomycetota bacterium | reverse complement strand
GTTATTACTCATCGCATCGCATATGCAATTGCTGCTGGAGTTACCGATGCGAACAAGACCTTAGCTCTTACCTTTACTGCTCGCGCAGCTGGTGAAATGCGGGCCAGACTTCGCACACTTGGAATTCCTAATGCAACTGCGCGAACATTTCACTCCGCTGCACTTAAACAGTTGATGTACTTCTGGCCATACACATTTGGTGGCTCTTTTCCTTCATTGCTTACTGTTAAATCTGGTTTCCTCTCCGAATCCATCTCTCGCGCTGACACTGCACTTGCGCCTCAAGCTTCCACACTCCGCGAAGTTGCCGGTGAAATTGAATGGGCAAAGGTGCTCGAGATTGGCCCCGAAGATTATGTGGAGTCAGCACTCGCTCAAGGTCGCGCTATCCGCGTGCAGAACAGCAAGAGCGATAAGCAGAATTTAGAAGAAGTCTCAAAAATCTATGCTGCCTACGAAACTCTCAAACGAGAAGAGCGGGCAATAGATTTTGAAGATGTCTTGCTATTGACCGTCGGAATGCTTGAGGAGGATCGCGATGTTCGCGAACGTATCCGCGATCAATATCGATATTTCACAGTAGATGAATATCAGGATGTATCGCCACTTCAGCAGCGTCTATTAAATCTGTGGCTCGGCAATCGCGAAGAGATCTGCGTTGTGGGAGATGCAGCGCAAACTATCTATTCGTTTGCTGGCGCAACCTCCTCATTTCTCTTGAATTTCACCAATAAATATCCGCGCGCAGAAGTCATTCGCCTCTCACGTGGATATCGCTCCACACCAGAAATTATCGGCACCGCTAACTCGATACTTCGCCAAGGCGGCATGCTCGCCCCAGCAGGCCATGAATTGTCCTCCATGAATGAACACGGGATTGCGCCAGTAATTCACCGCGCAGATTCCGTGAACGCGGAGGCGCAAGAGATTGTAGAAAAGATTATTGCAATCAAAGAGAGCCATTCGGCTTCGGGTGCTAGCGAGAGCCAACAACCCACTATTGCAATATTGACTCGGACAAACAGCCAACTCGACGCGTTCGCGCAAGCGCTGCAGAAATCTAAGATAGATTCACTAATAAAGAGTTCAGAGCGCTTCTTTGAACGCGTGGATGTGAAAGATGCGATGCGAATTATCCGTCAGGCATCTGTTCTTCCCGCCGAAAATGGTGATTGGTATTCAGAGCTTGAATCCATCTTGCGACCATTTGGAAGTTCAGATTATGTGCAGGCATTTATCCGTCTGGCTAAAACAATGAAAGCCGATGGCGCTCCAACGATGCGTACTTTCTTGCGGGAGCTTGAAGATCGCGCCGAACAGAACAACCCTCCAACCTTGCCCGGGGTAGTTCTTGCCACCTTGCATGCAGCCAAGGGCTTGGAATGGGATCACGTCTTTCTTGCAGGTGTCAGCGAAGGCTTCTTGCCGATGGGCAGCGACACCAATGAAGAACGGCGCCTCTTCTATGTGGGCCTGACTCGCGCCCGCCACCAGGTACACATCTCATATGCGGGGTCACCTAGCCCATTTCTTGCCGGCCTCGTCTAATTTGCCGTCACTGCCTGACGGCAATTAATTAACTTGCACGCTGTGCTAACCGTCAGTTACCCTTCTCGCATGTCACTCGCAGTTCGCTCCGTTAACGCTCTCGCAGCGTCTACTTGGCGTACCTCCACATTCGTGGGGGCAGCTGTGACATCAGCCGCTCATACCCACTTCAGCCACTTCGCAGGTGCGTCTGCATTTAATTATGCAACCCCAGCAAATAAGGCCAAGTACGTGAAGAGCGGATCCTGGAGCGCTATCGGATAACCGATAACAAAGCCCCAGGGCCGCAAATCCTTCACAGGATGAGCGGCCCTTTTGCTTTTTCAGGGTAAAAACCAACAAGACCAATGCAGTTAAAAGAAATGGAAAGGGATGGTGAGGACTATGTCAGTTCTCCTAAGCGAACTATTAATACCCGGCTGGGCCCAAGGCCTAGATGCAAAGATCGGCATCAGCGATATCTCTAACGCTGATTACGACTTGCCCTGCCACAGTGCAGAACCCGATACCTTCTTCGCCGACGATAACGCCACCATCACCTATGCCAAGTCTCTCTGCGGCAGTTGCCCCTTGAAGGCTGCATGTTTAGAGGGCGCACTCTCGCGCGGTGAACCTGCTGGAGTCTGGGGAGGCGAACTCTTCGACAATGGAGAAGTCATCGCTGCCCGTCGCACAGTGGGTCGACCACGACTTGTTCGTGCCTTTGAGAGCCTGGAGGAGCTCGCCAGTTAAAAGATATTAAAAGTTATTTAAAAGATATATAAATGATATTGCTCGTTAGCGGATCTGATATCAGTTCATCTGATAAACATTGCTAGCGAGCAATAACTTTTTCGGTACAGCCACATTCCTCGGATTTGTTCCAATATTGGCGTAGGAGTTCGGAGGGGTTGCGGGCGTCATAACGCGCAGTGGAACCCACTAACGAACTATTTCCGGTCGCGGCAAATTCGGCGACTTCTAGAACTATTGCTCCAGATATCAGCGCAACTAGACCAGCAGGAATTTCTCTTGGTTTTTCAAGAGATCTAAGTAGTTCAATATCGCGATAGATGGGATTGTCTCTCGTTCGAGCTAGCCCCACACAATGGAGGCAGGGAGTTGCGCCAGGGATTACTAATGGACCGACTTCGATAAAGCTCTCCTCAAGATCAGTAATCGCAATATGTGCGATTGCTTCACTTATCCAACGCTGTGAGAGTTCTGGGGCAGTGGATTCGGCCGAGATAATGAAATCAGGAGTGTGTGGAATCGATAAATTATCAAAATAGAGAAGTGATGAACTTTTGCGAATATCCTGCATAACATCGTGAATATCGCGGCCGATATCGCTATTTCGCATGGTCAAGCCGTAAATATCGCTGGGTTCAACTCGTTTTGATGGTCGGCGAGCTGACAAAGGAGTGGTTCTCGTATCACGAGCAAGTTGTATGCCACGATCTCGAGAGATAATTTTGCAATGTGAAAATCCAGATGCCAGCAGCAATGAATAAATCGTTAGCGCTAAACGGTTCTTCCCAAAGATAAGAATTGAAAAGTTTGCTCTATTAAGAATTTCTTCACGCCCAAATCCCGGCGATCGCCAGCCGGAAATACTCTCTTCACTTTTTATTCTTGAAGAGAGGCTCTCCGATTTCACACTAGCGGTGCGATACTCCTCTTCGAGCGGTATCTGTAGGTAGATGAATCCTTCTGCAATGAGCGGGCGCAGAAACTTGAGAAGTGCATCGCTAGAGACCGCAAAGGTTTCTGCAAGTGCGGAGAGAGCAAGATTCGTTGAAGGCCTCGATGAACTAGCTGAACTAGCTGAACTAGCTGAACTAGCTGATCTAGATGGTGAAGCCTTCTCGACACTTGCTCTCACCTCGCGATCGGCGCCGCTCTTCATGAGCGAAGCGAGGAGTGCGTGCAACTCAGGTTGGTTATCTAATTCGAGGAAGAGTCCCCGATGAGTGAAGCCCAAGTAGGTAGGCGAGCGCCCATGGAGAAAAACTCCTGGAGCCATTACGGGGATGAGATCGAGTGGGGACATCGCCCTAGCCTCGGTGTTTTTGAGCCGGCCCGTGATGCGACGGCAGTTTCTGTGCAGTGCGGGCGAAAAAGAAAGACGCCCCGCAAGAAATAAATCTCGCGGGGCGTCTAGCTTTAAATTTCGGTATTAAGCCTTACCCAAAATGCGGTTGACCTTTGTGCCACACACTGGGCAGATGCCCTGTGCCATGCGGCGACCAGAATCAGAGACTTTTACGTGTCCTTCGAAGGCACGCTTCTCTTTGCACTTAACGCAGTAAGCCTCACCCTTGTATTCCTCAGCCATGATGACCCTCCTATCGCCGCACTCTCAGGCGCGCAGATTCTCTGCGACCCGTCGTGCGTATGAGAGCACGATACCCCTCGTGAGCGTGCGTACGGGGGAAATCCACAGAAAATTGAGCGTGTCCACGCTTAAATTAACTTCAATTAAAACCTCAATTAAAGGGGCGTAATCTCTTCGCCTAGGGAGTGGGCGGCAATTCCTGCCTCATAGCCCTCGAGGAAGGACTCGGCGCGATCCTTATCGGGCATTCGATCGAGCAGCGCGTAGAAATCATCGCCATGGCCGGGAATCCGCAGGTGGATTAGCTCGTGAAAGAGGACAAAGCGGATGACATAGTCAGGAGCTGCTTCTAGGCGGCTAGATATCCGAATAGTGCGGTCCACGGTGGTGCATGAACCCCAGCGCTCGCGCATCGGCTTCCAGGCTACCGAGGCGGGGCGCTGCGTAAATTCTGGGAGATAGGCGCCTAGAAGCTCGGCGCTCATATGAACAAGTTCTTCATCGCTCTTTCGGGATTTGGCTTCTCGCTTGAGAACTAGGGCGATCATCTCGGGGATGAGTTCTAACTCCTGTTTTCTGGAGACTTTCGCTGGAATGTGGATTTCAATAATGCCATTTGTCCGAAAAGCCTGAATACTCCGTTTGCGCCGACTGCTGCGGATGACTCGGAACTCTGGAAGGTGTGCCAGTGCATTGTTTTTGAGCGATGGCGGCTTGCTACCAGGGATTGGGCTGCGAGTTAAGGAGCTATCGGAGGACACCGGCGGCAAGATATCCGCGAAGAGATCTTCTTGAAGAAAGTTATCCACCGATTTCCTTTCTTATCCACCTAGATAGTTAAAGTTATCAACAACTTATCAACAGAGAGCAGAGATTCTCTTCTGCGTCAGTAAGAAATTTCAGCTCTTGCTCGCCTTGCCTCTTCCGCACTTCTCACTTTTCTTACTTTTCTCGAGGGCCGACGCGGTTGCCATCATAAAGGGCGGGCGGTCGGATATTAGTAAGGCGCGAGGAGTGAGATGTTGGGAAGTAAATCTCATCTCATACTTCAGGGTTTTGCGTTCTGAGAATGAGATTGCATTAGTTCTTTCTGTCAGAAAAATCAAATGAAATTCGCTTGGGATTGAGCCTGCATTCAGTTGATTCTCATGATTACTTATCGTAGGTTCTGCACTACGAGGTCCTCAGATAACCGTTCTTTATTTGCAAGGGGAAGGCAAATAACGAATCGTGCGCCTGGGGATCTCGCTTTTTATTGCCCCGGTATTTTTGGTCCGGCTTTCAACTAAATCTAAATGAGACCTGATAAATCGTCGGGAACAGTGGTGCTCTCTAAAAACTTTTTGGCATCGCTGACTTCATCGGTATTGGGAAGAAGCGCCGGATCTTCCCAGCGACCGTCACATAGCTCCATTCCACCGATTGCTTTTACATCACTCCAAAACTTTGCGCACTCGCGACTCTTGCGCGGCGAGACTTCTAATCCAAAGAGTGAAGAAAATAGTTGCTGTGTCGGCGCTGAAGTTGCACGACGCCGGCGAAGAGTTTCAGAGAGCGCGGCATATGAAGGCAACCGTTCGCCCGCTGCTTGAGTAGTGAGTTGATCAATCCAACCCTCGATAAGTGCGAGTGCTATTTCTAATCGTGCGAGAGCAGCCTCTTGCTTTGGAGTCGCTTCGGGCGTGAAAAGCCCTTGATTAATTGCTATTTGAATGGACTGTGGATTGTTGAGGTCGAGTTCGCCGGTATTCATTGCCGACTCTGCCTGCTCTTGCATAGTTTGAATATCAATTCGAATTCCACTGGCATATGACGAAACTGCATCGTAAATATATTCAGATAACCATGGGGTGTGGGCAAAGAGCCGGGCGGCAGCGGATTCGCGCAGCGCCAAGAAGATGCGAATTTCATCCTCGGGAATATCTAACCCCTCGCCCCAACCAATGGCATTTTGGGGGATTAGGTGGGCGTTAAAGCGCTTAAAGAGCGGGAGCGCAACATCATTAGAGCCAGTGACGCTCAGGGCCAGTGCGCCGACAGAGTTTCCGAGTTGGGTAGCAAAGAGTGTGCCCATGACCGAACGAAGAATGGGGAGCATCGAGGGCAGGGAGCCCAGTGCACTATTTGCTTCGCTTTGGGTCGGGTCCACCTCGTCCACACCATTGCTCTGTTCCACACCATTGCTCTGTTCCACAATCGATGTCAACGCCGCAGCCATTCCATTCGCCAACGGCTCCACTAATTTCTGCCAGCCCTCTACGGAAGCGTCTAACCACTCACGCCGACTCCACGCCGCCGATGGATGACGAGTGAGGGCTGGAAATATTGTGGCGTCATTAAGCCAGAGATCAGCAAGATCTAGCGCTGCAGCAGATTGCGTTAGATCAACGGTGCCGACGGGAAGTTGAGATTGTGCTGCAATAAATTGGCGACCAATCTCGCGAATAGTTTCCAAAGGTACTAGTGAACCTGAGCTATTTGCTTTTCCGGTCAATGGATTGAAACCTAAGATTCCTGATACTTGTGACATTTGCGAGAAAATTGTTTGTGGATTTATTCCCATGCTTTCAAATTGCGCCATCAGCGCTTGCATGTCCGGGGCACTAAAGCCGAAGGGTTCACCGGGATTATTGGAGTGTGCAGGGTTCTCAGACTTATCCGGGTTCTCTTCATCGGAGTCCTCGGGACCAAAGCCAAACTTCGATGCCACGTTATCTCCATCTCTATCTCTACTAGCGATTTCTACGAAAATGATTAACGCTAAGGTAACGGGCAACAGAGCAAATTACTTCCCGAAATTCAGATTTTTCGGCGAGGTTTTCCTGAGCGGGCCGAGGGGCGTCAGCGTCGCCAGGTAAGCGCCAACCCCCTTGCCTTGTTAGGCTTAGGAAATGTTGACCCACCTGCTTTCAGCCATTTCAGTAGCAGTGGCGCAGGCCGGCAACGGCAGTAGCTCCAGCAGCGGGATGACCTCTGGTAGCGGCAACAACATTGCATTTGCCGCCTTGATTTGGTGGGTAATTCCAGCAGGTGCTGTCATCGGGGCGATTGTTTACGTCGTCTGGGTCTCTAAATTCCAGGATAAATATTCGAATGAGACGAATCGCTCAGTCAATAATTTCAATCGCTTTCAGGCCAGCTTTAGAGATCCTAAAGAACCACCTCAAGGATAAATTGAAGCAGTGAGTCTTCCTCGCTATCTCTCCCGCCCACCTTTACTCATCACCATGGCACTGGTTATCGCCGCCCAATTTATTCCCTTGCCTTATGTAGTTATGCAACCTGGCCCTGCTTATGATCTCTTGGGCAAGAATGTTTCTTTTACATCCGAGACGACAACTTCCGATTCCGTTAATTCAAGTAAATCAAGTAAATCACTTTTAAGCACTTATCCGGTCTCGGGCAAGTTGTATGCACTTACCGTTTTGGTCTCTAATCCTGAAGCGCATATCACTGCGCCGATTATCATCGCAGGTTGGATTGATGGCCACTCGGTTGTGTTACCGCGCGATTTTGTCTATCCCGAAAAGATTGATTCAAAGAAGGTACAGGCAGAAGGAGAACGTGAAATGCAAGGCGCGCAAGATTTAGCAGCAATTGCGGCAGCGATGTTCCTTGCGAAAACCGATCCGCAATTAGCGAAAGAACTCCGCTCAAGTAAAGTCTCCTTTGAATTAAAAGAGACAGGCGGTCCTAGCGCGGGTCTTGGTTTTGCAATCGCGATAGTTGCAAAGATAAAGGCGCCTTCACTCATCGATGGTCGCAAGATTGCAGTAACTGGAACGATCAACGAAACCGGTACGGTCGGGGCGATTGGCGGGATTGATCAGAAACTCATCGGTGCATCAGTAAAAGGCGCGAAAGTGATTCTGATCCCGGCGGGCAATTGCTCGGACATCACCCGAAAGCCGGCACACTTGCAAATCGTTCCCATTCACTCGCTCAATGAAGCGATTCATTTTCTCTCGGGAGCTATCACCCCAGCACCCCACTGCTAACTAATCACCACATAAGCGCTCATTTTGTCGTGTAAAGGTAGAGCAAGAGTTTCGATAGAGTTCTACGCATGAGTTCATTTCAATTCCCAGGTGGCCGCTTCAACCAAGGTGCAGGAAATAACCCTCCTCCGCTTCCTCGTAAATTTGGTCCGCTAGCTTGGACTATCGGAACACTCTTTGTTCTAGGAGCGATTCTCATCTCGCTCAGCGGTGTTTATGCCGATCTCTTATGGTTTAGATCAGTTGATTTCAGCGATGTGTGGTTTACGGTCTTACAAACAAAAGCTCTGCTCTTTATCGGCTTTGGATTTCTTACCTCTCTGATTATTACGATTAACGTTTATCTTGCTTATCGCACCAGACCAATTTATGTTCCCACAACTGTCGAGGCAGAAAATCTCGATCGCTATCGCAGTCAGATCGAACCAGTGCGCCGCTATGTACTTATTGCACTTGCTCTTGCACTCTTCTATTTTGCAGGCAGTTCGGGTTCACGACTCTGGACACAATGGTTAGAATTTAAGAATGCAACTCCATTCGGAGTTAAAGATCCTCAATTTAATCTAGATATCTCATTCTTCGCATTTAAGTTGCCGTTCTATCAGGCACTTATCGGTTGGGCTATCTCCACAATTCTTATCTCTATCATTGCCGCCGCGGCAGTTCATTACTTGTATGGAGGTATCCGTCCTGCAGTTCAAGAAGATCGCACTACTGTCGCAGCTCGAGTACAACTCTCTGTTCTTCTCGGCGTCCTCGTTCTCATCAAGGCAGTTGCCTATTGGTTCGACCGTTACGCCTTGGCACTCAAAGAGGGCAAACTCATCACAGGTCTGGCTTATACCGATGTAAATGCGGTACTTCCGGCCAAAGCAATCCTTGCTGGTATCGCAGTCATTTGTTCGTTGCTCTTTTTTGCCAACATTATTCGCCGCTCCTGGATACTTCCTGCAGCAGGCGTATCGCTCATGTTGATTGCTTCATTACTTATTGCCGGGGTCTATCCCAGCCTGATTCAACAATTCACGGTAAAGCCAAGCGAATCTTCGAAAGAAGAGGCTTACATTCAGCGAAATATTAACGCGACTCGAGATGCCTACGGCCTCTCAAATATCACCGTTAAAGATTATGACGCAACAATTGCGACCAGCGCAGGTCAGCTCAGTAATGATGCTTCGACCATTTCTAATATCCGCTTGATGGATCCCAACGTGCTCCCTGCGACCTTCCGCCAACTCCAGCAAATCAAGCCCTACTACTCATTTGCAGATTCACTGGATGTAGACCGTTACACCGTGAATGGAAAACAGCGTGATGCAGTTGTTGCGGTACGCGAACTCAATATCGATGGCAATCCTTCACGTAACTGGATTAATGATCACCTGGTTTATACCCACGGATTTGGATTCGTTGCTGCCTATGGCAACACTGTTGACTCAGATGGAAAGCCAAGTTTTGAAGTGGGCAATATTCCTCCAACTAGTGGACTTGGTGATTTCCAACCTCGGGTTTACTTTGGTGAGAATGTTCCGGATTACTCAATCGTGGGTGGATCTAAGTCAAGTACTGCAGCAGAACTTGATTATCCCGATGACAAATCAGCCAATGGTCAGAAGAACTACACCTACACCGGTAAGGGTGGAGTGCCCATGGGCAACCTCTTCTCACGCCTGCTCTTCGCGATTAAATACAAGGAACAACGCATTGTTCTTTCGAACTTAGTCAACTCTGACTCCAAGATTCTCTACAACCGCAATCCACTGGAGCGAGTATCCAAGGTAGCCCCATGGTTAACTCTTGATGGCAATGCTTATCCTGCAATTGTTGATGGCAAAATCATCTGGATTCTCGATGGTTACACCACTAGTGCGGGCTATCCATACTCCAAGAAGACCAACATTGCGGATGCAACCACTAACTCTGTAAGCAGCAGTGCAGCTTCTGTCGCGACGCTTCCTAATGCGAATGTGAACTACATTCGCAACTCAGTTAAGGCGACCGTCGATGCTTACGATGGTTCAGTCAAACTTTATGCCTGGGATGCGAAAGATCCAGTCCTGACAACCTGGAGCAAGGCCTTCCCTGGCTCGCTCAAAAACAAGAGCGAGATGTCTAAAGATCTTCTCGCGCATGTTCGCTATCCAGAGGATCTCTTCGCTGTACAGCGCGATGTACTCGCGACCTATCACGTCAGTACCGCGAGCGCTTTTTATGGCGGTCAAGATTTCTGGCGCGTTCCTACCGACCCATCAACACTGGGCGGCAACTTACTTCTCCAGCCTCCGTATTACACAACAATGCAATTGCCGGGCGATAAGAAATCTGCATTTTCTCTGACCACATCATTTGTACCGCGTGGAAATCGTCAGAACCTCACTGGATTTGCAGTTGTAAATTCTGATAACGGTCCTGATTACGGAAAAATCACCGTCCTGCAATTACCTCGCTCCACCAATATCTCTGGTCCATCGCAAGTGGCCTCTAACTTCGAAGCCAAGCCAGAGGTTGCAACAGCGCTCTCACTATTGCGCCAAGGTGGATCTGATGTAGTACTCGGAAATCTTCTGACACTTCCGGTAGGTGGAGGACTTCTCTACATTCAACCGGTTTATGTGCGCGCAACTTCAAACTCTGCGGCATATCCACTTCTTCAGAAAGTTCTTGTCTCATTCGGAGATCAAATTGGCTTTGATTCATCACTTCAAGGTGCGCTGGATCAAGTCTTTGGTGGCAACTCCGGAACTGTCACTAATTCCACAACTGGAACCACGACATCATCTGGAACAACGAACTCTGGAAGTTCTCTCAAATCTGCAATTGCTAGTGCGCAAGCTGCATATAACGATGGACTTCGTGCGCAGAAAGCGGGAGATTGGGCTGCATACGGTAAAGCTCAAGATCGCTTGAAATCAGCGCTTGCAGCAGTTGCTGCCGCCGCTAGCTCTTCGAAGTAAATCTCGTTTTGGGTAATTAGCGTTATTCCTTTAGGATTGCGCTAACCGACGCGGGGTGGAGCAGCTCGGTAGCTCGCTGGGCTCATAACCCAGAGGTCATAGGTTCAAATCCTGTCCCCGCTACTAAAGAGTTATAACTCGGATCATTGATGTTAATGGTCCGAGTTTTTCTCTATCTGGCATGAGCGGGCTCTACGATATCGGCGTGAGCTTCTTTCAACTCCCCGCCGAAGAACAGATCGCCGATCTAACCGCTTTTGCACCTCACATCCTTGAAAGTTATGGACTGCGCGATTGTGTGGTGGAGTCGATCAATTATGAGTACAACGCAACCTTTCGCATTACAACTCCAACCGGCGAAAAATATGCCTTACGCATCAACATCAATTCTCCGCGCACCCCAGAGAACACTCGCGCAGAAATCTTCTGGGTGCAGCGTCTTTTAGAATTAAACATCGTCAATCTCGCCCGACCCATTCCTAATCAATCAGGAGAATTTCTCACTCGAATCAATCATGCACCTTCAGGTCGCACCCTGACTGCTCTTCTTTATAGCTGGCTAGAGGGGGAAGAGCTCGGCGATGAGCCCTCACTCGAACAGGTCAAAGCAATAGGAGCTGCGATGGCAGCTATGCATGCAGCATCAGAGAATTTTCTGCTACCAGCAGGCGCTTCACTTCCCACTTTTGATGATCCTATGTGGGGAGTAGAAGATCTACTTCTCGGCGCTAAGAGCGTTCTAGATCCGCAGAGTAAAACGGTAATTGCTGCAGCTTTCGCACTTATCAATAAGAGAATTGAGGCTCTCTACCGCGAAAGTGCCCCACAGATTATTCATGCCGATTTGCATGGCTGGAACATGATGTGGCACGAGGGAGAGCTCGCAATTTTTGACTTTGATGACTGTGGCTTTGGATTGCCCATTCAAGATCTTGCTACGGCGATTTATTATTTAGATACCCCAGAGCAAGATCAAGCGATGCTTGATGGTTACCTTACTGTTCGACCTCTACCTCAGTACACAGAATTTGAGATGAAATCACTACTTCTTCATCGCAGATTTATGTTGCTGAACTATCTCTATGAGACGGAGAATCAAGAACATCAGGAGATGATTCCGGATTACCAACTTGAGACCGTACGAAGAGCTCAGGTATATCTTGCAGAAGCAAGCCAGGCAGATATTAGTTAATTACCTCTTGCAAGCGGTGGCTGATATCAAAGACTGCGTAAGCAAGGCCATCGATAGCTAACACATAGACGATGTGGCCAGCTTCAGTTCCACTCTCGTTGATGTCGATTATTTCTTGGCGCATCGGTGCAGTGTTGCGCACCATCGCCAAACTCGGCCCAAAGAGTGCAGTGCGTACTTTGCCCTTGATAATTACTCGTGCCGCAAGACCTTGGATAGGAGCTTGGCTCCACTGCGTATAAGCGATTGGAGTAACTCCAGCTGACTCTAGGTGCTTGCCTACCGCCTCCATAGATTTATGTTGGTCGCTTGGATTTTCGAAAATCTTCACTAGGTATTCGCGAAGACCAACAATAAGTGTGAGGGCGATGCTCTTTAGCTCTGGTTCTTCAATGATAGAGGTTTGCGAGTTATCAAAGGGATCTCGAATATAGAGTTCTTTCTCGATCTCAAATATCTCAATAAATGTGGGCACCGGTGGCACTGCTGGAATAGTTGATTTATTCCGCCGGCGCGAGCGAAGAAAAAAGTAAATGATAAGAAAAATTATTAGTCCTAGTGCAACGCATGCAGCAATAAAGAATGGCAGATTTTCCGGTGAGGTCAGGTCAGAGATTTTCATATTCAATTGCGTTATCGCTAACCCTTTGAACCCTGTGAACTTTTTGGCTGATTGATCCGCGACAAGAACTCTTTATGAACTTTGCCATTGCTGGTAACCAAGCTGCCACCATGTGAACCAGGAACTCCCTCAAGATTAGTAAAGGTGCCACCTGCTTCGCGCACGATAATTTCTAGAGCGGCCATATCCCAGAGCGAGAGTGAAGGTTCGACGGCAATGTCGACTGCACCTTCGGCGACCAACATATGTGACCAGAAATCTCCAAATGCACGGGTGCGCCAAACCGTACTTTGAATATCTAAGAACGCCGCTTTACGTGAACCCCAACCAATGAGATCTGAGTAAGCCAATTGCGCATTGTCGAGTGCCGAAACTTGAGAGACGCGAATCGTACGTTGTTCGCCATTTTCTAGAACATGCGCGCCTAAATTCTTGCCTGCATACCAGCGACGATAGAGAGCTGGTGCGCTAACCGCTCCAGCAATCACTTCGTTATTAGGGCTAGAGAGAGCAATGAGTGTTGCCCAGATGGGAATACCACGGAGAAAATTCTTAGTTCCATCGATGGGATCAATAACCCAGTAGTGCGGTTTATTTCCGGCGCTAGTTGTTGAGCCAGTGAGTGCATCAACTCCACCGAACTCTTCGCCCACGATGAGGTCATTGGGTCGTTCAATTGCTAAAACTTCGCGGATTGCATTTTCAACAGCTTTATCTGCATCGGTAACAGGGGTTGAATCGGGCTTTGTCTCAATTACTAAATCGAGTGACATGAAGCGGGCAAGAGTTATCTCATCAGCAAGTGTCGCTAAGCGCAGCGCGAGAGCGAGATCATCGGCGACGCTGTAAGGGCGAGAGTTACTCATATGCGCATCGTAACTTAAGAACTCTTGGCTCCACCGAGAATTCTGCGCAAGCTATCAAGGCGCGAAAGTTCGTCAGCAGTGAAATTTGGCCAAGAATTAAGAGCGCAATCTTCTTCGTTATGTGAGCAATTTTTTGGGCAAGTGGCGAGCACTTCTGCGAATTCACCAAAAGCACCTAAGACGCGTTCAGTCTTAATATGAGCAACACCAAATGAGCGGACTCCGGGCGTATCAATAATCCAACCGCTGCCATCATCGAGTTCAAGGGCGACGGCACTTGATGAGGTATGACGTCCGCGACCAGTAACTTCGTTGACCGATCCGGTCAGACGATCTGATGCGGTAACCAGTGCATTGACGAGTGTGGATTTACCGACTCCTGAGTGCCCGAGAAGCACGGATACCTTTCCTTCAAGTAGCGCATGAATGGGTGTTAAATCTGCGCCACGTTGTGTCTCATAGATAGGAATATTTAAATCTCGGTAACCCTGTAAGAACTCTGAAGCATCAGCTAGATCTCGCTTAGTCAGAATTATCACTGGCGTGATTCCCTGGTCAAAAGCCACAACTAAAGCTCGATCAACAAATCCATGACGGGGTTCGGGATTGGCAGCCGCAATGACAATTCCCATGACATCGATATTGGCAACGATCATTCGTTCAATAGTTGCAACATCATCGACTGTGCGAGTTAAGGTATTGCGGCGTTCGGCGACCGTTACGATGCGAGCAAGCGTTCCGGCGTCACCAGTTAAATCTCCAACAATTCCTACGTGATCACCAACCACAACTGAGTTCTTGCCGAGTTCGCGCGATTTCATGGCGGTAATGCGTTCACCATTGACGTTGCAGGTCAGGCGGCCACGATCAACAGCGATAACCATTCCGGAGAGAGCCCCCGAATAATCAGGTCGGTCTTTAGTGCGAGGACGAGTCGAGCGAGGCGGACGAGAGCGGACATCATCCTCATCCATCTTTCTGGCGTTTCTCACGACTGTGCCTTCACGCTCACGAGAGCAGAGCCGTCCACGCGCCGGGGAAATCAGGAAGAGTTTTTTGGGTCGTAGCAATGTTTTCAACCTTGATGCCCTGGACCGCTAGACCAAGCATCGCTCCCGCTGTTGCCAAGCGATGATCATCATAAGTATGAAAAATTCCGGAATGTAATGGAGCGGGAGAGATATGTAATGCGCTCTCTTCTTCATCGACATCTCCGCCAAGGGCGTTGAGCTCTGCGGCAAGTGCTGCTAAACGATCCGTTTCGTGTAATCGCAGGTGTGAGATTCCGCGCAGCGAAGAAGGTGAATCCGCAAGTGCGGCAACAGCGGCGATAGAAGGAGTTAGCTCACCCACATCATGAAGGTCCACATCAATTCCATGAATTGATTCGCCACCAGTAATACGCAATCCCATAGAAGTCATTTCAACGCTCGCGCCCATCGAAGCGAAGATGCGGCGCAATTGATCGCCAGGTTGTGTGGTCTGTGCCGGCCAATCAGAGATAGTTACTGAGCCGCCGCAGATCATAGCCGCCGCCATAAATGGCGCGGCATTAGAGAGATCGGGTTCAATGATCAAATCTTTTCCGTGCAGAGTTCCTGGATGAACCTTCCAGATATGTTTTCCTTCTGGCGAATATGAAATATCTACTGTTGCCCCAAAATCGCGGAGCATCTGTACCGTCATATCAATGTGCGGCATTGATGGCAGAGTCGCACCGATATCGTGAAGAGTTATTCCCTCTTTCATGGCTGGGCCAACAAGTAAAAGCGCAGAGACAAATTGGCTAGAGGCACTGGCATCTACATCAATATCTCCACCACGTAGTGCGCCATGCGCATTAATTGTCATAGGCAGTGAATATCGATTGCCATGTTCGATTGTGACGCCGAGATCTTCAAGCGCGGCGATGACTGGACCAAGTGGCCGTTCATGTGAACGAGGATCGCCATCAAAATGCACAAGCCCTTGCGCCATTGCTGCAAGTGGCGGCAAGAAGCGCATCACTGTGCCAGCGTTACCCACATCAACAGATGTAGGACCCATTAGCGGCGCCGGATTAACAGTGATATCGCCATTGTCGCCAATTTCAATTCCACAGCCCAGCGCTTTAAGTCCAGCAATCATGAGTGATGAATCGCGCGAGTGCAGTGGCTTGCGAAGTAGTGAAGGTGAATCTGCGAGCGCTGCCAAGATAAGTGCGCGATTAGTAACTGATTTCGAACCCGGAATTGTTATGGTCTTATCGATGGGTTGTTGACCACGATAGGGAGCCAGCCAGAGTTCATGGCTCGCCTCATCGCCAGTACCTGCGGCGTTATCGTCGCTCTTCTTGAGACTTTCAGATGAACTCATTGCCTTAAGTCTACCCGAGCACTTCGTAACGGCGGTCGAGTAATCTTGCGCTATGTGTGGTCGCTTTGCTCTTGCAGCCTCTCCCGGAGATTTAATCGAGGAGTTTGCAATAACAGTTGGCTATAACGGGCCTACTCTTCCGGCCGATTGGAACATTGCTCCTACTCGTCCGATTTATATGATCAAGGCCAACTCCGCTAAGGCTGGCGCAGATGACGGTACGAATGCGCGCGAACTCACGACCGTTTCATGGGGACTTATTGCACCGTGGGCGAAAGATCGTGAGAGCGCAATTAAATCGCAGTCACAAGCCATCAATGCACGTACCGAAACAGTTCATGAGAAACCAACTTTTCGAAGCGCTTTTCGTTCTCGTCGTTGTCTAATTCCGGCTACTGGTTATTACGAATGGGCAACCGAGATGGGCGACTTCCCACCGAAGCAGCCGTTCTATATTCATAGTATTCAAAATATCCATTCTATTCCTGACTCCGAATCTGCGGTAAGCAAGCATTTATTATTTGCTGGCATTTATGATTCCTGGATAGATTCCAACGGCGAAATATTTGAGAGCGCTGCAATCATTACTCGTGAGGCAGTAGGAAAGTTAGCTCCAATCCATCATCGCATGCCCACCTTTTTGCCTCGCGATCGTTGGGATACCTGGCTTGATCCAGAGCTTCGTGAGATCGATGCCATTCGCGAACTCTTGGAGTTTCCCGATCCCACTGGCGCTCTTCAGGCAGATCCGGTCTCTACTCGCGTTAACTTCGTGCGCAACAATGGCCCCGAGTTGATAGTGCCGATAGAGCTAGGGGAGCCCGAAACGCTCTTCTAGGAATGAACCGGGAATAAAAGCGATGGCTCGGGCGTTATAGGTCGGTAGCAATCATGGAACAAAATCTCCTCTCTGGATTGGAGCAATGTGGCGGTAGCCTTACGACCAATGACATCTGATCTAGTTCTCTCAGGCAGCGATGCATCTACCGAGATAGATATTCGCCGCCCGGTCACTGCTGAGCAGATTACGGAGCAGAAGGCGCGCTTTGAGCGCGATGCATTTCAATATTCCAGTCAGTTGTATTCCGCGGCGCTTCGCTACACCAAGAATGCGCACGATGCCCAGGATCTTGTTCAAGATACTTATGCCAAAGCTTTTACCTCTTTTCATCAATTTCAAGAGGGCACTAATCTCAAAGCCTGGCTCTACCGCATTCTCTCCACTACTTTTATTAACTCTTATCGCAAAGCCCAGCGCCAACCACTCATTGGTTCTTCTGAGTTAGAAGATTGGCAGATTCATAAAGCGGCTAGCCACACCAGCGATCAAGGAAAGTCAGCGGAAGATGAAGTTCTAGAAAATTTGCCCGATGGTGATGTAAAGCGCGCACTAGCTGAAATTCCTGAAGAATTTCGTATGGCGGTTTACTTCGCCGATGTTGAGGGATATTCCTATAAGGAGATTGCAGAAATCCTAGAAGTCCCTGCCGGAACCATCATGTCTAGATTGCATCGTGGTCGCAAACTTCTACGCACACTACTTACTGATTACGCCAAAGATCGAGGATTTGTGAAGAGCGGCGCTCCTGCCGCGCCCAGCAAGGAGAAGAAGTCATGAACCAAAATAAAGTTAATTGCGATCAAGCACTCGCCTTCATCACTCTTATCCTTGATGACGAAACTAGCGCCGTAATCGACATCTCTCAAGATTTTAATTCTGAATTCGGAGAATCCCTGACTATCCATTTCCAAGAGTGCTCGCCTTGCGAGAGTGAGATGGCGCATGAGCGAGAAGTTCTAAATACCCTCAAGAAATACATGACTAATGAATGTTGCGAACAAGCACCAGAAGAGTTGCAGCAGCGGCTGCACGAACAGACCGAACTTCTAGCAGCACAGATGGCAGCACAAGCAGGCTTCGCTGGTTTGAATTTAGGCGGATTGCCTGGCGTCAGCACGCAGGTCACCACGACCTATAGTCGAACCGAAATTACGATTGATGGTGAAACTCACGTTGAAATCGAGACATCTCATGAGATCAGGCACGATTTTTAATTAATTGTCTACGACTCATTCGAGTCTTACCCAGCTGGAGAAATAGATTCGATTAAGTTAACACTTATGAAATTCGACGATGTGCGCGGCGCCATGGGTATGGCCTCCCTCGTCGTCCGCCCCGGAGATACTTCGGTAGCGCAAGCTCATAACGATCTACCCGTTGTCGATCCAACGGTCCTGACAAACCTGATGGAAGGTGCGTGCAGCGCAGCCCTTGCCGAACACTTCGCCTCTGGTGAAACATCAGTTACTCAAGAATTAGTGCTCGCCATTTCTGGAACGGTCGGTGTTGGCGCAGAGATTCGTGCCCATGCCACTTGTGTGGATATTGATGGCCCAATTCTAGATTTCAATGTAGAAGTTCATCATGGCTCTCGATTGATCGCGTCAGCGAATCTAACTCGAAAAGTGGTCGATCGCGTCTCCTATATGGCGCGCATTGCCGCTGAATCCGTAATGAGTGAAGCGGGATAATTTATGAGTTCAAGTTCTGCAAATAATCAGATGCCCTGTGATTTCTGCGGTCAACCCTACGATCCAGTCTCCACTCGTTGGCTCTGCCCTAACTGCCACATGAAGACAAATTGTTGTGATGGTGCGCCCTGTCCGATACCAGATACACCGGCTGCATCAGCTGCCTCAGTAAATATCGCAATAATTTCTAACTAGATTTCAATAAAAAAGCCTCCGCATAAACGGAGGCTTCTTACTTAACGCTAGTTATGCCTTCTTTGTGGCCCAGAAGATCTCTGCGATTTCATCAATCTTTGCGATTAACTTATCTGCAACTGCAACATCATTGGTGCCCTTAGTGCCACCGGCACCGGCAAGCTTTGTTGCCTCATTGAAGAGGGCATTGAGTTGTGGATATGCCTCGAAGTGTGGTGCTTTGAAATAGTCGGTCCAGAGAACCCAGAGGTGGTGCTTAACGAGCTCTGAACGCTCTTCCTTGATTGCAACTGCGCGAGATTTGAAATCAACATCTGATGAAGCTGCGTACTTCTCCATGGTTGCTTTTACAGAGAGCGCTTCAATCTTTGCCTGTGCTGGGTCATAGACACCGCAAGGTAGATCGCAGTGTGCGAAAGCGACGCTCTTTGGTTCAATTGCATTCTTGAAAACTGATGAGACAGCTGATGAAATCTTCATTTTCTCTCCGTCATTAATTGTTGATTCCAGAGAATCTGGATGGCGTGGGCCAAGAATACTACGGAGCCATAGCCCCTGCAGAGCCAGCTTCTTCATAACCTTTGCGAGATACTTCACCCATGGCATTAGCGATGGGATTTAAGACGGTACGGGTATCTGGAAACTCTATGAGCCCCTTTCTCAATGATGGCGATTGGGCGCTCTTTCGCACCATCAAGATTGCACCACCATCGGCATCAGCGAAGCGACAATCCAAATCTCGCGCCAATCTGCGCGCGCTTCAAGGCAAAGTTCTTCTCATTCAACGTCGCGCATTTGGCTTTCTCACCTCGAGTGACACGCAAGGAACTGAACCCACCGATTTCTTGCAGATTAAACGCTTGCGTCGAATCGATGCGCCCGGCACTACCGAGATTCTTGGACATAAAGAGACTCATGCAAGTGATTCCACTGCAAGCGCTTCATTCTCTGAGGACACGGTTCGCATCGCTCGCAATTTTGCCCAAGGTTCAGCGGCATTTATGGCCGGAGATTTAGGGTTATGGGTAGAAGGCGATAACAAAGCAGAGAGCACCGACTCTCGCAAATGGGGTTATCTCAAACCGAGTGAAGTCGTAGGGGTCTTTGTGCTCTGTTTTAAGCGAGCAAAGAGCAAATAAACTTCTCCTTCTTATCCCTTAAGATTTGCAAGTGATCAGCGTTCAAAGATTTCTTGCCGCACTTAGTGCTGCCGTTATCTCTCTTGCGCTAATTGTTGTTGCACCCATCATCCAAGCGGTTCCATCATTCGCTGCTACTGCGGGATCAGCGCCATGTCTTTCCACTGTTACAGATAGTTCGACGGTTTCTGTTGTTTACTCGAGTAGCCAATCAAAGTGCTATGTCATTTTTAAGAGTGGAAGCAATGCGTGGACTGCGCCCAGCACAGTGACAAGTGTGGATATTTTAGTAATTGCTGGTGGTGGAGCCGGTGGTTCAGGTGCTTGGGGCGGTGGCGGCGGAGCGGGCGGAGTAGTTCTTGATAACACATATACAACAACTCCATCAACGAGCTACTCACTGACTATTGGTACTGGCGGAACGCCGGGCACTTCGACGTTGGATAACGCTTTAAATCGAAGTACAAATGGCGCAGATAGTTGGTTCGGTTCTAATTCAACGTTGGTAGCAAAAGGTGGCGGTGCGGGAGCTTCCTATGCATGGGGCAAAACACCAATTACGGATTGCAATGGTGCAAATGGTGGTTCGGGCGGAGGTGCAACAGAGTGCAACAATGCTGGTAATACAAACACTGGTGGTACTTCAACTCAGACACTTCCTACCGGAGCGACTATAAAGTATGGAAATTCTGGTGGTGGAACACCCACTGCAAATTACTCATCCGGTGCTGGCGGTGGCGGTTCTGGTGCAGCTGGTAGCGCAGTAACAACTATAGGTACGGGCGCAAATGGTGGAGATGGAACGCAAGACTTAACTAGTTGGATTACAGCATTCGCAACTGGAATGAGTGGCGTAAGTGGTTGGAGTGCCGCAACATCCAATGGGCGTATTGCCGCCGGTGGTGGTGGAGCTGCCGGTCCCACACGTGGCGCCCCTGGATTAGGCGGCGGCGGATACGGCGGAGATTCGACCAATGGCATCAATGGAGTTGATGGTGTTACTAATACCGGTAGCGGCGGCGGCGGTGGTTCCTATAACGGCAACACTGGCACTGGTGGATCTGGCGGAAGTGGGCTAATAGTTCTTCGCTATACCGCGGCAGTTGCGACGGCAGTCTCAATTGGTTTAGCGGGCGGCGTAAGTATTGCAACGTATCGCGCACCCATAGCAATCACTGCAACACTGAC
Organism: Actinomycetota bacterium; assembly: GCA_009698045.1. Taxonomy (GTDB): domain Bacteria; phylum Actinomycetota; class Actinomycetes; order Nanopelagicales; family Nanopelagicaceae; genus AAA044-D11. The sequence continues at coordinate 7,622 of WLRE01000006.1, read as the reverse complement.
AGGTGGAAATGGAAAAGTACGTTTCTATCAAGATGGAAAAGTCATTCCTGGATGCCAATCGATAACATCATCAGGGCTAAGTGCAACGTGCATGTGGCGACCAGCAAGTAAACGATTTATCACTTTGACTGCAGAGCTGGTAGCTAGCGGAGCCGTACTTGGATCTAAATCAATTCCCATTACGGTTTCAATTGGATCTCGCAGCGGAAAGAGAAGTTAACGCGTAAACGCCTCAATGATCAGCGCCTTCTGCTCTTCTTCATGCAGATGATGTGATCCTGTTGCAGGAGATGCAGTTGCACGACGTGAGACCGGGCGAAGTACGCGACCATCAAGTGTGCCCATGGTGTTCACGGCGATAAATGGCCATGGACCTTGGTTAGCAGGTTCATCTTGAACCCAGAGCAAGCTTGCATTTGGATGCTTAGCTGCAATTGCATTCATCTCTGCCTGTGGAAGTGGATATAACTGTTCAATTCGAACAATAGAAGTGTGGCTCTCATTTAGGCGAGTGCGCTCAGCGAGCAAGTCGTAATAGACCTTGCCGGAACAGAAGATAACGCGGTTAGCGTTTCCTGGGACTGTTGCATCATCAATAATCGAACGGAATGTTCCTTGAGTGAAATCAGCAAGTCCAGATGCCGCCGCTTTGAGGCGAAGCATTGACTTCGGTTCAAAGACAATAAGCGGACGACGTGCTGGATTGTTCATGTGCCAACGAAGCAAGTGGAAGTAAGAGGCAGGAGATGATGGTTGCGCCACTGTCATATTGAGCTCGGCGCAGAGCGCTAAATAGCGTTCGATACGAGCGGAGGAGTGGTCAGGTCCTTGACCTTCATAACCATGCGGAAGAAGAAGTACTACCGATGAACGCTCGCCCCACTTCTGCAATGAGGAAGAGATGAACTCGTCAATGATTGTTTGTGCGCCATTAGCGAAGTCGCCGAACTGGCCTTCCCACATCACTAGCGCGTTATCGCGAACAACGGAGTAGCCGTACTCAAATCCCATCGCTCCATATTCAGAGAGAAGAGAGTCGACGACGAAGAATTGATTCTCGTCAGAGATCAATGAACGAAGTGGGGTCCACTCCGCGCCAGTATTCTGATCAATCACAACTGCGTGCCGGTTGGAGAATGTTCCGCGACGCACATCTTGGCCGGCAAGACGGATGGGATGTCCCTCAAGAAGTAGTGAGCCCATCGCCAACATTTCACCAGTAGACCAATCCACGGTGCCTTCATCCAACATGTCCACACGCTTTGCTAGTTGTGGTGCGAGCTTGGAATGGATTACAAAACCTTCAGGAGTTGCACCTTGTGTCGCCGCAATGCGACGGAGCGTTGCTTCATCGACTGCAGTGTGCACAGTTTCAGGTGCAGGAGCTGTCGGAACAGGTGCGGTGCTAGGAGCTGGTTCGGTGTTATGAACCGCGTTAAATACCGATTCCAACTGAGTCTGATAATCGCGCAATACTTCTTCCGCTTCTTCAACGGTGATATCTCCACGACCAATGAGAGATTCGGTATAAAGCTTACGAGTAGAGCGCTTTGCTTCAATTAATTTATACATCAATGGTTGAGTGAAACTTGGTTCATCACCCTCGTTGTGTCCGCGGCGGCGGTAGCAGATCATGTCGATGACAACATCTTTATTGAATTCTTGGCGATATTGATATGCAATCTTCGCTACGCGTACTACTGATTCCGGATCATCAGCATTGACGTGGAAGACCGGTGCTTGAATAATCTTTGCCATATCGGTGGAGTAGCGAGATGAACGCGCTGCATGAGGTGAAGTTGTGAAGCCCACCTGGTTATTTACGACGATATGAATGGTGCCGCCGGTGCGGTATCCGCGGAGCTGGGACATGGAGAGCGTTTCTGCAACGATTCCTTGTCCAGCAAATGCTGCATCACCGTGCATCAAGATCGGCATTACCGAATATTTGTCTTTCACGTTCAGCACATCTTGCTTGGCGCGAACGACGCCCTCGAGAACAGTATTGACTGCTTCTAGGTGTGAAGGATTGGCAGCGAGATATACCTGAGTAGTAGCGCCAGATTCAGCAGTAAATGTTCCATGTGTGCCGAGGTGATATTTCACATCGCCAGAACCATGGACCTGGTTCTCTGCATAATGTCCCTCAAATTCTTGGAAGATCTGACCAATATTTTTGCCAGCGATATTTGCTAAGACGTTGAGACGTCCGCGGTGTGGCATGCCAATACAGACCTCATCTAAACCATCTTCGGCCGCCGATGAGATAACGGCATCGAGAAGTGGAATAACAGTCTCGCCACCTTCGAGTGAGAAGCGCTTCTGACCGACATATTTAGTCTGAAGGAATGACTCGAATGCTTCAGCGCTATTGAGTTTGCGCAAGATTCGTAATTGCTCTTCACGAGGTGTGCGAGGGGAGCCAACTTCAACATGCTCCTGAATCCATTTGCGCTCTTCTGGACTCTCGATATACATATATTCCACGCCGATAGTGCGGCAGTACGAATCGCGAAGTGTGCCAAGAATTCTGCGGAGTTTGAGCTTTGGCTTTCCGCCAAAACCACCGGTAGGAAATTCGCGGTCGAGATCCCAGAGTGTTAATCCATGTGTCACGACATCTAAATCTGGATGCGAACGTTGGTGGTACTCAAGAGGATCAGTATCTGCCATCAAGTGGCCAGTAGTGCGATATGCATTAATTAATTGCTGTACGCGAGAGACCTTATCGAGCTGGTTATCTGCAGTCTCAGAGATATCTTGAACCCAACGAATAGGAACGTAAGGAATGCGAAGCGCGGAGAAGATCTCGTCGTAGAAACCTTCTGCACCAAGTAGCAACTCATTGATTACGCGCAAGAAATCACCAGATTGCGCACCTTGAATAATGCGGTGATCGTAAGTACTTGTCAGTGTGATCACTTTGCTGATTGCTAAATTGGCCAGTGTCTCTTCATTTGCACCTTGGAATTCAGCGGGGTAATCCATCGCTCCGACACCAAGAATTAAGCCTTGTCCTTGCACCAATCGCGGAACTGAGTGAACGGTTCCGATTGTTCCTGGGTTAGTAAGTGAAACGGTGGTGCCAGCAAAATCTTCAACAGTCAGTGCGCCAGAACGTGCCTTGCGAACTGTCTCTTCATATGACGCCCAGAACTGCGCGAAATCGAGTGCTTCACAGCCCTTAATAGATGGAACCAACAATTGACGAGAACCATCTGGCTTTGCCAAGTCGATTGCAATACCCAAGTTGATATGTTCCGGGCGACCAATCGCAGGCTTACCTTCGGATTCGCCGAAGAATGCATTCATGGAAGGCATCTGACGAAGAGCGGTCACCATTGCATAACCAATAATGTGAGTAAAGGAGACTTTGCCACCACGGCCGCGCTTGAGGTGGTTATTAATAACAGTGCGATTATCGATCATGAGCTTTGCAGGAATTGCGCGAACTGATGTTGCAGTCGGAACGGAGAGCGAGGCTTCCATACTCTGGACGACACGAGCACTCACACCGCGAATGACTTCTAGTGAGGAGGCGCCTGGTGTCACCAAGGTCGGAATCGGTTTTACGACCGGATCAGCAGGGGTTGGTACAGAACTATTAACTGGCTGATTCATTGGCGCGCTCTCCGGAGTTGTTGATGCAATGGATGCAGTTGATGCAGTTGAAGCGGTTGGTGGTACGACAGATGTTGGTGTTACTTGCGCTGGTGCAGCTACTTGCGCTGGTGCAGCGGGTGCTACTTGCGCTGGTGCAGCTTGTGCAGAAAGTGGTTGCGAAGCTGGTGTACCAATTCCAATTTTTGTGGCAGTGACTGGAACTCCTTGCGCAGCCTCAGCGCGCTTAGGAAGTGGAGGTTGTCCACCAAGTGGTGCATCCATCAAAGGCTGAAAGGTTGTGTTGTTGGTAGTAGATGCATTTACTACTGCAGAGCCACCTTTGGTTGCCGGCGCATAATCTGCGAAGAAATCCCACCATGCCTTATCTACTGATGCAGGATCAGCTAAATATTTTTCATACATCTCATCGACAAGCCACTCGTTGGGGCCAAAGCTCCCACCGAAATGATTCTCAGGCGTGTTACTTCCTGTTGCCGACACTGGCGATGCTCCGAATTCTCTCGTTGCCACCTCTCCTATGAGCAGGTGTGGGAACTACCTGAAGTCTAATAGTTGAGGGGCGCACGCTCATAAGCCAGAGCCTGTCTATAAATGTGAGGCTGACCCCACATCTCTATATTCGAGGCATAACTGGGCAAAAACTAACCTTCACGGCAGAGTTCTGCCCATGAGTTCATCCACGGATACCGCCATGAAGCCGACCCCAGGCTCCCTCGCCATCGTCACCGGCGGATCTCGAGGCCTCGGAAAAGTTGTCGCTCTAGCTCTCAAAGCACAGGGTCACCGCGTCGTCATCGTCTCGAAAGATCCATCGCGCGCAGCCGCTACAGCACAAGAGATTAGCTGCGACTTTCGCGCCGTTGATTTTGAAGACTTTGATGCAACAAGAAAAACCTTTGAAGAAATCCAGAGCACATTCGGTGTTCCAGAAATATTAGTTCTTGCTCATGGAGTAATGAGTGACCGCCTATCTAAAACTCTGCGCACCAATACCGAAGAGTGGCGCCGCGTCATGGCCATCAACCTTGACTCTGTATTTGTCGCCATCAACACCATCTGCCCCGCTATGGCCGAAGCCCGTAACGGTCGCGTCGTTATCTTCACTGCCTGTCTCGGCCGCATGTCCGGTCCTGGAAACACTGGAGGCCTCGCACCGTATCGAGTTAGCAAAGCTGGAGTGAATGCACTTGTGCGAAACCTTGCGCACGAAACTAATCTCGGCGCTCGCGGATTCTTGATTGATGCAATGTGCCCTAACCATTCACGCACCGACATGGGCGGACCGGATGCACCGCGCTCTGCCGAAGAAGGTGCCGAGACTGCAATCTGGTTAGCCACACGACCATTTACACCTGGCGAAGATAAGACCGGGTTGTTCTGGGAAGATCGTCAGATCGTGGAGTGGTAAAAAATAAAATCTTTAAAAAGAATTAAGACTTATTCTTTGTATCCAAAGAGCGCAGAAATCAACGTCGCCAGTGCCAACAACGTCAAAGGATAAGTCAACAGAACCACATCGCCACCTTGAATCATGTAATAAGCAACGCCTAACGCAATTCCATTAGCCAACACCGCCGGCGCGCGCCCATAGGACTTGCCATCCCTAAATCCCACTGATGCAAAGTAAAGCCCCGTAGCACCCACGATTCCAAAGAGAATCTCACCAACTAGAGCCAGGGGATATGTGACATCTGAAGTAAATGTGGCGTAAATAAGAAAGAGCAGAAGCGCAAGAATCACAGCAGCTTCGACACGGAGAAGGAGAACTGCGGAACGGCGGAAGAAGTCGGTGTTCATGGCTATCTACAACCCTTCTTGCAACTCAATTTTTCTCTCGATAACTTCACAAGTTTATAACCATATTTCATCGGAAACCTCTCAATTTGCATAATTTCTAAAATTTGAAGAAATAGCCTCAATAAACTATTCCTAAAAAATTCTTCACCGCTTACCTTCGCAGGATGAGAAAGATCGAATTTAGGAATAACGGGTCGAAAGACTCACTAACTGGAGCACCAACAACTCTGATTTTTCTCGAATCTCTTGAACGAGAAATCGCCCTTCGTTCACGTCTTAAAGAGCCGTTGTCAATCATCATGGTATCGATTCCACGAACAAGAGATGACTATGAAATCTTTCTTCTGAATCAAGCCATTCGCTTAGTTCTAAGAAAAGAAGATTTCTATTGCAGGGCTTCCGAAGATGGCTTTTGGCTTGCGCTTCGCACCGACGAGCACGGCGCTAACCGGGCGATCCCTCGCTTTGAGGCGTCATTTGTAAATACGTTCTCACAGGATTTAAGCAAGAGTCGAGCACAGGAGAGAAGTACTCGACAGCCTCCGAAAATCAAAATTGAATGCATCGAATTCAAGCCGGGTACTCCGGCTCATCTCTGGATCAAGAAAATAGATGAGAAGTTCTTCTCTCATTAATTTGATCTTAGGCTAGGGGAAGTTTGAGAAAAGTCCGACCCGCAAATAACGCTAAGAAATCAATAACCCTACAGATCGTTCAATAAATCTATATCAAGCTGACTTCTCCACAGGAAAACTTCACATTTGTATGGATTCTAGTTTGCTCACCCAGTGATGATTCAGCAGCAAATTCTTAAGCCCCTCCTTATTCCTCGAATGCAAATTCAAGCGAGTACCTCGCCATATGAAATGAGCGGAGATTACGAAAATATTGCAACTTTAGATACAGCGCAATACGGAAAAATCCAAGCTCTTATGGATGATTCCTCTATTGAAGAGATATGGATAAATTCACCGAAGAGAATATTTATAGCTCGTGCGGGAATCAGCCAATTAACGAATTTGGTTCTAACTGATGATGAGGTAAAAAATTTAGTTGAAAGACTTCTAATGTGGGGAGGTCGTCGGCTCGATCTCTCTCACCCCTTTGTAGATGCGCGACTTCCAGATGGTTCTCGACTTCACGTAAGTATTCCCGAAGTAACGGCGAAACACTGGGCAATCAATATCCGGAAGCACTTGCTTCGAGGCAAATCAATTGAAGATCTAATGCAGTTAGGTGTCATGGATGAAGCAATTGCGCTCTTCCTGAGTAAATGTGTTGAGAATGGATTAAACATTTTGGTCAGCGGATCTACGCAAGCGGGGAAAACTACCCTGCTCAATGCATTGATTGGAAAGACTCCATTGAATAGCAGAGTTATTACAGTGGAAGAGGTGTTCGAACTTAGGCCACGTATTCCAGATTGCGTCGCGCTTCAAACACGGCCAGCGAATTTGCAAGGAGAGGGAGAAATTCCGCTACGACGACTCATTAAGGAAGCCCTCCGAATGCGACCATCACATCTTATCGTCGGCGAAATCCGAGAGGCTGAATCTCTAGATTTATTGATTGCTCTTAATTCTGGATTACCTGGAATGGCAACAATTCATGCAAATTCAGGGAAGGATGCAATAGCTAAATTGCAGACACTTCCACTCTTAGCTGGAGAAAATATCTCTCATAATTTCATAGCGCCCGTTGTTGCTAATGCAATAGACATTGTGGTGCATGTCGGGATGGACAGTTCTGGATATCGAAGGGTTTCTGAAGTTCTCTATGTAAGTGGACGTATCGAGGGAGAACGAGTTGAATGCGAAGAGTTGTTCAGAATCGACCAAAAGCTAAATGAGAATAGCCATGACGCCAGCGAGAGAGAGAAATCTCATGTGACGGCCGTGACTGATTCAAAAACCCTTCCCAATTTTAATCATCGATACTCAACGGGTCTCGGGGATATCAATCGAGTATTTAAGAACAATCGTCAGGAAAATAATGGGTAAAAACGTTGAAAATTCAAATATTCAAAGGCCAGGCAGGTCTGATAGATCGATAAACATTATTGCAACGCCAATTGTATTTATCGCAACCTTGACACTCCTCAATGCTTTAACCCAATCTGTTCACGTATCTACTCCTGTTGCGATAGTGCTTTCAGCCGTTCCAACACTGTTTTTACAGGCGAGAGCCGAGTCTAGGAGGAG
>WLRE01000059.1 GCA_009698045.1 Actinomycetota bacterium | reverse complement strand
TATGGGTTAATAGAACGACTACTTGTGGCGGTGCCAACACAAGTTATGCCGTGGACTTTTATAACGTTGCCGCTTTCTATTGCAAGAGCGGCCAATGGTATGGCTCTGTGTACTCCGGAAGCAGTGATAGCCAGATCATCTTCGGTGAGAGTGTGACCGTGAATGAATGGCATCACTTAGCAATGACTCTGACTGGAACAACGTTGTACGCCTATTACGATGGTCAAGAGGTGGAATCGCTCACTGGCATCACTTTCGCGCCACAGGCAAGTAACTACTTATATGTCGGAGGCCCCGCTCCAGGTAGCGCTCGAACCAGCACATCACAGTTTGTCGGAAACATTGATGAGCTCCGATTCTGGACATCTTCGCGTCGAGATACTTTGACGGTAGATATCAACACAGAACCTGACACCACAAGTGCCACTCTCTTTGCCTATTACAACTTTAATGAGACTGGAACAAGTATTCACGATCGCGATCTCGTTGCTAATGGCTTAAGTGATTTAGTTCCAACCAGTACCCAATGGACTTGGCAGAGTATTGAAACTTCCACCATTGTTGGTACTAATCGGTTGTATCAATTCCCGCGCACCATTATTAACTCATTCGGTGGTTGGACCCTGCCAAAGAGCAGCAGCTATCCGACCGCGATGTTAGTGGGCGGTGGCGGTGGCGGAACTGGAAACGCTGGTTATGGTGGCGCCGGTGGTGGAGTTCTTAAAGGCAAAGCAACAATCAATAACACGACCACTCGTCTGAAAATTAAAGTAGGAACAGGTGGCGTAAATAGTTACTCAGTGAACTCTGCAGTACCTGCAGCACAAATTATTGTCGGTGGCACCGGTGGATCGAGTTCGATTGTTTCTGCAGATAACACCGTAAATGCCGTTGTTACTGGTGGAGTGGGCGGCCCGAACCACTGGCGAGATAATCGTTGTCAGAATCCAACATCAGGAACAGAAGCCGCCAACTACAACTCTTCGCCATCAGCTGGAGGAACACCTACTTCGACAACAGGAATTACCGTCACGAAGAGTTTCACTGGTACTGGTGGTGGATTAATCGCACCGGCAGCAAGTGGCGCAGTGCAAGCAGCTGCTAGCGGCAGCGCAGACACCATTACCGGAACATCACATCTCTATGGTGGTGGCGGTGGTTCGGGTGGTTGGAACGTTCCTGGATCTAACGGCGGTGGCGATGGTGGAAATGCTGCTGGTGGAAGTGGCAATAGTGGCGGGCAGAGCGGAGATCCCGGCCAAGATGCTTACGCATATTACGGCGGCGGTGGCGGTGGCGGTGGCGATAGCTGCGAAGTAAATGGTGGCCGTGGTGCTTCCGGTGTTGTCTATCTGTTGTATCCAGTTAATGCGATGGATTTCGTTAGTCCGATTGATACCAAGACATCTATTGGTCAATTCACAACGTTCTCGGTGAGTGGAGCTCCTAATGATGGATTTACGCGTAGTTTTCAATGGCAGAAGCAGGACTCAGGAACCGCTACGTGGGCGACAATAACGAGTGGTAATTCCGCATCACGCTTCTTTGACTTTGATACCTCCACTATCTCAGTCGGAAATCTTGTCAACCGAATAACAAGTAAAGCCCTCCATGGAGCACGATTTAGAGCGCTGATTATCGATACCAATATCAGTAGCGGAGAAACCATTAGCGCTTACTCCGACTCCGCCACTCTCACTATCTTTGACACATTCACTTTGACCGGTGGTGGCAGTGCAATTCGCACCGCTTATGGCACCGCAGCATCATCCCTCGCCTTTACATCCTCTGGTGGCGTCAGTCCCATTAGCTGGTCACTTCTCTCGCCACCAACTGGCGTAACTATTGATTCAGTAACTGCAATCATTACCGCAGGGATTACCGCCCAGCCTGCCCAATATCTATTAACCATAAAAGCCACAGATTCGACTGGCGCATTCCTGACTGAAACCGCAAGTGTGTACGTAGGAAGCCTGCCAATCCTGATGGTTGGCGATGTCTTCTCGTGGGTTGATACCGGAACCAGCTTTTCGCTCAGCGGAAAAAAAGGTAAGAGTTCGTTTACCAATGTTGCCATTGATGCACAAGGAAATGTCTATGGATTTGGATCGAGTGATTCTGGATTTGCGATGACCGGAACCTCAACTCTTCCTTTTAATGGATACCAATTTGTGAAGATTGATAAGAATGGCGTTGTTCAATGGATGAAATATGCCAGGGCAACAACTATCAATGTAATTAGCGGGCGAATTTGGGGAAAGAAGATTGTCGTCGACGCAGCGGGCAATATCTATTTCGGTGCCTCCGGCTCTGGCGCAGTGATGTTCGATAATCAGTGGCAAATTTTTAACAGCATTGAATACCCCGTGCTCGGTGACTTCATCGTAAAAATGGATAGCTCGGGTGCTACTAGTTGGATTTCCCGAATTGATAACTCAAGCGGCAACAATGCTGAAGCAACGAATGGAATTAGTGCTCGAGGAAAGTACGGTGATTTGCGAGGTCTTGCAGTTGATTCATCGGGGAATGTGTATATCGCAGGTATCCAGAAAAGAAAGATTGCTTATGCCTCGCCATCAATGATTGCAACAAACATTTCATGTAATGACACAACCACGGTACAGAGTTGGCTTGGCGGTTCTTGTGGCTCTGCGCGAGCGACCGAAATTGATGGCCTTGATGGATACGAGAGCGCGTACCTTATTAAAGTTGATCCACAAGGCGATCTCATCTGGGCATACAACACAGCGGATTCAAGTGCGGACGTTGCTTTCGCATCGGTCGATGTCGATCCTTACGGCAATCTCTTAATTACGGGAACCGTCGATGACGCAGTCAGCTTCAGATCATTGAATCTGACTGCGCGATATAGCGGTTATGGAAACTTCTTTGCTATGAAATTAGATAGTAATGGAAACGGAATTTGGGCTAGCCAAGATGGTGGCGGAATTCTTGGCATGAATAACTCTTTTCCTAGACAGGGAGATCAAGCCTTTGCCGGCTTTACCGATCCCTCAGGATCTGTCTATGTCGTTGGCGGCACATACGGTGGCACGACACTTAATAGCGTTGCACTTCCATTCTCAAATGGAATCACCGCGAAATTGGCTGCAGTCGCAATTAAATTTGATAACTCTGGATACCGACTGTGGAGTAAACAACAGACAAGCGATGTGTATAACGATTCATATTGGTTCGCTGGCGGCGCAGATCAGAATGGAAATGCTTACCTGGTAGGAAGTATCAAAGATGCCGTTACTTTAAACGGCATTACCTATAACTACACCGGCAAAATGAATCCGCTGATTGAATACTCAGCGAATGGTTCTCCGGTATATCTCGCTGCATATGGAGGAACTGCTTCAGGTGTAGAAATTATCAAGTCAATTGCCGTAGACCCACTCGGAAACATGGCTGCGGCGGGCGTCATCAATGACACCACCACGCTAGATAGTTTCTCCATAATTCCTAAAGCTGATGATGATGCATTTATTGGAATGCTTCGCAATAACACCTCTGGATTATCGGCAAGTTTGAGCGCGAAATACGGCACCGTTTCTTACTCTCCCACCGTCGTTGTCTTCGGTGGCACTGCGCCATACACGTTAACTCTTCGTAGTACGTACGGCGGCAAGATCAACGCTGATACTTCTTCGGGGGTATCAGTGGTCTATTCCAACGCTACTTCACTCATTCCGGGTATCTACCCCGACAGCATTACGGTCGTGGATTCACTTGCGCAGACCTACACACTGCTCGAGACCCTCACCGTCTCCAAAGCCGATACCGTCACCGTTACGCCTACGACTCCTGTTGGTCTGACATATAACAATGGCGACACTATTACTTGGACCGAGACTGTTTCGGTGACTCCACTTGTTAACAACGACACCGTTACAACCGCTATCTACTACAGCGGTACTGCATTCTCGGGTGAAACATATTCTGCAACGAACACGGTATTCCCCAAGAAAGCTGGCAATTACGTCATTTCGTCATTGATCACGGCGGTCAATTACGGCACGGTGAGCGCAGGACAGTTGGCTTATTATCAATATACGAAATATGAAACAGCGACGTTATCTATTGCCCGAGCTTCCAGAGCATTACGAATCGCAAATCCGTCACTCACCAATATCTATGCAGCAGCTGTCAACGAGACAATCACGATGTATGCAACCGGCGTAGGCGTTGATACGGTTACTGTTACCTGGACGTGGATATCAGGTGGCTGCACCGTCACTCCTCTAGGAAAAGTATTTTCAAGTGTTGCTGGTTCCTGCGTAGTCAACATATCTGTACCGCAGACGGATAACTATTTAGCAGCTAGTGATACTCGCACAATTACCTTTTATCTCTTTACCTCTGGATTTACCTTCGCTGGCCAGAATGCAGGCGGATCTCATACTGTGATTCTTGATTACTTGCCACGGCTAGAGACGACCACCATCACAACTGCGGCTGATAGCTCAACGACAACGATTGCTCCAGTTATTACATCGATAACTCAAACCGCTGGCGGAATCGGTTCTGGCACAAATACCGTAATTGAAATAGTGGGAGAGAACTTCTGGACAACCGCTGGCTCGGTCACGGTGAATTTCGGTCGCAATATAGAGAGCAGAAATGCGACGTCTTACATCACCAGTAGAACTCCGATAAAGATAATTTTGAGCATCCCTGATAGTTACATGAGCGCAAATGGCTTTACAACTGGGGTTTCTATGGGACGAGCCGGAGTTATTACTCCAGCTGGCGAATCGATCTTGAGCACGCCAGTTCTACGAGTCATCGTTGTTAATATTTAGCGCAAATCTCTTACATTATGAATTCGGGGAATTCCAAACCAATCTGAGTAGCAATATCTTCCATCGTTCTCATAATGGTCAAGATTTCAGAGTGCGGAAGCATCGGGCTCTCTTTTTCACCAGCGCGGTAAGCGCGAGCTAATTCGACTGCCTCTTCACGGAGTCCGTGGCCGACATATGCCTTATCCCAGCCATCGATGATTTCATCTTTGTTGTTGATGACACGGAATTTAGATGGGAAATAGAAGGTGCGATCGATTTCGATGCGCGCGTTAGTTCCGACAATCAGAGCGGTGTTCGGTGTTGCCGCCAAGTTCGTTGTATTGAGCACGGCATGCGCGCCTGATGCGTATTGCAAGATAATGGAGGTCTGACCATCGACGCCGGTAAATGCCTTGGTAGAGCGGGCGGTGACTTGGCTAGGAGTTCCAAGAACCATCGATGCAAAAGAGACTGGATAGATTCCTAAATCAAAGAGCGCTCCTCCACCAAGTTCTGGCTTAAAGAGGCGGAACTCTGGGTCGGTCGGAAACCATTGTCCATGATCGGCGCGAACGCTAATAATCTCGCCAAGGACGCCGGACTTAATAATTTCGCGAACGCGAATCATATGAGGCAAGTATCGTGCCCACATTGCTTCCATGAAGAGAACGTTGTTCTTCTTAGCGGTTTCAACCATCGAGACTGCATCTGCATGGCTCATAGTCAATGGCTTCTCGCAGAGAACAGCTTTGCCCGCATTCATTGCCATCTCGGCGTCGCGGCGGTGCATCGGATGATGTGTTGCAACATAAACGGCATCCACATCAGGGTCATTGACCAAATCTTGGTAAGAGGCGTGACGATTGGGAATTGCAAACTTATCTGCGAACGCGTTCGCCTTCTCCATTGTGCGAGATCCCACCGCAACAACGCGATGATCTTCTAGACGAAGAACGTCGCGGGTAAATTGTTGTGCGATAGATCCAGCACCCAAGATTCCCCAACGAAGCGGGGCAACCTGGGCCATTAATTAATCCTTATATTTCTTGTCGGCCTTTTCAGCCTTGGCAAGACGCTTCTCCTTGAGTGAGAGCTTTGGTTCCTTCTTGGCATTTGCATTGCTCTTCTGTTCTTTGTTAGCCATTTCTATCTCCTATATTCGGTGAGGTGGTGCTGGTGTAATAAGAACCGGGGCAGACCCCGTGCATGAGCCATAGGGTACTCGGTATCGTTGCCCCATCAAGGGATATCCAGAGAAAGTGAGCCAATCATGAGCCAAACACCCGCAGAACTATTAGCTGCCTACAAATCTAACGGCAAAGAATTCGCAGAAGTCGCGGCCTCAATTCCGGCAGCAGATTTAAACAAGGCCATGCCGGGCGGCGAATGGCCACCAGCATTTGTGATTCATCACATGGTTGATGCAGAGCTTCACTTTGCAACCCGATATCTACATATTCTTACCTCAGATAAGCCCACCATTATTAATTTTGCAGAAGAGGCTTATCCAGATCGCACACATTATTCACAGCGTTCTGCGGCTGAATCAATCGCACTTTATAAGTCGATTCACGCTGTCATTGAAAATATTCTAGAGAACGCATCGGAATCCGATTGGGAGCGCAAGGGAGTTCACTTTGAACTCGGTGAAATCCCCATGAAGCAATTCTTTGCTAAAGCTGTTGGGCACAATGCAGAACATGCCCAACAACTCCGCGATTTAATGGCTTAAGTAACTCTTTAGAACTTAAGTGTGAAGGGTGGGTACTCATCTGTAACCATGATGACTGCATATCCGGTCACGCGGTTCCAGTACTCCAGCGTTCCAAGTACTAAATTCGCCACGCTCTCTGGGTATGTGCCGGTAACAGAGACATAGAGCCAAGCATAAATTGTTGCAAAGAGAGAAAGTATTGAATAAACAACTCCCACGAGAATTAGAGGAATCGCGAAGATCCACTTAACTAATGGCAGACCACGACTAAGTTTCTTTCCATCTTCGATCTCCGGAAGGTGAACCGCGATATTTGGATTAGCCTCGATAGAAGGATAATCATCGGTTAAGAGAAGTGCGTAAGCGCACACACGAGCATTGAATTCGAGAAGCGCTTTATTAAAAGTCAAAACATATGATGGGTAGACCCCGCGGAAAAGAAGTGTAAGGACGACGGGAAGAACTAATACGCCTGTGGCGTATTGACCAGTGTGAACTATTGAGGCTGATGAGAATGCAGTCAGCAAACAGAAAACTGGAAAGATAAGAATCCAACGCCAAAATGCGGTGGCCTTGTTGCGACCGGTGAGCTGAACATGAATGATTGTTTGAACTTGATTCTCTTGTGTTGCCACGGATTCCTCCAACGGGCGATTACGCCCAAATAAAGTTCAGAACGCTGAACCATCGATAGTTACATCGTACGCGGGCAATGAAAAAGCGAGGGCATATACGCCCTCGCTTGTGAGTAACTTTTACGGACTCTTCTATTCAGCTTCAATCTCTTTAATGAGTTGGAATTGCCCATCGCCTAATTGACCTTGGGATGCATACATTTCAAGTTTGGCGCGAGTATCAGCGATATCGAGGTTGCGCATCGTTAATTGACCAATGCGATCGCCCGGGCCAAATGCTGCATCTTCAGTGCGCTCCATCGACAACTTATCTGGGTGATAAGAGAGGTGTGGGCCAGTGGTGTTGATAATTGAATAATCATCACCGCGACGCAAGCGAATCGTGACTTCACCAGTGATTGCAGAAGCAACCCAACGTTGTAGTGATTCACGGAGCATCAATGATTGTGGATCTAACCAGCGACCTTCGTAGAGCAAACGTCCGAGACGGCGGCCCTCTGCGTGATAGTTCGCAATGGTGTCTTCGTTATGAATGGCAGAGATCAGGCGTTCGTAGGCGATAAAGAGCAGCGCCATTCCTGGTGCTTCGTAGATACCGCGAGACTTTGCTTCGATGATGCGATTTTCGATTTGGTCTGCCATGCCAAGTCCATGGCGACCACCGATTTTGTTTGCTTCATCCATTAGAGCAACGGCTTCGAGTGACTTGCCGTTAATCGAGACCGGGCGGCCTTGAACAAATTCAATTTTCACATCTTCAGATGCAATCTTTACTGATTCATCCCAGAAGCGAACGCCCATGATGGGTTCGACGAGTTCGACGGATGTGTCGAGGTGCTCTAACCGCTTTGCTTCGTGAGTAGCGCCAAGAATATTTGCATCAGTGGAATATGCCTTTTCGGTGCTGTCGCGATATGGCAACTTGCGGGAGACGAGCCATTCCGACATCTCTTTGCGACCACCGAGTTCGGTGACAAAATCTTGATCGAGCCATGGCTTGTAGATGCGAAGCTTAGGATTAGCTAATAGACCGTAGCGATAGAAACGTTCAATGTCATTGCCTTTATAGGTAGAACCATCGCCCCAGATAGAAACGCCATCTTGCAACATCGCGCGCACCAACATCGTGCCCGTGACTGCGCGGCCGAGTGGTGTTGTATTGAAATATTGTTTTCCGCCAGAACGGATATGAAACGCACCGCACGCGATTGCTGCAAAACCTTCTTCGACGAGTG
>WLRE01000058.1 GCA_009698045.1 Actinomycetota bacterium | reverse complement strand
ATCCCGGTGAAATCGTAGGTCTTGTTGGTGAATCTGGGTCCGGTAAAACTACGGTTGGCCGAGCAGCTATCGGATTGCTCCCCATCAAATCCGGCAAGATTGAAATTGTCGGTCAAGATATTTCGCATGCAACTCAAAAAGATCTCTCCAAGATTCGTCGTCATACCGGCATCGTCTTTCAAGATCCGGCTTCATCACTCAATCCGCGTTTGCCGATTGGTGAATCTATTGGCGAACCCATCTTCTTGGCAGGGCTAGCAAAAGGTGCGGAATTAGCTCATAAAGTTGAAGATCTCTTGGATTCGGTTGAACTGCCGCGCAGCTATCGCAATCGATATCCGCACGAACTTTCTGGTGGACAACGTCAACGCGTCGGTATCGCCCGCGCACTTGCACTTGCCCCAGATCTCTTGATTGCCGATGAACCAACTTCCGCACTCGACGTCTCAGTGCAGGCGCGCTTCCTCGAGCTCTTCCAAGAGCTTCAACAGAAGCTGCAGTTTGCCTGCTTGTTCATCAGCCACGATTTAGCGGTTGTCGATATCTTGTCTCACCGGGTTGCCGTAATGCAGAACGGTCTCTTGGTCGAAGAAGGCGAACGTGATCAGATTTTGAAGAGTCCGCGCGAGGCCTACACCCAGCGATTGATTGCAGCCGTTCCAGTTCCTAATCCAGCAGAGCAAGCCAAGCGTCGCCTCGCTCGACTAGCTGGTAAATAAGAACCAGTAAGGCACTACCAAATCCGAACTCGCTCGCTCTCTGGCAAATAGAGCGCATCGCCCTCTTTAACATCGAAGGCTTCGTAGAATTCGACGAGATTTTTCACGACTTGGTTGCAACGAAACTCATCAGGGGAGTGCGGATCAGTAGATACGCGTCGTTTTACCTCTTCCGCGCGCATTTTTTGGCGCCAGACCTGTGCCCAGCCCATAAATAGCCTCTGAGAGCCCGTAAAACCGTCTATAACGGGCGCAGGCGCCCCTTGGAGCGAGAGCTGATACGCCTTATATGCAATCGTTAAACCGCCCAAATCTCCAATATTTTCGCCAATTGTCAGAGCGCCATTGACGTGAACATCTGGCGCAATCTCAGGACGCAATTGATCGTATTGAGCAATCAATTTATTTGCTCGCTTCTCAAACTCAGTTCGGTCGGCATCGCTCCACCAGTTATTGAGATTTCCATCGCCATCATATTTCGAACCTTGATCATCAAAGCCGTGGCCGATTTCGTGACCGATGACAGCCCCGATGCCTCCGTAGTTGGCAGCATCATCCGCCTCCATATCAAAGAAGGGGGGCTGCAAGATTGCAGCCGGGAAAACGATCTCATTAAAGATCGGGTGGTAATACGCATTGACGGTCTGCGGGGTCATTAACCATTCGTCGAGATCGACCGGCTGACCGACTTTCTCCAAGACATAGTTCTGGACGAATTCGGTGACCCGTTGGATGTTGCCCATCAAGTCATCTGCAGCTATTTCAAGTGCGGAGTAGTCGCGCCATTTATTGGGATAGCCGATCTTGGGCCGGAACTTTCCAAGCTTCTCTAACGCCTTAGTTTTTGTTTCATCAGTCATCCAATCTAAAGCCGCGATATCAATGCGGTAAGCCTCAATCAAATTCGCAACTAGTTGCTCCATGCGAACTTTGGCCTGAGGTGGGAAATGGCGCTCCACATAAATCTGACCGATCGCTTCGCCAAGAGAACCTTCAACCAGGCCTACGCCACGCTTCCAGCGGGCTTTGAGTTCAGGGGTGCCAGAGAGAACCGTGCCGTAAAAACGAAAGTTCTCATTCACTAACTCGTCATGTAAATATGAAGCAGAGCCAGAGAGCGCGTGCCAGCCCAACCATGCGCTCCACGATGGGGCATCAAATTTTTTGAGCATTTCAGAGATACCGGTAAAGAAGGAAGGTTCGGAGACAACGGAGACCGCCAAGACTTTTTCGGGAGTCTTGCTGGCTGCCATCCACCTATCCCAATCAAAACCATCAGAGATGGCTTTCAATTCGGCATAACTCATTTTGTTATAGGTAAGTTCGGCATCTCGGTCGCGGACCTGATCCCAGTGATGGCTAGCGATCTGAGTCTCTAAGGCCAAGATTAGTTTTGCTTTCTCTGCCCCACCAGAAATGCCAGCGATGGTAAACATCTTCTCGATATGTTCGAGCAGACCATCACGAATCTCTTGGTACTCATCTTCCCGGTAGTAGCTCTCATCCGGAAGACTCAGTCCAGATTGCCCGATGTAGGTGATGTTGGTCTTTGAATCCATCTTGTCACCAGTCACCGATTCATAGAACAAGCCACCAAGGCCGCGACGTTCTAGATCGCCCAAGATTTCGTGGAAAGAATCTCGGTCAGAAATGGAGAGTGCTAAATCGAGGTCGGCTTTAATGGGGGAGATGCCCAACTGGTTGGCGCGAGCCTGGTCCATAAATGATTTATATAAGTCGCCAATTTTCTGGGCGATACTTCCTTGCGGGTGCTCTGTTGCACCAAGCTCTTCAATAATCTCACGGACCTGCTTTTCAGCGTTCTCGTACAAGCGATAGAAAGCCCCATCGGAAGAGCGGTCGGCCGGAATCTCGGCGCTATCAATCCAAGCTCCATTCATATGGCGATAAAGGTCGTCCTGTGGGCGGATGGAAGCTTTGATATGGGCGGTATTGAGGCCAGTGCTTTTCATAACTCGCAGAATACTGCAGAGCGAGCCGTCAGTCTGGTGGATGAATTGGTCCGTCTTTCAACTATCTCACTCTTCAAGTAATCTTTGGAAATGGCCAGTAAACCCGCTCCGACCCCCAAGTGGCTCAATGCCCGAGAGATGAAGGCTTGGCGTTCCTACATCATTGCATCTCGCAGATTGCTTGAAGCCCTAGATGGTGACCTCGAGGGTCACGACCTTTCAATGGCCGATTATGAAGTCTTGGCCCAACTCAGTGACGCCCCTGGTCGAAGACTACGAATGAGCGAACTTGCCGAGATTGCTATGGTCTCCAAATCTCGACTCTCTCACCGAATGACTGTAATGGAGAAGGCTGGTTGGGTCCGCCGAGAGATGTGCACCGAAGATCGTCGCGGCTCATTTGCAGTGATGACTGATGCTGGTTGGAAGGCGATCGTCAAAGCCGCACCTAGTCATGTAGAGAGTGTGCGATCTCGTTTTCTGAATCATCTCAGCTCTAAAGACCAAGAGGAGATGGGCAAAATATTTGATCGGTTACAGACCGAACTTCGCAATCAATTTGTGGATGAGAGCGGCCGTAAGTAGCCCCTGTTTTTGAGCAATAAAAAACCCCGCCACTTTCGTGACGGGGTTTTTTAATAGTGAAACTACTTCTTCTTTGCTGCCTTCTTACGACGCTTTGCAGGAGCTGCCTTCTTAGCAGCTGCCTTCTTGCGACGCTTTGGAGCAGCCTTCTTTGCAGGAGCTGCCTTCTTAGCTGCCTTCTTACGACGCTTTGCAGGAGCTGCCTTCTTAGCAGCTGCCTTCTTGCGACGCTTTGGCTTTGCTGGAGCTGCCTTAGCAGCTGCCTTCTTACGACGCTTTGGCTTCGCTGGAGCTGCCTTAGCAGCTGCCTTCTTGCGACGCTTTGGCTTTGCTGGAGCTGCCTTAGCAGCTGCCTTCTTGCGACGCTTTGCTGGAGCTGCCTTCTTAGCAGCTGCCTTCTTACGGCGCTTTGGTGCAGTTTTCTTAGCTGCGGCCATTTGGTTCTCCTAATCAGAATGGTTCGATCCGTCACCGAACCTGTTCATGGATAAGCGTGTCATCAATTGCAAAAAGATTCCACTATTTTCGATAAAAAAAGTAGTGCGTGTCGCAACATTATTTTTTTATTTTTTTATGCATTTGCGACGAAATTTATTTCGATTTTCCTAAATTTTTCCTAATTTTCGGAAGATTCACGGATTTTTCTCTGTGCAACTGCAAATTCATTGCTTCGAACGTCATATTTCCGGAATTTTGGCAGTGCAGTGGCGGCAAAAACCACAAATCCGATGCACAAGAGCCCTCCACTGACCACCGAAGTCCTCAAATTGGTCCATGCAGCGACAGATCCGGCTCGCATTTGGCCACCCAATGGCCCAACGGAGTACGAGAGCATTTCAATTCCAGCAAGGCGTCCGCGAAGTTCATCCGGGATAGATTGATTCCAAATTGCGGCTCGGAAAAGTGCGCTCACCATGTCAGAAGCGCCAGCGATGATCAGAAATAGGATGGTAAGAAAGAGGGTATTTGACGCTCCAGCAAGGGTAATTGCTGCCCCCCATCCCAGTGCTGCAAAGAAGACTGCGCGACCATGGAACGGATAATTTTTTATCCAGCCACTAGTGAGAGTGACCAGAAGCGCTCCGATGGGAACCGATGCATAAAACAATCCCAGAGCCCATCGGGCATCTAATTGATCGGCCCAAAAGGGATAAAGAGCGGTCGGCATCGCAAAGAACATCGCGGATAGGTCGACTAAGTAAGTTCCGAGCAGATCTTTTCTGCGAACTGCATACACGATGCCCTCACCGAGCGATTTGAGAGTTGCGCCCTTAACAGTGCCGGTCGGCATCACTGAAGAGAGCCGCCAGAGCAGTAGGAGTGCAACCAGGTAGGTCGCAACATCGATGAGATACGAGAAGGAGACGCCGAATGAAGCAAGAAGAATGCCGCCGATTGCGGGGCCAAAGATGACCGCTGTTTGATAGCGAAGCCCCATCAGAGCTGATGTCGATGGCAAATCTGCATGACCAACAATGCGAGGAATAATCGCATCCATACTCGGGCTCTGCAGGCCATTGAGCGCCGCGAAGCAGCCACCAACAATATAAATTGCGATAAGGCTAGGGCTGTCCAGACAGGAATTAGCGTAGAGAATTAGCGCCATTAACATCGCGAGAGCTTCGGTAGCCCAGATCATTTTCTTGCGATCTACCTTGTCGGCTAGTACGCCGCCGTAGAGTCCAAAGATAATCAGCGGGACGATTTCGACTGCACCCATCAGGCCCACTGCTATATAAGAATTAGTGAGTTCCTTGATTTGAAAAGGAAGCGCGACGTAAGTGATCATCGACCCTAATCGAGTGATAACCCCTGAAATCCAGATGAGTCGAAAATCCGGATATTTCTTCAGTGGGGAAATATCTACAACAAATCGCTTGAGCACCTGCTCAATCTAGTGGACGTGCGGGCTAATGAAAGGTTTGGTCGGGGCCCGGGAATTTTCCGGTGCCGACATCTTCCGCCCATTCTGTGGCGGCCGCAATCATCTCAACTCGTAGATTGCGATATGCCTTGGCTAATTTTGGTGCGCCTTGGGTCATGCCCATGAGATCAGTCCAGACCAAGACTTGCGCATCGCATTTATTGCCAGCGCCAATCCCAATAACGGGAATGGAAAGTTTCGCGGTAATTTCGGCGGCCAACTCTTCGGGTACAAGTTCAAGAACTACCGCAAAAACTCCAGCTGCCTCAATCGCTAGCGCATCCTCAATAATTCGTCTGGCATCGGCACCGCGCCCTTGCACTTTAAAGCCACCGAGGGCATGCACTGATTGTGGGGTAAGGCCTAGATGTCCCATTACGGGAATTCCAGCGGCGATGAGTGCTTGAATTTGCGGGAGAACCTTCTTGCCGCCCTCCAGCTTTACCGCATGTGCTTTCGCCTCTTTAAAGAATCGAATTCCATTGGCCAGAGCTAATTCCGGGCCCGGTTCGTAAGAGCCAAAAGGGAGGTCGGCAACGACGAGTGCTCGTTGACTACCGCGAACAACTGCCCTAGCCAAAGGAATGAGTTCATCCACGGTGACCGGAATTGTGTTCTCTTCGCCCAGAAAATTATTGCCGGCGCTATCGCCAACTAAGAGAACCGGGATTTGGGCCTGATCGAAAATGGCGGCAGTCATCTGCTCATACGAGGTGAGCATCGCCCACTTCTTGCCAGCCCTTTTCCAGGCAGCTAGATCGGCGATTGTTATACGGCTCATGAGAGCTCCTTCTCTGGAATCGCTCGTGGCTAAGTTTTTAGTCCCCGGAGATTCGTGGAAAAGTCTAGCGAGGTAGGCTCTACTCGTGAAGAGCGGAAAGCATCCTCAAACGCAGATGCGCATTGCCCTGGCTCAAATAAATCCAACCGTAGGCAAGCTCGACGCTAATGCCGATCTGATTCTGGCCAACATGAAGCAGGCAGCCGGCCATAACGTTCACATCGCGCTCTTCCCGGAGATGGTTATTACCGGGTATCCCGTCGAAGATTTGGCGCTTCGCCATACCTTCCGAATTGCCAGCAAGAGAGCGGTTGATGACCTCGCCGCCCGATTATCAAGCCAAGGCCTGGGCCACATAGTTGCTGTTGTTGGTTACCTCGATGAGAGTGCAAATAAGAAACCGCAAAATGCTGCGGCCGTTATTTACGATGGCGCAGTTGTTGCCCGGTACATCAAGCATCATCTTCCTAACTACGGCGTCTTCGATGAATTTAGAAATTTTGTTCCTGGTACAGAGTCGCTGGTCATACGAGTTCACGGCGTTGATGTCGGAATTGCCATCTGCGAAGATATTTGGCGCAGCCAAGGCCCGGTCTCTGAATTGGCTGCGCGAACACCTGGCCTGGTTTTGGTACCTAATGGAAGTCCGTTTGAACGAAGTAAAGATGGACTCCGTGAAAAATTAGTGAAAGAGCGCGCCCGCCAAATCGGAGCGCCGCTGATCTATGTCAACATGACCGGCGCGCAAGATGATTTAGTTTTTGATGGCGATTCGATTGCTGCAACTGCGCAAGGCGAGATCATTGCCCGCGCTCCTCAATTCGATGATGGAATGATGTTTGTAGATCTCGAGCTTTCCTGTGGCACAAGTACTCCAGATGTGGTGATTTCAGAGGAGCCAGTTGCGCCATACCAACCACTCATTCCTGGTTCGGCCCACCGCCTCGATGACCTCGCCCAAGTCTGGAACGCCCTAGTTGTTGGACTTCGCGACTATGTCACTAAAAATAATTTTCCTAGCGTCATCACTGGGGTATCTGGTGGCATCGATTCTTCAGTTGTAATGGCGCTGGCCGCTGATGCGATCGGTCGCGAAAAGGTATATGGCGTCTCACTTCCCAGTCGTTACTCCTCTACACATTCATTGGCCGACGCTGCCGACTTAGCCGCTCGAATAGGTTTTCATTATCGAGTTATAGAAATCCAACCGATGGTCGATACCTTCTTATCGCAATTAGGGTTGACCGGAATTGCCGAAGAGAATGTGCAGGCCCGAGTCCGAGGCACCACCTTGATGGGCCTATCTAATCAAGAGGGACATCTGGTTCTAGCCAACGGAAATAAATCAGAGCTAGCTGTTGGATACTCCACGATGTATGGCGATGCGGTCGGGGGATACGCACCAATTAAAGATTTACTGAAGAGCGAGGTCTGGGCACTGGCCAGATGGCGTAATGCTGTTGCCGCCTCTCGCGGAGAGGTCGAACCCATTCCGGTTAACTCCATTGCAAAAGAGCCATCGGCCGAACTTCGTCCGGGCCAGAAGGACACCGACTCACTTCCTGACTACGCGACGCTTGATCGCATCTTGCATATATATATTGAGAAGGATGAGGGCATGGCCGGGTTACTTGCCGCTGGTTTCAATCTCGAACTAGCGACCAAGGTGGTTCGCATGGTCGATGCCGCCGAATATAAGCGCCGCCAATATCCACCCGGCACCAAGATTTCTAGCCGTGCTTTTGGCAAGGATCGTCGCCTGCCGATTACCTCCGGCTGGCGAGAAGAGATTCTCTAATTACATTTCCAGAATTGCATTTCCTGCAACTTTTGACTTAGTATTTGCGACAGGTCACGAGTTCCAGGTTTTAGCCCCGGCTTACTGGACGGCAACCCTCCACCACGGTGGGGTGCTCCGGGTGAAGACCAGGTCAGTTGCACAGTGCAATTGGCAAGCGTGGGTCATACACAAAAATGTCCCAGCGGTCGCGCATCTTCTGGTGGGCACAGCTGTCGGCATTTAAGTAAGACCCCCTTAACAACTGGGAGGTTAAAAAATGTCATTCGATCCAGCAAAAGCTTCATTCGAGACTCGTCAGATTCACGCAGGTCAAGTACCAGATCCCACAACCGGCGCTCGCGCACTGCCGTTGTATCAGACCACTGCATATCAATTCCGCGATACCAAGCATGCGGCAGATCTCTTTGGTTTAGCAGAGCTCGGAAATATTTATACCCGCATCATGAATCCGACCCAGGATGCGGTCGAGCAACGCATCGCATCTCTTGAAGGTGGAGTCGCAGCACTTCTTGTTGCATCAGGTTCTGCAGCAACAGCGTATGCAATTCAGAACGTGGCAGAAGCAGGCGATCACATCGTCTCTTCTCCAAGTCT
>WLRE01000057.1 GCA_009698045.1 Actinomycetota bacterium | reverse complement strand
GCGGCAAAAAGTGCATCGCATATCGCATGTGCTGCTACGTCGCCGTCAGAGTGTCCATCTACACCAATTTCATCTGGCCAATGCAATCCAGCAAGCCACATGGGTCTTGATGCATCTGCAGAGAAAGCATGTGCATCTGTACCAATTCCAACACGAATATCTGAAGACTTATTCTCGGTCAAGAAATTGACAGCGCGCTGGATATCTTCGGGGTGAGTAATTTTGAATGCACTTGCTTCGCCGGGAATAATGCGAACTTTTTTACCAAGTAGTTCAACTAGCGCTGCATCGTCGGTAGCTTCCACGCCGGACTGGTGAGCATCGACAAGTGTCTGACGATCAAAACCCTGCGGAGTCTGCACCGCTACTAAGTGAGAACGATCGGGGGTAGCGAGAACTTCGGAATCGTTATCTATCTCCTTAATCGTATCTGCCACGGCAAGGCCTGGAATGACTGCAACATCTCCCCCTGCCAGTGCTGCTAAAACTCGCTCTGCTAAATCCGTTGATGCAAGTGCGCGAGCTGCATCATGAACAAGTACATATTTGATATCTGGGTGGAGAGCTGCGAGCGCAGATTTAACGCTTTGAGTGCGAGTAGTTCCGCCTGTGACAATGGTGGCACTATCGCCTAAGAGTTCACGGAAGTTATCTTCGAAACCAGCAGGCGCGGCAACAATAACTTGTGCCGCAACTGGAGAGAGTCTGAAATATGAATGTTCAAGAAGTGTGCGCCCAACAATCTGGACAAGTGCTTTAGGGAGATTAGCGCCTAGCCGCTCACCGCTGCCCGCAGCCGGAATGATGACTGCGGTTGTGGAATATTGGTTCATAAGCGAACCGATTAGGAAGCGAGAACCTCGTCGAGAATTACGCCGGCCTTCTCTTCATCGGTGCGCTCTGCGAGTGCAAGCTCTGAGATCAAAATCTGCTTTGCCTTAGAGAGCATGCGCTTCTCACCAGCAGAAAGTCCACGGTCGAGGTCGCGGCGATAGAGATCGCGAACAACTTCTGCAACCTTGATGACATCGCCTGACGCAAGCTTTTCGACATTTGCCTTGTAACGACGTGACCAGTTAGTTGGCTCTTCGGTGTATGGCTGACGCAAAACATTAAATACGCGGTCTAATCCAGCGCTATCGACAACGTCGCGGACGCCTACAAGATCAACATTATCTGCGGGAACTCGAACGGTGAGGTCGCCTTGGGCCACTTTGAGAACTAGGTAAATCTTCTCTTCGCCTTTAATGGTCCGGGTCTCAATAGCTTCAATGAGAGCCGCTCCGTGATGGGGATATACAACGGTTTCGCCGACCTTAAATGACATTCAATTTGGCCTTTCGATAGAAGCCAAGGATACCATTACCCCTATGCCTCTTAAAAATCGAAATAACCATTATTTGACGCCTATATCAGGGTTTTTCATCGCTGCATCTTTACTCTTGACAGGATGCGCAAATGGTGCTGATGCCCCAACACGAATGATTAAGCAAGTAACAGATGGCGTAGAAGTTGATCAAGGTTCAATCAAAGTTCGCAACCTGACTCTTGTTGCACAAGAAGATGGTTCAGGAGTATTCATTGGAACTTTCATCAATACTGGCGCTCAAAATGATGCAATTGTCTCTATCACCGCAAATGAGATTGCAGCCGAAATTAATCCAACTAATCCAGTGCTAGAAACAAATGCTCCAGTGACCTTTGCTGGCGATATCGCAAATGCATCTGGGCGAGTTCCTGGACTTAATGTAGAGGCCGGAAAGCGCGTGCCTGTAACAATAACTTTCGCAAGCCAAGAAGTTATTAATGCAGATGTATTAGTAGTTCTTAAAGAGGGCGATTACGCGAACGTAGGTAATTAAGCCTTACGCCTCAAACTTATAACCAAGGCCCCGCACCGTCTGAATTAAAATCGGATTGGCGGGGTCTTTCTCTATCTTGGCGCGCAAACGCTTGACGTGAACATCTAGAGTCTTGGTATCGCCAAAGTAATCACTGCCCCATACGCGGTCGATCAACTGAGTTCGTGTAAGAACGCGACCTGAGTTACGAATCAAGAACTCAAGTAGTTCAAACTCTTTAAGTGGGAACTGCTGCGTTTCGCCATTAATGCTGACCTGGTGGCGTTCAACATCCATACGTACTGGACCAGCTGTAATGACGCCATCGGAATGATTATCTTCTTCGCCGTGACGACGCAGTACTGCGCGGATGCGTGCGACAAGTTCGCGTGCTGAGTATGGCTTAGTTACATAGTCGTCGGCGCCGAGTTCAAGCCCTACGACTTTATCGACTTCACTATCTTTAGCGGTCAACATGATGACTGGCACATTTGATTTAGTTCGTAATTGGCGACAGACCTCGGTGCCAGACATACCAGGAAGCATGAGATCAAGGAGTACTAAATCGGCTCCGTGGCGATCGAAATCTTCTAGTGCGGCGGGGCCAGATTCAGAGACGCGGACTTCAAAACCTTCACGACCTAATAGGTACGCGAGTGGCTCTGAGAAGGAAGGTTCATCTTCCACGACGAGAATCTTGGTCATTGCTTCTCCTCCGATAATTGATCCACTAGTCGAGGTAGTCGAATAGTAAATGTTGTTCCTGCTCCTTCAACGCTCCACACTGAAATATCTCCACCGTGGTTATTGACGATGTGTTTCACGATTGAAAGCCCTAAACCTGTTCCGCCCGTCTCGCGAGAACGGGCTGGATCTACTCTATAGAAGCGTTCAAAGATTCGCTCTAGATCTTTCTCTGGAATTCCGATTCCTTGATCAGAGACAGAGACTTCAACGAGATTTCCTTGAGACTTGATGGCAATTGCGACTCTGGTGGATTCGGGACTGTAGTTGATTGCGTTCTCGATGAGATTATGAATGGCTGTAGTTAATTGGATTCGGTCACCTAATGTTGTGACATCGTCATCACTGCTAAAAACCAAAGTAATCTGTCTAGAATCTGCATGCAATTTTGATTGATCGATTGCTTCGCGAGCAGTATCTGATACCGAAATTGAAGTTGCGCGAATGAGCGGGTCGTCATCTTGAAGTCTCGAGAGATCAATAATTTCCTGAACTAAGTCAGAAAGTCGAGTTGCTTCGATTTGCATGCGAGTAGCGAATCTGGTGATTGCATCTGGGTCATCGGTTGCCCCAAGTACAGCTTCACTGAGGATCGAAAGGGCGCCGATAGGAGTCTTTAGTTCGTGAGAAATATTTGCTACGAAATCTCTTCTCACTGAATCGAGGCGACGCATCTCTGATTCATCGAAAATTAAGATTGCGACTAATCCATCTGCTCCGATTGAGAAAATTCGAACCAATAATTCTCTAACACCTTCGCCAATTGGTCCGCGAGGTAATTCAAGAGTTGCTTCCTGACCTTTTCCAGTACGACGTACTGTTCGCAATAGAAGAAGAAGTGGTTCATGATTTATTCGAGACTCTTTAACAAGTCCTAGAGAGGAAATTCCGTCGGACTCATGGATAACGAGTTCAGTAGATGAGAGCAGTATCGTCTCGGCATCAAGACCATTTAATAGATCTTCTACTTCTGAGGAGATTGAAGCAGGAATAGATGACTGAGATTGAGGGGTGAGCTCATCTCTCTTGCGTCGAACATTCCAAGCCATAGCCCAATCGTAGGAGTCTTACTATGGAGTCATAACCGTGAACGGGTATTTCCGCCAAAAAATAGCCATTATTGGGGGAATGTTAAAGACCTGTTCACATACGATGCCTAGGAAAATGGCTAAGACCGATATTCTTACCTAATGCGCGAAGCCTTCCATGACGAACTAGACGGCATAAGTCTGAGCCTTCTTCAGATGGCCTCCTTGGTCAAAGAAGCGATGGGTCTAGCCACCAAAGCCCTGCTCAACTCCGATTTAGCTTTAGCGGAAAAAATCATTCAAGACGACAGCATCATCGATAACATCCAACACGAGCTTGATGCTCGCACCATAAGTTTGATGGCTCGCCAACAACCTGTCGCATCCGACCTTCGTACATTAGTGACTTCGCTTCGTATGAGCGCTGACCTTGAGCGAATGGGCGACCTTGCCCATCACGTCGCAAAGCAGGCACGCATGCGTTACCCAAATTGTGCAGTTCCGGCAGAACTCACCGGCACCATTGAAGAGATGGGTCGTGTTGCAGTAGCAATCATCGACAAGCTTTCGGCGGTTATGGAACATCGTGACATCGTTCGCGCTGTTGAACTTGAAACCGATGATGACGAGATGGATCGCTTGCACCGCAAACTAATTTCCACACTTTTGGATGATAATTGGCAGCACGGAGTCGAAGCTGCAATCGATATGACCCTGCTCGGCCGCTATTACGAGCGCTGCGCTGATCACGCCGTATCTATTGCTCGCCGCGTTTATTTCCTTGTGACTGGCGAATACAACAACGCATCAAACGATTAATTACTTCTTTCCCTGATTTGCCACTGCTGTAATCGCATCTGCTGCAGCCGCGGGATCTAAATACTCCCCGCCTTTTTTAGTGGGAACGAAGTTGTCGTCTAGTTCATACAAGAGTGGGATTCCAGTAGGAATGTTTAATCCTGCAATATCTTCATCTGAAATTCCATCTAAATGTTTTACTAGCGCGCGTAGAGAATTTCCATGAGCCGTAACCAGAACAACTTTGCCAGAGTTAAGGTCAGGAATTATGTCTGATTCCCAGTAAGGAATCATTCGATCAATAACATCTTTAAGGCATTCTGTTTTGGGAAGAGCAGACCCCAACCCTGCATAACGCGGATCCCCAGCCTGCGAATACTTATCGGCATCATCAATGGGTGGCGGTGGAACATCAAAAGAGCGACGCCACAGCTGAAATTGTTCTTCTCCATATTGTGCGAGCGTCTCTTTCTTATCTTTACCTTGCAGTGCTCCGTAATGTCGTTCATTTAAGCGCCATGAGCGACGGACCGGAATCCAGTGGCGTTCGCATTCATCAAGAGCCAATTGCGAAGTGTGGATTGCGCGACGAAGAAGTGAGGTGTGAACAACATCGGGCAAGAGGTTGCGCTCTGCGAGAAGTGAGCCACCGCGTTTAGCTTCAGTAATTCCTTTTTCGGAGAGATGGACGTCAACCCAGCCAGTAAAAAGATTGAGTGCATTCCATTGACTCTCGCCATGGCGAAGCAGAATTAATTGTGAGCTCATGAGGCAATAGTACGAGAAATTTTCTAACTTACTAAATGTTCAAAGGCTTTGAGGTTGGCCAGAGACTCACCACGCGAGACTCGCCATGCCCATTCACGACGAATTGCAGAAGCAAATCCCATCTCAAGAAGTGGATTAAATGAGGTGTCGGAATACTGCAAAACTGCGCCTAATACACGATCGAGTTCTTGTTCAGTAACTGTGGTTAACGGAAGTCTGCCAACTAAGTAAATATCGCCGACTTCATTGATAGCAAAGGCAACCGAGTATGTAGCAGCATTCTTCCGCAGCAACCATTCATGGACTAATGCGGAATTTTCATCTGGCTTGCGAATAACAAAAGCGTTAATTGATAGTGAGTGTTCACCAATAATTAGCGCCACATGCGTCTGTAACTTCTTCTCACCAGGAAGAGTAAGGAGATAGCTCTGCTCCCCAGATTTTTCATGGTCAATGTCGTGAGAGTCGAGGAAATCCTCAATAACTGCGCGAGGATCCACCATTTACTTTATTGCCTGCAAAGTAGTGCGACCAGGTTCAGAGAGAACAAGGTCATAAACATCAAGTGTGCGGCGGGCCGTGCGCTCCCAACCAAAGTGAGAAGCATGCACAACTGCACCCATTGAAAGAAGTAAGCGACGTTGTGGCTCTGCAAGTAAGCGTGAAATAACGGCCGACCATGCCTTGGGGTCGTGGCCATCGACGAGTGAACCAGAAATTCCATCAGATACTGCAGTTCGTAGTCCACCTACGGCAGTGGCAACGACAGGGGTTCCGCATGCTTGTGCTTCGAGAGCGACGAGACCGAAGGATTCGCTATAACTTGGAACGCAGACCAGATCTGCTGCGCGATACCAATCTGCCAGATCATCGCGTTTCACAGGATCCTTAAAATGAACTACATCATCAACGCCAAGAAAAATTGCGAGTTGCTTTAATCGTTCTGGTTCGTTAGTTCCACTACCCGACGCTCCACCCATAATTACAAGTGCCAACTTCGCACGTAGGTATGGTGAGTGGTGCAACATTTCGGCAATTGCACGAATCAAAACTTCAGGACCTTTATGGGGCTGGATCCGACCAACAAAGAGCAGCATCAATGCATCGCTAGCAATATCTAGATTCTCTCGAGCAGTTGTCTTGCCGGATCCGGGTGTAAAGCGCTGTAAGTCCACACCGGGTGTTACAACATGAACAATGTCGGGACAAGCGTCATAGAGTGAAACCAAGCTGGCGGCTTCGGCATCGGTATTAGCAATCAGAGCACTTGCTGCTTTAACCACTTGCTCCTCACCAATGGCGCGAGTGAGAGGCTCTGGGGTATCTCCATCAGCCAGATTGAGATTCTTAACCTTTGCCATCGTATGCATGGTGTGCACCAAAGGTATTTCAGTACGTTCAGAAATCATCCATCCCAATTGCCCACTAATCCAATAGTGAGAATGAATGATGTCGTAATAATCTCTTGGTTTTGACTCAGCAAAATGCATAAATGATGAGGTGAGAGCGCTGATCTGAGAAGGAAGCTCTTCCTTAACAAGCGGTTGAAAGGAGCTTGCCTCTAGATGTCGAACCGTGACACCTTCTGCAATTTCCACTGAGGCTGGTAATCCCGCAGTTGCAGCGCGAGTGAAAATATCTACTTCTACTCCAGCTTGCGCCATCTTGAGCGCATTTTCTACAACATACACATTCATTCCACCAGCATCGCCCACGCCCGCTTGTTCAAGCGGTGAGGTATGCACCATCAAGGTGGCAATGCGAGATTTCATAGGAAAAGTGTAAGCGCGAATTGATGGAAGTGCTAAAGCGTTTTAAATAACTGCTCTAATCCCGCCTACAACAGCCGCCCCGCCATAAACATCAACGGCCTCATGCGGCGTCGTGATACCCCACTGCTTGAGCACGGCTTGAATAATCACTCCGAAGCTCCGTAAAGATCCATCGGCAATCTTAAAGACCAGAGTTCTGCCATCAGGCATCGAGGCGATATTTACGCCCTCCGCACCATCTTTCATAAACAGACCTGGAACACCTTGCATCATCCGAGTTGTTAAACGGCCTTCTCCGGCAACCATTTCAGGAAACTGACGACATGCAGATAGAACTTCTTGATGAATTGGATCCGACGAAATAGTTATGGAGCGAACTGCTTGTGCCAGACCGATGGTGCTAATTGCAAAGAGTGGTGCTCCGCAGCCATCAAAAGTTTTGTTGGTGACGCTTTGATTAGCGAGTGATTCAATCTCCCGCAAGATTGCTAATTGCAATGGATGATCCATCTCGAGATAGCTCTTGATATCCCAGCCATTAATTACGCAAGTCGCAAGCATCGCCGCATGTTTTCCACTGCAGTTCATAGCTAGTCGAGTTGGCGCTGCTGAACCCCACGCAAGACGTTCGCTCTCACCTAGCGGTTTATCGGTTGCATTTAATAAATCATTTTCAGTCAGTCCTGCACTTGCAAGAATTTCTAGAACCGCGTCTAGGTGTGCTTGTGAACCTGAATGTGAAGAGGCAGCAAGTGCTAATAATTTTGGTGGTAAGCGCAGTCCAGCACGGACCATGGCAGAGGCTTGAATGGATTTCACGGTGGAGCGAGGAAAGATCGGGAGTGAGATATCGCCTTTGGAAAGAGAGACTGATCCATCACTTGCAAGAGCAACAAGGTGTCCGGCGTGAACTGATTCCACAACTCCGTTACGAATTAATTCAGCGAGGACTTCTCCTTGAAAAGGATGGAGTTCACTCACTGGGTTGGCGTTCCAAACTCGACCAGATATGGGCTTGAAGAGTCTGACCTTCAGCAGCCATGTCATAAGAAGTAAAGAGTTGCCCATCTACTAATCCATATAAGCGGTGCCCGGCAGTAACAATCTTTGCCGTTGGAGTGGAATACCCTTGATCCATTGCTAATTGAATCTTGGGTCCATCGTGCACACCAACCCAACCTTCAGTAATTCCGGTGTTATGCGAAATAACCATCTCAATGACTTTGTTTGGCTTTGGTCGCCAGAATCCGACTTCAGATCCACCAGGGCGAATTCGCACGTTGTTCTCGTCGATAATCCAACTCTTAGATGAGTAGGTCATAAATGGACGTCCATCGTGGCCAAAGGTAATTTCTTGCTCGAAGAGAAAGGGTTCAATTGTTGGATACTCACCACGACCAGTGCCGCCCCAGGTTCCAATCATCCACGCCAGTGGATACATATCTTCATG
>WLRE01000056.1 GCA_009698045.1 Actinomycetota bacterium | reverse complement strand
CCAGCCGCCTCCGACGGGAGCTGCAGACCATGGATCTTCAGCTGATGAAGTTTCGACAGGAGTTGAGAATGAACCGGCTCCGCCAGTTGATGCACCGCGATTAACCTTGGTGACCTTTGCGGTTGCGTTACGAAGTGATGGACCTACCTCGTCAACTTCAACCTCAAATACTGTGCGCTTCTCGCCCTCTTTGGTCTCGTAGCTGCGTTGCTTCAAACGACCAGAGACAATTACGCGCATACCGCGAGTAAGTGACTCCGCAACGTTCTCGGCTGCTTGACGCCAAATTTGGCACGAGAGAAAGAGGCTGTCGCCATCTTTCCATTCGTTTGTAGCCTTATCTAAATAGCGGGGAGTTGAAGCGACCGTAAACTTTGCAACCGCAGCACCAGAAGGTGTGAAGCGCAGTTCAGGATCGTTTACTAAGTTACCGATCATCGTGATGTTGGTATCTCCAGCTGCCATATTTCTCTCTCTTATCTACTTTTCGATGTATTAGTTAGGTAATGAATTTATTCTGGACGTACGACTTTGGTACGTAGAACAGATTCGTTCAAATTTAATTGACGGTCTAGTTCCTTGATTGCCTCTGGACCACAGTGCATATCTGCAACTGCGTAAATTCCTTCAGCTTTCTTATTGATTTCGAAGGACATACGGCGACGTCCCCAGATATCGAGCTTGTCGACAGTTCCGCCAGAATCTTTAATGATCTTGAGATATGTCTCAAGACTTGGCTGGACTGTGCGCTCTTCTAATTCAGGATCAAGAATGACCATGAGTTCATAATGACGCATGTGTTAACCCCACCTCCTCTGGACTAAAGCGGCCACGGAATTTCCGCGGCAGGAGGGCAACGATTTCCTTCGGCGAAAACTGCGGCGCAGCTCTCAATGAAGGAAGGCTAAGCCTAACCGCTGACTGCGGTAGTCGGAAATTGCGGTTGCTGTGGGACGCCAGGCGGTGTGGATTTACGCATGAGGCTGGCACAGAACCAGGCCAGAGCCCCCAGGCGCACAAAGATGCTTGCCGCATACCAGTGGCTAGAAAGTCCGAAGCGGGAGCCGGTAAAGAGAGCTAGGTACTGCCAGATGGCGAAGTGATAAATCAATTCACTGCCCTGCCAAATCCAATAAGCGGTGCGATCGCGGGCGTTCTGTAATGCGAGTATCGCAAGCGGGGTTAGCCACAAAATATATTGAGGTGAGTACACCTTGCTGGCGGCAGTGAATATAGCGACGATAACAAATGCGCATTGTGCGAGACTTGGAATGCGTTCGATTCTTAAGAGATAGATTGCATAAGCAAGTGCACCTATCGCGAAGAGAATAAATGAATTAGTGCTTACATTTGATAATTTCACTCCAAAGATATGTATTCCAATCCAGAGCGATCCCCAATCTGCGGGGCGTGCGGCGTTCAATTCAAAGAAGCGATACCACCCTTGCGGTGTAGTAACCGCGAACGGAATGTTTATTACTGCCCATGTACTTAATGTGATAGCAAAATATTTAAGAAGAGCGCTAATTGCGAAACGGCGTATAAAGATAATAAGAATAGGAACGAGTAACACTATCGGGAAAAATTTTGTAGCGATTGAAAGCCCAAGTAGCAGAGCACTTGGTATGTAGCGCCTTTGGTCAAAGAAATAGATTGCAGCTACTGCAGATATCACCGCCCAAAGATCCCAATTAATGTAGAGGCTTGCTACAACAGCGGGTGAGAGCGGTAAGAGAAACCAGAGTTTAGGTTTCATTTTTGCAATGAGAACTACTGTTGCAAGAAAGAGCAATGCAATAAATAGAGCATTGATATCAAAATAGTTTCGAATGGAATTATCGCTATCACCTACAAGAAAGGATGTCGCCCACATGACCATCGCAGTACCTGGCGGGTATTCCACAGAATTTGTTACGCTACTAAATGGCCATGTATGAGTAGATAAGCCGCGAGAATCAAAGAGCGCGGAGAGGTCGGAATAGCATGCATGTACATACTCATCTGGTTGAGCCCAGTTTGTTTCGCGACAATGTTGGAATTTAGCAAACGAGAGTAATGCGGCGAGAAGTCCGAGTGCGACCGCGCTTTTCACGGTAAAGCTCGCAAACTTCACTGCGGGCTATCTCTTTTTTGTGGGAGTGGGCGTTGGGGTTGGAGTCGGTATCGCTAATGAAGGATCAAGAGTGGGGACGGCATCAACCATATTGATTGGTTCGATGCCATTGACGTTAGCTGGTTCTGGGAATCTTTCGATAGGTAGGCCCTTAAGCGCCTTCTTCATGTAGGCGTTCCAAATCATTGCCGGATAAGTGCCGCCCGTTACTGAACGCAGGCCACCGATTCCATTCAGCGACAAAGTTGCATCGGTTCTAAACATCGCCACGCTCGTTGCCAATTGTGGGACATATCCGTTGTACCAAGCCGCTCCGTTGTTGGTTGTTGTTCCGGTTTTGCCGGCGCTAGGTCGACCAAAACTAGAGAGCGCCCATGCCGAAGTTCCACGAATTGGAACTTGTTCGAGTGCATAAGTCAGATCGGCGATGATGTTGGGTTGAAAGACCTGTTGTGTAGAAATGCTGCCTTGATAGAAGATGCCACCGTTTGATCCAAGTACTTCTTTGATGATGAATGGTTTGGAGTAAAGACCGTTCGCCGCAAAAGTTGCATAAGCATTGGCAACATCAATGACGTGAGGACTAGATACTCCCAATGAAATTGAGGGGGTGGCTATCATTTCAACACTTGAAGGAATACCAGCTCTTCGTGCCGCGTCGACCACATTTTCAACTCCTGCTTTCATTCCAAGCGGAACAAATATGGTGTTCACTGAGTGAGCGGTTGCTTCTAGTAAATCAATATCCCCGAACTGCTCGTTGCTGTAGTTGAAAACTGGATACGGCTTCTGTGCACCAATGTCGTCGTACACCTTTGGTGATCCACCATTCCAGATGGAAGTTAATGGAATTCCATTCTCTAACGCCGCAATGATTGCAAAAGGCTTATATGTTGATCCGGCCTGTGCAATTGATTGGGTGGCGTTATTTAGTTGGCTTACTAAATAATCTTTACCACCGTACATAGCAACTATTTCACCAGTGCCAGGTCTAATTGATATGAGGCCAACTTTTAAATCGTCGGGAATCTTTTGCGGAATGATTTTATCTACCGCATCTACCGCAGCGGTTTGTGCTCTCTTTTCGAGGGTAGTTTTAATGACATATCCACCAGTTTGTAACTGCTCTTCGGTGAAACCCAGATTTTTGAGTTCGTGAACGACCCATGAAATTAAATACCCTTTAGGTCCGGCGAGCGCTCCAGAAGTTACGCGATCTTTAATAACTGGAAATTTCACTGCCTTGTACTCTGCCTCATTAATCCATTTTGCTTTGTACATTCCATCTACGACGTACTGGAATCGATATTGAAGGCGTTTGAGATTATTTTCCCCGTACGAAGGATCAAAGAATCCTGGTGCATTGAGAATGCTTGCGAGAACTGCGGCCTGCGAAATAGTTAACTGTTTGACGCTCCTGCCAAAATAGACTTCAGAGGCGGTCTGGATTCCATAAGAGCCTCGCCCAAAGTAAATGGTGTTGAGATAATTCTCGAGAATCTGATCCTTGGACATTTGTTGTTGTAATTTAATTGCTATAACGAACTCTTTTACCTTGCGGATAATTGTTCGCTCAGGACTAAGAAACGCTGTCTTTGCATATTGCTGAGTAATAGTGGAGCCACCACCGCCTTTACCGAGACTCTTAATGTTGTCCCAAATTGCCCGAGCGATTCCTTGTGGGCTAATCGCACTCTCGCTGTAGTAATTGCGATCCTCGGCAGCCATTACCGCCTCACGAATATGTAATGGGATATTTGCTAATTTAACAATGGTTCGATTTTCAGAACCTAGGCGTCCTACTTCTTGACCATCTGCATATTGAATTATGGTGGATTGGCTATTTACAAATGCATTAGGGTCTGGGATCGAAACGGTGAAATATGCAATCAGAAATGCAAGTGCGCCGAGGATGAAACCTAAACCGCTACCGAAAATTAGTAGGCGTATCGCTAATTGCTTAATGCGAGCGCGCTCCCAATGAATTCCCGATGCCATGATGAAAGGTTACTGGTGTTACCTGCGTTTGCCCTCACTTGGCATATACCAAGCCTTTACTCGACCGTCTGGGCGGGCAGCGCCAGTCAGATGTCCCCAATCATCGTCCTCCATAGTGTGCGATTTGCGGGGTGCTTTACGTGCAACGCCATCTCCTAATAAATAGGAGTAGATCAAATGGTTCCAGCCGCAGTCAAGACAAATCTCTACCGTGTAGACGCGGAACTCGCCATATTCGTTCTGCATCTCATCGAGTTCGGCCAGAGATTTGATTCGACCTGAGTATTGGCCGAGTTGATCACCAAAGGCGTAACGGAGCTCTCGAATATTCAATTTCTTGCAGATTGGGCATTCGCGCTTAGTTATCTCGCCGTGATACTCGGCTGCGCGTTTTAAATATGGATCGGCGTCACATGCATCAAGGGCAGACACTGAGCCTCGGCGGAGAGAAACTAACGTAGCGCGACGATCAAGTGAATAATCGATGAGATCTCGTTTTGACCACATAATCCGATAAGGATAATCCCCAATTAGTTACTACGCTCGGGGGCGTGGTGCTTACTCAAAAATTGCGCGCCCTCCTATCTATTAGGTGGTTGGGGCAGCTTACGGATGGGGTTTTTCAATCTGCCCTGGCCTCCTTTGTGCTCTTCTCTCCCGAGCGCGCCCCGAGTGCCATAGATGCGGCTGCTGCTTTCGCCGTAGTTCTACTGCCGTATTCAATCGTTGGGCCTTATGTCGGAATTTTTCTCGATCGATTTAGTCGCCAGCGAATAGTTACTTTCGCTAATACATTTCGTGCGCTAGATCTAATTGTTGTTGCAATTCTTATTAAAGCTGGAGCTACGGGCCTGCTCCTCACATTCTTTGTACTACTCGCTTTCGGTTCGAATCGATTAATTCTTGCCGGCTTATCTGCCGGTCTGCCACTGCTCTCCCCTCGCGAAAGCTTGGTCGCAACAAACGCATTAGCTGTAACGGGTGGGACTATAAGCGTCGTTATTGGTGGTGGTATTGGAATAGGCATAAAGAATCTTTTGGATCACTCATCAAATAGTGACTTCTCAAGTTTTGTTGTAGTTCTTCTTGCAAGTGCCTCATATCTTCTGGCCGCAGTAATCACTCAGCAATTAGGAAAGAAAGATATTGGTCCACACGAACATGAAGTAACGTCTGACATTCGTGGTCTTGCTGAAATGTTTGAGGGTTTCTCAATTCTTCGATCCCATGGCGATTCGCTTCGCGGAATTATCGCCACTGCTATTCAGCGCGGTGGAGTTACAGCACTTACATTGATGGGTTTATTGCTCGAGCGAAATACCTTTCATTCACCAGATAACCCGGATGCTGGCTTGAGAGGATTTGGTTACGCACTTGCTATTGCCGGCGTCGGTGTAGGTATCGGTTCAATTCTTAGTCCTTGGGCAGTTGCACATCTGGGTCGCCACAAGTGGATTAGGTTCTCACTTATTGGTCCAGTTCCAATTCTGATTCTCTTTGCAGTAAATCAAGGACAGATTATTTTCATCCTTACTGCATTTTTTGTAGGCCTCTTTGGTCAAGGACTTAAAGTAACTAATGATGCTTTAGTGCAATCCAAGATTCAGGATGAATACCGCGGCAGAGTCTTTGCATTTTATGATGTTGCAGTCAACGCAGGAATTATGTCTGGCGCGCTAATGGCGGCAGCAATACTTCCTATTAGCGGGCAGTCTCATGTGTTGCCATTTGTGATGGCTGCTATCTATCTTTTTGCAGCACTCACTCTCTTGCGAAAGACTACTTTTGCTGCTGATTCCACCAAGTAAGTAGTTCTGCTTTCGCTGCCTCTTCACCCAATGGTCCGCGCTCCATTCGAAGGTCCAATAAGTATTGATATGCCTTGCCCACTATTGGAGATGGTGAAATACCTAAGATGTTCATAATCGCCAATCCATCAAGGTCTGGGCGGATCTTGTTGAGCTCCTCCTCTTCCATGAGTTGAATAATTCGCTCTTCTAATGAGTCGTAGGTTTGAGCTAATTTCTCAGCCTTTGCCTTATTGCGGGTGGTGCAATCCGCGCGAGTAAGCAGGTGGAGGTGAACTAAGAGATCTCCGGCATCGCGGATATATCTGCGAACTGCTGAATCGGTCCATTCACCTGTTCCGTACCCATGAAAACGTAGGTGGAGAAAGACCAGAGTAGATACATCTTTAATGATGTCATTGCTAAAACGCAGCGCGCGCAAGCGCTCCTTGGCCATTCGTGCGCCTACAACTTCATGGTGATGAAATGAAACACCACCACCAGGAATGAGCTCGCGAGTGCGTGGCTTGCCTATGTCATGGAGCAAAGCAGCTAAACGAATTACAAGATTGGGTCCGCCTAGTCGATCTTCGAGCGCAATAGCTTGCTCAAGAACCGTCAACGTATGTTCATAGACATCTTTGTGGTGGTGGTGTTCATCAATCTCTAATTTTAATTTAGGCAACTCGGGCAAGACAATGTTCGCCAACCCTGAGTCCACCAATATAGATAGCCCAGCACGTGGATTATTCGACATAATTAATTTCACTAGTTCATCATGAACGCGCTCAGCGGAGATTATAGTAATTCGTTCATTCATTTCTGTGATTGCTGTAAGCACTCCGGAATCTAAAGTGAAATCTAACTGCGCAGCAAATCGAGCGGCGCGCATCATTCGTAATGGATCATCCGAGAATGAATCTTCAGCTTTACCTGGAGTGCGCAATACTCTTCTCATTAAATCTGTAACACCGTCGAATAGATCAATGAATGTAGGTTGATCGGTCGTTAATTCGAGAGCCATTGCATTTACTGTGAAATCGCGACGACCCAAGTCTCCTTCGATGGAGTTTCCGAAATCAACATCAGGTTTACGACTATTTGAATCGTAACTTTCAGAGCGATATGTTGTAATTTCAATAGTGAGTTGCCCGTGTTTTGCAGCGATAGTTCCAAACTGTGCGCCGGTCTCCCAAACAGCATCTGCCCACTTCTTTAAGATCTTAGAAGTTATATCTGGGCGCGCACTTGTTGTGAAATCTAAATCATTTCCTAGTCGTCCCAAAATTGCATCGCGAACTGGGCCGCCCACTAAAGCCAAGGTGTGGCCCGCCTCTTTAAATAGAGTGGCTAATTCGAGTGCGACGGGAGCGCCGCTCAACAGAGCTTCGGTGGCGCGATTGATCGCAATTGCGCGGGGGTCTGCCCCTAAATTATTCGGGCTCTGCGTCATCACATAGGCAAGGTTAGAGCAGTACCCTTGCTCTATGACCCCGGCACCTGGTGCGGGTGGCGAAGCCGTTTCTGCTCCATTAGTAAAGCGGAAAAAGCGCAGAAGAAAGCGCCCGGCTGGTTCACACTCACCTCACTCAACTTCAACGACTGGCGCAGATCAGAAAGCGCCCTCAAATAAAACGGCTACCGCCAACAAGCCTCAAAAGTCTGCTCCGC
Source organism: Actinomycetota bacterium (assembly GCA_009698045.1). Taxonomy (GTDB): domain Bacteria; phylum Actinomycetota; class Actinomycetes; order Nanopelagicales; family Nanopelagicaceae; genus AAA044-D11. Next base: position 914 of record WLRE01000056.1, on the reverse strand, counting down.
ATAAACCCATGAAGTACGCCAAGCGTGTGGATGAAGTTAGTGCAGGTGGATTAGTCATTGATACAACAGGCACCAAGGGCTTACTTATTGGTCGTAAAGATTTAAAGGACCAAAAGGGTGAACGGCTCTTATGGTCACTGCCTAAGGGACATATCGAAGAAGGTGAGACGCCAGAAGAAGCTGCGATTCGTGAAGTGTGTGAAGAGACCGGCATTGAAAGTGAAATTTCTAAATCTCTTGGCGTAATCGATTTCTGGTTTATGGCTGGTGGAAAGCGCATTCATAAAACAGTTCATCACTATCTCTTTAAAGAGACTGGCGGCCATTTAGCACCACAAATTACCGAAGTTGATGATGTTGGATGGTTCCCACTCGAAGATATTATCTCGATGCTTGCCTACCCAGATGAGAAGAAGCTCATTGCTAAATCTGGGGAGATTAAACAGTGAAAAGCGCGAAGAGGATTCTCTTTCTCCTTGTTTTTACATCTCTCACTTCTCTTACTCTTATCTCTCCAGCTCAAGCAACAACCGTTATTTTTCTTACTGAACCAACACACCGTCAACTCGATGGCGCCTTTGTCGATGATGATCTAGCAACTCTTCTTTCCTACAACGGAACTCTTGGATCAAAGATTTTTAATCCGATTGCCGGATCGCGTATCTGGCAGATAGATCCCGCTTTGATTGATGAAGTTCAATCTATGACCGAGCCCTATTTACTAAGCGATGGCACGAAAGGCGCAGGAACGACTGCCGCTCAAATCTGGCTTGAACGCCTGAAAAGTGTTACTCGTTATGACCAGATAATTGCAGCGCCTTATGGCAACCCTTCGGGATATTGGCTTAGAAAATTGCTTCCGCATGATGAAAGCTATTTTCTTACGGTTGGAGCAGAAAAGCTCCAAACTTTTT
>WLRE01000055.1 GCA_009698045.1 Actinomycetota bacterium | reverse complement strand
GTATCAATAACAGCAATCGAATCGGCAAGTTGATCTGCTTCTTCTAAGTACTGCGTAGTGAGCAATAACGTCACGCCGCCTTTAACGAGTTCGTCAATGACTCCCCACATCTCTTGGCGACCACGAGGATCAAGACCAGTTGTTGGTTCATCGAGAAAGAGAACTTTTGGTTTAATGATGAGCGAAGCAGCTAAATCAAGACGACGACGCATTCCACCCGAATAAGTTTTGATGGGACGTTTTGCAGCATCAGTAAGTGAGAACTTCTCGAGTAATTCTTCGGCACGCGCTTTAGCGCCTTGCGAACTCAAGTGATACAAACGACCAAACATATTCAGGTTATCCCAACCTGTCAGGGTCTCATCGAGCGCTGCATATTGACCAGAGAGCCCAATCATTTTGCGCACTTCATCGGGGTGTTTAACTACATCGACACCATTAACAGTGGCATATCCAGAATCAGGAGTTAAAAGAGTTGCGAGTACTCGTACCGTTGTTGTCTTGCCTGCGCCGTTGGGACCAAGCAGAGCTAATACCGTGCCCTCTTCAACTTCGAGGGTTAATCCATCGAGAGCTTTGACCTCGCCATTGCGATAGGTCTTAGTTAACTCGTGGGCATAAATGCTTACACCAGACTTATTTGCGCTCATGGGGATAGAATACGACTAAATCCAAACTAATATAAAGCTCGCTTTTGAGCGGTCACAATGAAGTCAGAGAAGGTATTCATGTCTAAAGAAACCAAAACGTCCGGGCCTTTGAGCCACAAGGAAATTATGGCAGTCCTCTCTGGGCTCATGATGGGAATGCTGCTCGCGGCCCTGGATCAAACCATCGTTTCAACCGCACTCAAGACCATCGTTATCGACCTTCACGGACTTAATCACTACACCTGGGTTGTTACCGCCTATTTATTGACATCGACCGCATCCACCCCGTTATACGGAAAAATTTCAGATCTCTATGGGCGTCGTCCAGTCTTCCAATTTGCAATTGTCACATTCCTTATCGGTTCCTTTGCCGCAGGTGCTGCGCAAACTATGGATCAACTCATTATTTTCCGAGCTATCCAAGGTTTAGGTGCTGGCGGGTTAATGTCGCTGACCTTCATCATTATTGGAGATATCGTCTCGCCTCGCGAACGTGGTCGCTATCAAGGTTATTTTGGAGCAGTCTGGGGAATCTCTTCCGTTGCCGGCCCATTGCTCGGTGGATTCTTCTCTGACCATGCCCAGATTCTAGGAACAGCTGGATGGCGTTGGATTTTCTACATCAATCTTCCATTTGGAATTGCAGCCCTCATCATTACAACCGCCTCATTACATATCGCCAAGGTTCGCCGCGAACATAAAATTGATTACTTGGGCGCGCTTCTTATGGTCTCTGGCGTATCCGCACTTCTCTTGGGTATCTCTGTTTATGGACCGCAAGACGGCTGGCTAACATCAAAGACACTTACGGCGCTCGGCATAGCAGTAGTCCTTATCGTTCTCTTCATTCTTCAAGAGCTTCGCGCGGTTGAACCAATCTTGCCGATGTCTCTCTTTAAGAATCACACTTTCTCACTCACATCGGCGCTCGGTTTTATTATCGGTGCGGGAATGTTTGGCGCGATTGTCATGATTCCGCTGTATCTCCAACTAGTAAAAGGAGATTCTGCAACTATCTCTGGGTTAAAACTCATTCCGTTTATGATCGGAATTGTTTCGATGTCGATTTTCAGCGGCAAGATGATCAGCAAGCACGGCCATTACAAGCGCTTTCCCATCATTGGACTTAGTTTGATGACAATCGGAATCGCGCTCATGACTACCCTCGGCGTAGATACCCCATTCTGGCAACTCGCTATTTTTGCGGTATTAATCGGCATGGGACTTGGACTATCGATGCAGACCATAGTTATTGCGCTTCAAAATGCTGTGGAATTTAAGGATATGGGAGTATCAACAAGTGCTAATACTTTCTTCCGTTCCGTGGGCTCCACAATTGGCGTGGCAATCTTTGGAACAATCTATGCAAGTCGTCTCGGCGATTACATTCCACAGGGGCTCAAAGAGTTAGCGGCAACCAATCCATCTGCACTGCAAGGCTTTACTCCTGCAGTATCCAAGGCGGTTCAAGATAACCCCGGCCTTTTGGATAATTATGACCCTGCACTCAAGGCGACCTTCCTCGATTCTTATGTGCACGCTTTCCATAATGTCTTTTTAGCGGCAGCTCCTATCACCCTGATCGGATTGATCTTGGCGCTCTTCCTCCGCGAAACACCACTGCGTAGCGGCGCAGCGCATCACGCAGCAAAGGAAGAAGCTGCTGGCGAGGCAATTGCTTAAATTCAAGCGCAGTGCTGAGACTCTTCCGAGAGAGGTTTACATACTCTCGGGTGTCTCTTTCTTCGTGGCAGTTGGTTTTGGATTAATTGTTCCCGCAATTCCACTCTTTGCTGAAACATTTGGTGTTAACAAGACAGCAGTCGGTTTCATCATCTCTACCTTCGCCCTCGCACGTTTTGCCACCGGATTGATATCTGGAAAATTAGTCGATCGATTTGGTGAGAGATTGGTACTGGGTACCGGACTCTTCCTGGTTGCAGTCTCCTCGCTCCTATGCGGATTAGCTCAGAGTTATTGGCAGCTCTTGGTTTTTCGTTCGGCCGGAGGCCTTGGCTCTTCGATGTTCTCGGTTGCCGCCAGTGCACTACTGATGCGATCGGTCTCTGATAATCAATTAGGCCGGGCGCAATCAATGTATAACAGTGGATTTCTTATTGGTGGAATTACCGGTCCATCCTTCGGTGGCCTACTTACCGGGCTCTCGCTTCGCGCACCATTCTTTGTTTATGCAATCACATTAACGTGCGGCAGTGTTCTGACTTTTATTGCGCTCAATGAGAAACGCTTAGGGAGCAAGACTTCCCCGAAGCAAGATCCGGCAGATCGGATTCTTATTCGTGATGCCCTCAAGAACTTTCCTTATCGTTCAGCTCTAGTATTTGCATTTCTTATCAACTGGGTTTTATTCGGAATGCGCAATTCAATTTTGCCGCTCTTTGTCCGCGACAAATTACATGGTTCACCTTCGATTATTGGTTATGGATTTACCCTTTCGGCAATCGCACAAGCTTTAATCTTGATGTATGCAGGTCGTCAATCTGATTTCCGTGGTCGTCGCTTTGTTATTCTCATTGGTTCATTTCTTCTCACTCTGGGCGTCGGCACACTCGTAATTGCGAATGCGGAGTGGTACTACTTCCTATCGATGGTTATTTTTGGGCTTGGTGGCGCTTTTATGGGCACCGGTCACGCAAACATCGTAGGAGATGTGTTCAAAGGCAAGGGTGGCCAAGTTGTGGCGGTCTGGCAGATGGCTGGCGATGCAGGAATGATTGTTTCGCCGATACTTCTCGGCTTCTTATCTGATCAGTATTCGTATCACACAGCACTCGTGGTCACTATGGGCGTTGCAGCTATCGCCTTTGTTCTGGCCCTGTACTTACCAGAGACCAGAACTAAAGACGAAGAGGTGCTGAATTAGTTAGTCGCGACGAAGAATTGAAAGTAAGCGCAGAACTTCCATATACAACCAGACGACCGTCACCATAAGACCAAAACCTGCACGCCATGATTCTTGTTGTGGCGCACCGTTTCGGACCATGTTTTCAATGCGATCGAAATCCAGGACCAAGAAGAAGCTAGCAAATCCAACTCCTGCAACTGCTAGCAATAGGCCAAGGCCGGATACTCCATAAAAGCCCATACCTTGACCGACTCCAGCAAAACCAGCAATCATAGAAATGATTCCCAGGACAAAGTAGCCAATCAATGCGCCAAACATGGTGCGCTGGAATTTTGGCGTGACACGAATCTTCTTATTCTTATAGGCAAAGAGAATTCCAACAAATGCAGCAAGAGTTCCGATGACTGCTTGCGAAATAATGCCTGGGTATTGAGATTCATACATGTGGCTAAGTACGCCAAGAGCTAAGCCCTCAAAAGCCGCGTAAGCAATTACAAGTGGAGCACTTACTGTGGATTTAAATGAGTTAATCATTCCCAGCACTAGCCCGCCGATAAAACCAATCAGCAAGAAACCGGTGCCAAGATTAGCTGTCCAGGCGAATGCGCCTACAGCGACGAGTACTGCGAAGAGCATTGAAGTGCGAATAACAACATCATCGATAGTCATGCGTCCGGTACGAGAAGAGGAAGCAGCTGGTGCGTTATAAAGATCATTGAGTGCATCAACATCGCCTGGGGTCACAGTTGTACCAGAGTGGCCCATCGCTGCATATCCGCGCTTAAAGACTGGGTTGGTGCTTTCCATCTATTGCTCCTTCTGAGCCTAGGTTGAGAGTTGATAGAAGAATAACAATGGATGGCTTTCCCAGCCTCTCGAAGAGTGCAGGAAAACTGAGAATTAACTTGGAATTTCAAGCCTTAGAAGAGAACTCGCCACTTCAGAGCTAGAAGCGTAACCCCGCAGAGAATCAGTACAAGGGCTGCTGCAATGGACTTCTGACGACCTAGGCGTTGAGGTAGACCGAGAACTCCCTGTTGCAAATCCGACTCTAAATCCTTTACGACATTAAGAAAATGGAAGGCTGATGCAAAGATCATGAAGGCGAGAACCAACCAAAGTGAAGGGTTCTTATCCGCGCTCAGATAGATAGCCCACGGCGCTGCGCCAAAGGAGATTATGTAGGGAAGAGCGGAGAAGATTGTCTCCTTTAATTTAAAGTTATAGAGCGTCGCGCTCAACAGACCTAAACAATGGAGCGCTCCCCCGTTCCGGCCAAGGGGGCCAATAAATGAAAGGACTACGGCCAGGGAGAGAGCGATAAAGATTGCACGTTTTAATGCACCAGAAGAAACCGCCCCTGCAACTAATGGTTTCCTCATGCGAGCGGATGCAAGATCACGTGGGAAATCAACGAGGTCATTACTCCACCCGACCACACATTGCCCAGCCAAAATTGCTGCGGCAATCTTCGCCGAATCAAATATTGAATACTGCGTCAAAGACAAAAGGAACGCGATTGTTACGACAAGTACGGTGGGTCCAAAATGGGTGGCAATTAAAAAGCCATTAACGGAGAGATAAATTCGTTTGTAAAATCTGTTAGTAGTAATCACAAATATTTACTTCTTATATGGATCTTGTATGTTCCCTGAATTATTTACTAAATCATTAAGAATTGAAGTCATATCGTTCATTCTTCCAAAGGTCCAAACCGATGGTGTGAAGCTTTTTCTCAGTGCCTCTGAGGATAAAATGACTGATCTCCACGTTTCAACCCAAGATTCCCAGATATCCTTTTCAATTAAGCCATCACGTCTCGCCAAATACGCCCATTCGAATATGTTTGCTAACTGGACAGCAATCAAATTCTGCTCAATTTCAATATCACTCCAATTTTGACGCTCAAGAAAAAGTGATCTTTCTACATCTGGATTCGAAGCTCGCAGTCTTCGAATTTCGTTCATTTCACCGACCATAGACTGCAAATTAGTGAGCCGCATGGACTTTGCGACATTATTATTGGATTTTGCGACTGCAAGTAAGGAGAGAAAAAGGATGAAGAGCGACAGTGTTGAAATTACTGTCGTGATTAATTCTGCATTAGTCATGTCTAATAGTCAGGCCAATCCAATCAAGAGTCAATATCTTTTACTATAATCGAGAATTAGCATTGAGCATCGTAAGTATTTCTCTAACCAGACAGTTATGGCTTCCAGGAACATGTGGTTGTAAATGCCGGAGCTGACCCTCTATGGCAAGAAGACTATGGCGGTCTGCAATTGCTTTGCCATTCATTCTTAAAGCGATGTTTGAGGAGCTGAGTAGCTCCCTAGGGGTCGGGTTTTCCCGCTATTGCTGTGCCTGCTAGGTGCACCAGCGCAGGGTTTTAGCGCTACCACAGCTTAAACGAATAAACTATGATTATTCCAATATTCGTGAGGTCTAATTTGAGGGGTGGTCGGTGGAGAAGTACTACTGTGACGACCCTGATGATCTGTATGAACAACCGCGAAAGCGATCTCTTCTCGGAATCCTGACCTCCATAGTTTTGATTGCGGGTGGCGCTTTCTTCGTACAGACCACTTTGGCCGCGAATGTCACCATCAATTCAAATCAGTCCAAAGAATTTGGTCAGGGAATTGCTCAAACTCCAGCCTGCTCCGGAAATACCAGCCTAACTCTGACTCCGGTTTCGACTTTCGTGAACGCTTCCGGTGGCGGCGGTTACTACTTCAATTCCGCAACGGTCTCAGGCATACCGGATACTTGTTTTGGCGTTGACTTCACAATTAACGCTTTTGGCAGCACTAGTAATTCGCCCTTAGCGCTCTTTAATTCAACATCCACAAGCGCAGTTATTTACAACAGCTCAGGAACTTTTCTCGTTGGTGCCGGTAGCGCTGGAATGTCCATATCAAGTAGTACTCGATCCTTTACGATTTCATTTACTTCGCCAGTAGCACTGACGGCAAATATTGCAAAATTTACAATTCAGAGTGGTCCGCATTCTCCAACCTGTGCAATAGATGCAGTTTGCGCACTTGGTGATATCGGCCCTGGTGGTGGGACTATCTTCTATGTTTCACAAACAGCGTTCACTGAGACTGGCGCGCCTTGTGCTAGCTCATGCCATTATCTTGAAGGTCGAGTTGCTGTAGGCCCATCGGCGCAATGGTCCATTAATTATGCAACAACCCAAATCGGTGCCGCAGCTCAAGGAACATCAATTGGTACCGGTTATGCAAACACCACAGCAATCATTACTCAAAATGGCGCCTACAACGCGGTGACTAATAATTACGCAGCCGGTGCAGCAAAGAGTTATACCGGCGGCGGCAAAACTGATTGGTTTATGCCTTCAAAGATGGAACTTGCAGAATTGGTTACTTACGAAAGTGGCCTCAGCGTGCCCGATCCCACGTACGGCCCATCAGTCTTTTATAACTCTTCGTCAGAATTTGATGCCACCCATGTGTGGGGAGAGTTGATGTACAGCACCGGCTACCCGGTCTCAGGTGTGGGCAAGACCGATAACAACCACTTTATCTCGGTAAGAGCTCTCTAACTGGTGCCCCCGGTCGGACTCGAACCGACACTGGAAGGATTTTAAGTCCTCTGTCTCTGCCATTGGACTACGGGGGCGAGGCGAAGTGGAAAGTCTACTAGCCGTTCTTGCCTAGCTTTACCTTCATTTTCACTACATCTCCAAGTTCAATTCCTATCGCTTTTCTCATCGCATCCTTCATTGGGATTAAATAGCGGCCATCTTTAGGAATAACTGCCGTCGTCCAAGTCATCTTTGCCGCAGTCACGGTCACATAAATAACTCCCCACCCATAGGAGTATTCCTTTGCCACGCTCTTGATAATTTTGCTATCTGCTTCATCAATCGCAACAAAATAGAAAGGAGCAGGTCCCCGCCATTCAATGAGTGGGTTACTTAGCTTAAATTCCATTCGAGCGTTCCATAAACACTAATTCAAATTCCTCACTCTTGACTTAACTCTTGATCCATTTCATCGAAAACATCCTGTGCGCCCTCATCAATGCCTTCAACGATTTCTTCTAGCTCTTCTTCGATAACTTCTGGAAGTGGTTCGATGATTGTGGTGAGTCCCCACGCAATGCCATCCAAGATATCGGACTCAGAGGCAACAAATTCAGACGCGCCAGTTGCCAACATAACGCGGGAGAGAATCAACGCTCCTGATGTGATCACATCAACTCGACCTGGATGCATATAACCGAGTGCCGCAATCTGCTCGCGGGACATAAGCGTGAGTTGTTGAGCGAGGCCAAATACTTTTTGGGCAGGAATCCGCGAGAGATGAATGGAGTAACGGTCATATTCGGTTAAAGCTAAAGCAGCTGCAGCCACGGTTGTTGCTGTGCCGGCTACCGCAATCAATGTTGTTGCTTTCTTGAGTGGAACTGATCGGGCCGCATCGGCAATAGCTGCGTCGATATCTTCAATCGCTGCGGCAACGGTACGAGCCTCTGGCGGTTGTTTTTTGAGATGGCGCTCAGTCATACGCACACAACCGATATTTACGCTCTTTGCTGACTCTACTTTCTCAGTACCAAATACAAATTCAGTAGAACCGCCGCCGATATCAACAACGAGAAAAGGACCGCCGATTCCCTTCATCTCTTTTGTTGCACCCATAAAGGAGAGGGCTGCCTCTTCTGCGCCAGGAATAACTTCTGGCTCGATTCCTAAAATTTCACGGACGCCATCGATAAATACTTGGCGATTGCGGGCATCACGCGTTGCGCTTGTCGCGCAGAATCTAATCTTTTCAACGCCTTTGCTGGCAATGATTTCAGCAAACCTTCTCGTTGCTTCAAGTGTGCGCTCGATAGCTGCTGGATCAAATGCTCGATTCTTATCGACGCCTTCGCCTAGCCGAACAATCTCCATCTCGCGAATAACTTCGCGGAAATTATCTCCGTCGATATCAGCAATGAGCAGACGAATTGAATTAGTTCCACAATCTATTGCTGCAACTCTGCTCATTTATTACTACTTTCTTCCGAAGAATTTGCGGGGCATGGATCAGATAGCCACCATTGTGGCAGCGCAGCGAGAGCTTCATCGCCAAAGGGGTTGACTCCTGG
>WLRE01000054.1 GCA_009698045.1 Actinomycetota bacterium | reverse complement strand
TTAACAGGAATAACCCACTGTAAATAATGTTCAATCCCCTATTCTTAAGTGATGAAGATATGGAGTTTCTGGGAGGGGCTAGAAGCACCTGCAGGAATGGATTTTCTCCCGACTAATGGCGAACTTCCTACTCCGGATCAGTATTCAGAAATCGAGTTCTACGCTCCTAAATACATGGCGGGCAAGCCTTCGTACGAACCGATTCTGCACATGCCCAATCTCAAAGTTGTTCAACTGATGATGGCAGGATACGAAGAAGCACTTCCTTACATGCGCGATGGCATAACTTTATGTAATGCGCGCGGAGTTCACGATGCTTCAACCGCCGAACTTGCTATTGGGCTAGCGATTGGTGTGAGACGAGGCTTTCCTCAGTTCGCTAAAGATCAAGCGATAAGTAAATGGAACCATCAACGCAATCCCACACTTGTTGATTCCAAAGTCGCAGTAGTGGGATACGGAAGTATTGGTCTGGAAATACAATCGATGCTGGCACCGTTTCATACCGAAGTTACTGGGTTCTCCCGCAGCGGCATGAACGGCAGTCGATTGATGTCAGAATTTGATGCGTTGCTACCCACTTTTGATGTGGTCATTTTGATTACGCCTCTCACCGATGAGACGAGACATCTCATGAACGAGCGCAGGCTCTCACTCATGAAAGATGGCTCAACTCTTATCAATGTTGCCCGTGGGCCAGTTGTCGATACGGATGCATTAGTTGCAGAACTCAACTCCGGTCGCATTAGCGCTGGCGTAGATGTGACTGACCCAGAACCACTTCCTACCGAACATCCACTCTGGAAATGCCCCAACTTAATCATCGCTCCACATGTTGGGGGAGATAGCAACGCCTTTGTTCCACGCGGTCGCCAATTAGTAATGGATCAATTAGGACGCATATCACGAGGCGAACCGCTGATAAATATCGTTTCCTAGTTATGTCATTGCCATCTACTAAGGTGGCGCAGTGAGCAAAAAGGGCGATACCGCGACTTCGCAGGTACGTCGGGCACTCGATGCTGCGGTCGCATCTATAGGTGGCCAACCTCGTGAAGGTCAGATTGAAATGGCCGAAGCCGTTGCAAACGCGCTCTCAGATCGACATCACTTATTAGTTCAGGCCGGCACTGGTACCGGCAAATCACTTGCCTATCTAGTTCCCGCACTTGTGCACGGCAAGAAAGTTTTAGTTGCAACCGCGACTCTTGCGCTACAACGACAACTCGTGGAACGCGACCTCCCCAAGATTAAACCAGCGCTCGAAAAAGAGCTCGGCCGCGATCTCACCTTCGCTGTCTATAAGGGCGTCGGCAATTACTTATGTCTACAGAAGATGAACGGCACGGGCGAAGACCCTGAACAAGAGGCGCTGCTCGAAATTGGAATTCTCGAGAAGGATGCAAAGAAATTGCGCGCCTGGGCCGAAAAACCTGGCGTCTCTGGCGATAAAGATGATGCACCAGAGGTAGATCGACGTGTTTGGTATGCCAACTCTGTTTCGGGGCGCGAATGCATCGGCAAAGATGATTGTGCATTTGGCACTCAGTGCTTCTCTGCTAACGCAAAGGCAAAAGCTCAGACCGCAGATGTCGTTGTCACTAATCACACGCTTCTTGCCATAGAAATTGTGGATTCTCATCCCATATTGCCCGAACGTGATGCCATAATTTTGGATGAAGCACATGAATTTATGGATCGTACGACTCAGGCAGTCACCGAAGAACTCACAGCTGGCCGAGTAGAACGGGCAGCCTCAATGGCAAAGAAATTTATGCCAGGCAAAGCATCGGATGCCCTGAAGAAAGCAGCAGATAAATTTGCTGAAGCAATTGCAGATTTTGCTGACGATATCCGCAGCGATAGTACAAAAGCAGGACGACTTCCCGATCTACCCACTCAACTCAGTGCCCCTATTCGCAATCTCAAGGATGCAACGACTGCTGTTGCTGCGCTAATTTCTGCCGACGATGGAATCGTCAATCCCGATGAACTTGCTGAGCGCGCGCGAGTCAAAGGCGCAGTAAACGAAATTGCTCAGATCGCGACCAAGATGCTCAAACCCAGCGTGCATCAAGTAATGTGGTTTGAACCGAATTTTTCTACGCTCTATTTAGCACCACTCAGCGTCTCTGCCGTACTGCGCAAAAACTTATTGACGCAATCGCCCGTTATTGCAACCAGCGCAACTCTCACTATCGGAAAGAGCTTTGATGCAATTGCTAAGGGCATTGGTTTTGATGTTAGCTCCGACGGAAAAGAAGAGTTCGAAGAGGGCGAAATCGATCCCGCTAACGTGCAGATGTTGGATGTTGGTTCGCCTTTTGATTTTGCCAATCAAGGAATGTTGTATCTACCGAAGCATTTACCAGAACCTGGTCGTGATGGACCAAGTCCAGAGGTATTAACCGAACTCGGCGAACTCATAGACGCTGCAGGTGGCAGAACTCTTGCACTCTTCTCCTCTTGGCGTGGTGTCGAAATGGCCGATGAACATTTACGCAAAGTTCTGGCCGAACTAGAAATTCCCATCATCACTCAGAAACGGGGGGATAGCGTCGGTTCACTCGTTGAACGTTTTGCTAAAGAACCGCGCTCGATTCTTCTCGGAACTATCTCTCTCTGGCAGGGAATCGATGTTCCTGGCCCATCCTGCACACTTGTTGCTATTGATCGCATTCCCTTTCCTCGCCCCGACGAACCGGTCATGGCGGCGCGCGCAGCACAGGCAGATGAAGCGGGCGGAAGTGGATTCAAGCAAGTCTCACTTCCACGAGCCGCGCTACTTCTTGCGCAAGGCACAGGTCGACTTATTCGCTCATTGGATGACAGAGGAGTAGTCGCAATTCTCGATTCACGTATCGTGAGTAAGAGCTATGGCAGCACTTTACTTAATTCGATGCCACCGTTCTGGCGCACCACTGATGGCAGCGTTATTCGTAACTCGTTAAAGGCGCTAGATAAACAATTTATTGAGCAGGGAATGTAGCTCAGGCCAACTCTTAGCAAAGCTTGGATGCAATCGCATTTGCGAGACATCTTCGAATTTAACCCATTGAATCTCTTGTGACTCATCGTTCTGTTCATGAGCAATCAAATCAGGGTGGGCATCGGCAATTACAGTGTCATAGCGCCAATTTCCGTGGTTATCGCTAAACAATTCGCGCTGCGAGACTAAGGCGATTTCAATTCCGATCTCTTCGTGAGATTCACGCAGCGCTGCTTCAAAGATACTTTCGTGAGAATCTCTTGCACCACCAGGTATTCCCCATGTGTCACCGTTGTGCACCCAAGGGGCGCGATGTTGCAGTAATACCGTTCGGTCGCGCACAAGTAATAGGCCTGCCGCTCCGTTGAGTCCCCAATGCTTAAAGCCGCAGTCACATTCGACCCAACCATCGCCATCGCGTGCGCTCACTCCTCTAGAGTGGCATGAATTGGCGAGAATTACCTCTCCACATCCACCGTCTTTGCACAGCGATGTCGGAGTTGGAGTAAAGCGGAGCGCGCCAGGTCATAACTTGCCTGGATGAAAAGAATTTTAACTCTTCTTATAGCGCTTGCTCTGCTTCCCATCGATTCGGCGAGTGCCGCAGATCAATGTTCAGTCAAAGTGTGTGTGAGCGTTTTTACCGACCCCCATACCGGCGAAGTAGTAATCACTGCAAAACGTAATGGCAAGAAAGCGGTGGTACGAAAGCCTTATGTACCCAGAGCGGCTCCGATTCTTCCCATCACTCCAAAACCGAAACCGACGCGCAGCTATCGGCCTCGGCCGCGTATTATCGCTAAACCAAAGATTCATACGCCAGGAGCATCACTCTCTGACCGAATTACACAATTAATTCCACGCAGTTCAATTTTTGTGCAGCCATCAGGCAAGGTCTTAACGCAACTCCCCGCAAATTTCTGGACCGATACAAAACCTCGATTTGAAGCAACTGTGGTTATCCTAAAAGTGCTTGTTCATGTAAATCTAGTCCCTACATTCTCGTGGGATTACGGAGATGGTTCTGATTCACAGATAACTCCGTTGCGTGGTGCACCTTTTCCGCTGACACAAATAACTCACGTTTACACGCGCAAGGGGGAGTACACGGCAACTCTAACTATCTCTTGGTCAGGAACATGGAGCGCTGATGGCGCAACCTTTCCTGTGCTCGGAAACAATATTCTGCAAGTTGTTCGGATTCCCATTTCTGTTGTTGAAGGCCCCACTAAATTCACCCAATAATCCACAGCGCTCTCTCGTTCACACTTGTTCTAATGCTGCATGAACGCCATGAAGAAGTAGGTCAATTCTTCTCCCATGACAACACTTACCTCGCCTCATGATTTACTCTCTGCCATTCCCTTTCTTGTCGGATACCACCCCACAAATTCTCTAGTTGTAATAGCGCTCGTCGATGAAGCAATCGGAATGGCGATGCGAATTGATTTCCCGGCCGAATGCGATCTCGATCAAATTGACGCTCTTGCTTCACATCTCTTCCGCGAAGGCGCAGATGGAGCTCTCATTGTCGCTTATCTACCTGATCACTTAGAGAGCGCTGATTTCTTGCTCTCTCCGTTGCGCGATGCAATCACTCTGCGCGGCGTAGCAATCAGAGAGTGCCTAGTTGTACATAGAGAGCGTTGGCGCTCGACAATCTGCATGGATCAAGCGTGCTGCCCTCCGCAAGGTTCTCCCATGCCGGATTTGGAATCCTCTCGAATAAGCGCAGAGCAGGTGGCTGCCGGCAAACCGATGCCCTTTGCTGATGAGCAAGATTTAGCAAAGTCAATATCTGCATTAGATCTTGATTCATCGCTAATAAAAGAGCTACGCAAAATTCCATTAATTGCCTATGCATCAGATAATGTGGTTGAACTTCAGCAACAAGGCGCACTTGCGGTCAATGACTTAATCAGAGAATTTACTGAAAACGGAATAGTTAAAGATAAGAAGTTATTAGCGCTGGTCCTAGTCCGCTTAAATGATGTGCAGGTACGCGATTATGCTATGGGCGTCACGAGCATTGAGAATGCACAGACGCTGCAATCACTCTGGCGCTGGTTAATGCGTGTGGCACCAGCCGGATATATCGCGCCAGTTGCCACTCTCTTTGCAGCATCGAGTTATGAACTCGGAGATGGAGCTTTGGCGCAACGTGCCCTGCAACGAGCACTCGATGATGATTCACGCTATCCATTGGCCAAATTATTGCGACGAGTCTTCGCTGCTGGTTGGCCACCCGCGCAATTTGCTGAGATGCGCGCAGAGCTCCACCCTAAAGTCTACGCAACGCTCTTCCCACAGGCGCGGCCCGAGCAAGCCAGTTAACACAGCCGTAACGAAGGCTTGGCATTATTCGGGACATGAATCCAGAGATCAGCAAGCAAGAGGAGTTCGTTCTTCGCACATTAGAGGAGCGCAATATTCGATTTGTTCGTCTCTGGTTTACCGATGTTCTCGGTTTTCTTAAGTCCGTTGCAATAGCTCCAGCAGAGCTCGATAACGCCTTCGATGAAGGTATCGGCTTTGATGGTTCTGCAATTGAAGGCTTTGCTCGTGTTACTGAATCAGATATGTTGGCAAAGCCGGACGCCTCTTCATTTGCAGTGTTGCCGTGGCGAACTGAAGCGCCCGGGGCTGCGCGCATGTTCTGTGATATCACTCTTCCTAATGGCACTCCATCCGATGCTGACCCACGCTTCGTCTTGAAGAAGGTACTCAAGAAGGCCGCAGATATGGGTTACACCTGTTACACCCATCCAGAAATGGAATTCTTCCTCTTTAAGAACGCCCCCAAGACTGGTGAAGCTCCAATCCCGGTTGACTCAGCTGGTTACTTTGATCAAACCCCGTCTGTGGTCGGACATGATTTTCGTCGCCAAGCAATTACGATGCTTGAGGCCATGGGAGTCTCAGTTGAATTTAGTCATCATGAAGGTGCGCCTGGGCAGCAAGAGATTGATCTTCGCTACGCCGATGCGCTTAGCACTGCAGATAACATCATGACCTTCCGTCACGTTGTTAAAGAGGTTGCACTCGACCAAGGTTTCCACGCTTCCTTTATGCCTAAGCCATTTACCGATCATCCTGGCTCTGGAATGCACACTCACTTCTCATTATTTAATGGCGAAGAGAATGCCTTCCATCAAGAGGGTGCACCAGACCAACTTTCTGCAGTCGGGCGCTCCTTTGTTGCAGGAATTTTGAAGCATGCTCGTGAATTCACTGCGATCACCAACCAATGGGTCAACTCATATAAGCGTCTTAACGGCGGGGGAGAAGCACCAGCATTTGTCACGTGGGGTCATAACAACCGAAGTGCATTGGTAAGAATTCCGGCCTATAAACCAAAGAAAGAGAACAGCACCCGAGTCGAAGTTCGTTCACCAGATTCTGCGTGCAATCCATATCTAGCATTCGCCGTGATCTTGGCTGCTGGACTCAAAGGCATCGAAGAGAAGTACGAACTAACGCAGGATTCAAATCCAGAAGCTCTTCCGACCAACCTAGAAGAAGCAATCCGCGCAATGGAATCCAGCGCCCTCGTGCGCGAGGCGTTAGGGGCAGATGTCTTCGAATATGTTCTGCGCAACAAGCGCTCAGAATGGGAAGAATATCGTCGCCAAGTCAGCGCTTTTGAACTCGACCGCTACCTGCCCGTCCTCTAGTTCAACGCGAAAGTTTTCAGAATTCGCAATTGTGGGTTAATCTAGGCGTATGCAATTTGCAGCTCTCCTCCTTCGCTGCCGTGGCGAGGCCAATTAACCGGTCTCCTCGTCGCGGGGTTTGGTGTTTTCCGGTTTAACCCAAACCCGTCAAAAAAATAGGAGTGTAGAAATGAATTTTCCAGAGCAGCAACCTTCCAAGATGCCAGTGCATCGCTATGAAGCATTTATCCCAGTTGATTTAACTGACCGTACCTGGCCAACTAAGCGAATCACTAAAGCCCCTAAATGGTGCTCAGTTGATCTCCGCGATGGCAATCAAGCACTTATCGATCCCATGGATGCCAATCGCAAACTTGCGATGTTCAATCTTTTGGTTGATATGGGCTACAAAGAGATTGAAGTTGGCTTTCCTTCGGCAAGTCAGACTGATTTTGATTTCGTGCGCAAAATTATTGAAGAGGGACTTATCCCCGATGATGTAATCATTCAAGTATTAACCCAAGCTCGCGAATCTCTTATCGCTCGCACTTTCGAATCGCTAAAGGGCGCAAAGCAGGCGGTTGTTCACCTCTATAACTCCACTTCTACATTGCAGCGTCGCGTCGTCTTTGGAATGGATAAGGCAGGAATCAAGAAGATTGCCACTGATGGCGCTGAACTCTGCTTGAAATACGAGAAAACAGTCCCTGAAGTAAAGATTTCCTACGAGTATTCTCCCGAGTCCTACACCGGAACTGAACTTGAATTTGCGGTGGAGGTCTGCGATGCAGTCAACGATATTTGGAAGCCCACGCCACAACGCAAAGTCATTATTAACCTTCCGGCCACCGTTGAAATGGCTACCCCGAATGTTTATGCAGATTCCATCGAATGGATGCATCGCAATCTCAAGTATCGTGATTCACTCATCATCTCGCTCCATCCACATAACGATCGTGGCACTGGTGTTGCAGCAGCTGAACTCGGATATCTCGCGGGCGCTGATCGCATCGAAGGAACTCTTTTTGGCAATGGTGAGCGCACGGGCAATGTCTGCCTCGTAACTCTCGGCCTCAATATGTTTAGCCAGGGCATTGATCCACATATCGATTTCAGTGATATCGATGAGGTTCGTCGCACTGTTGAATACTGCAATCAACTACGTGTTCCAGAACGTCATCCATACGGTGGAGATTTAGTCTTCACTGCATTTTCAGGTTCACATCAAGATGCTATTAAGAAGGGCTTTGAACATCTCGAACGAGATGCAAAAGCTGCCGGCCGACATGTGCATGAATATCCGTGGGCAGTTCCGTATCTTCCGATCGATCCGAAAGATATTGGTCGGTCCTACGAAGCGGTGATTCGCGTCAATAGCCAATCTGGCAAAGGCGGCGTTGCCTACATTATGAAGAACGAGTACCACCTCGATCTCCCACGTCGTTTACAGATTGAATTTAGTCAGGTAGTTCAGGCTCGCACCGATGAAGAAGGTGGAGAATTCACAGCCGCTGCGCTCTGGGAGATATTTGAAAATGAATATCTACCTGCCGCGGATACCTGGGGCCGTTTAAAACTTCTCGGTCTCTCGCAAACTTCGCAGATGGATCAAGATGTTCATCTCACGGTTGATCTCTCTGATGGCGGTACTGTGCAGAAGCTCAATGCCACAGGCAATGGGCCCGTCGCAGCCTTCGTAAATATTATTAATCAACACTTGGGCACTACCGCAGTACGCGTATTGGATTACTACGAACATGCACTCTCTGCCGGTGGCGATGCCAAGGCCGCCGCTTACTTGGAATGTGAAGTTGGAGACCGTATTTATTGGGGCGTCGGAATCGACCCATCGACGACTACTGCAGCACTCAAAGCCGTGGTGTCGGCGGTCAATCGCGGACTTCGCAAGTAATTCCCGCTACGGTGTGAGCCGTGGCTACCTATCGCGATCAAGCAATTGTTCTGCGAACCCAGAAACTGGGCGAGGCCGATCGAATCATCACACTCTTCAC
>WLRE01000053.1 GCA_009698045.1 Actinomycetota bacterium | reverse complement strand
TAGCGCCATCGCCGGTAATAATGTTTACAACACCTGCAGGTAATCCTGCTTGTTCACAGACTTCAGCAAAGAGCAGTGCTGTGAGCGGAGTCGTCTCGGCAGGTTTGAGAACTACGGTGTTACCTGCAGCGAGTGCAGGGGCGACTTTCCAAGAGAGCATAAGGAGTGGAAAGTTCCAGGGAATAATCTGTGCTGCAACGCCATGTGCTTTTGGTTTTGAACCTGCGCCGGCGTATTCCAACTTATCTGCCCAACCTGCGTGATAGAAGAAATGCGCAGCAGCTAATGGAATATCGGTATCGCGAGTCTCTCGGATGGGCTTGCCGTTATCTAGTGTCTCGAGAACTGCGAATTCACGAGCGCGCTCCTGCAAAATACGAGCGATGCGAAAGAGATACTTACCGCGCTCTGCGCCAGAAAGTTTTGACCATGTCTTTGTATAGGCGTTACGAGCTGCTGCAACCGCCGCGTTTACATCAACTAGATCAGCGTAGGCAACGCGAGCCAGCATCGTCTCATCAGCTGGGTTAATGGTGGCAAAGACCTTGCCGGACTTGGCCGGAACGAACTTTCCGCCGATATAGAGCTTGTACTCAGATTTGATATCGACGATGGCAGTCGACTCGAGTGCGGGTGCATATTCGAATGAGTTCATATTCTCTACTTCCTAATCCAGAGTGACATAACTAGAACCTGCATAGTGACCATCTCGCATCTTCATACGTTGAAGCAATAAATCATTGAGTAAAGCGCTTGCGCCAATACGGAACATCTGCGGATTGAGCCATTCTGGTCCAGCGGTCTCGTTGACGAGAACGAGTTGTTTGATTGCATCTTTAGTTGTGCGAATTCCACCTGCAGGTTTAACGCCAATTTGAGTGCCAGTAAGGGCGTAATAGTCGCGCACGGCTTCTAGCATTACTAATACGACCGGGGGAGTGGCAGCGGGAGCAACCTTGCCAGTGCTGGTCTTAATGAAATCCGCGCCGGCTAGCATCGCTAAATACGACGCCTTGCGAACGTTATCAAGCGTGACTAGCTCTCCGGTCTCAAAGATAACTTTGAGATGAGCGCGCTTTCCGCAGATCTCCTTAATTTTCTTTATCTCTTCATAGACATCGCCGAGACGGCCTGCGAGAAATGCTCCGCGGTCGATGACCATATCAATCTCACTCGCTCCGGCATCGAGCGCATCCTTAGTGTCTTGTGCTTTAACAGCAAAACTTGCTCGGCCGGAAGGAAATGCTGTGGAAACTGCTGCAACTGGAATCTCACTGCCGCCAATTGAATCTAACTGGGTACGAGCAATGCCGACCATATCGTTATAGACGCAGACTGCGCCGACATGCGGAACGGTGGGGTCCATAGGATCTGGACGAACTGCTTTCGCGCAGAGCGCTTGAACTTTTCCGGGAGTATCTGCGCCTTCAAGAGTGGTGAGGTCAATCATGCTAATTGCGGTATCGATCGCCCAATTCTTACTGCTGGTTTTGATACTTCGAGTCGCCAACATATCGGCGCGGGCATGTGCACCGACTTGGTCTACTGGAGGAAGTGTTGCTAGAAATTTCTTAAGAGAGGATTCGCTCTCATCGGCGAGAAGTTTTGCGCTCATGCCAAGATAGCGAGAAGTTCAGTACGTAAAGAGTTAATCGCCTCTTCCGCGCTGGCCTTATCGCTCTTACTTCCTGTTGGGCGCACGACTTCAATGTAGCACTTCAGCTTCGCCTCAGTTCCGCTTGGACGAACAATAATTCGAGTTCCATCTGCAAGAAATAGCCGAAGGGCATTAGTTGCAGGTAGACCATCGGTCGGCGAAAGGAGGTCTTCAAAACTTCTGACTTCATAGCCCGCGATAGATTCAGGAGGATTTAACCGGAGCCCTCGGAGAACCTGTTCTACATGGTCCAAATCATTGACTCGAATAGAAATCTGTTCCGTACGGTGAAAACCAAAGAGATTCCAAATTTCATCAAGATATTCAATAATGGAGATATTTTCAGATTTTAACTCGCCCGCAATCTTTGCCAACAACAGTGCGGCAGAGATTCCATCCTTGTCATTTACATTTATGGGATCTACGCAATAACCAAGGGCTTCCTCATATCCAAAAGTTAAATTCCTAATCTTTGCCAGCCACTTAAAGCCGGTGAGGACTTCATGAAACTCAATGTTGAAGTGGGAAGATATCTTGGCAAGAAGGCTGGCGGAGACAATAGAGTTTGCGAAGGATTTTCCGGTGGTTCGCTCCGGTAGGCGGGTTGCAATGTAATAACCCAAGATTGCACCGACTTCATCCCCGCGAAGCATTCGCCATCCGGCTACCGGATCGAGCGTCGCAATAGCGCAACGATCGGCATCCGGATCATTTGCAATGACAATATCTGCGCCGTGCGCGCGTGCGACTTCGAGTGAAAGATCTATTGCGCCTGCTTCTTCTGGATTAGGGAATTTAACTGTAGGAAAATCTGGATCTGGTTTTGACTGCGCATCGACCAGGATTGGTTGGGTGAATCCAGCTTTGTGAAATGTCCACTGAATCATTTCAGTACCGACGCCATGCATGGCGGAGTAAACAACTTTTACATCTTCAGCCTTGGTGATAAGGGCTGCAACGCTGTTAGCGTAATCATTAACGACCACATCATCTAAAACGGTCCAAGAAGTACCGCGAGGCTGCCCACTGTGAATTGAGGCAATCTCAGCAGAAATCTCGCTATCTGCAGGTGAAATAATTTGAGATCCTCGGTATAAAACGCCATCGACAGTACCGCCAAGATAAACCTTGTAACCATTGTCTTCGCGAGGATTATGGCTAGCCGTCACCATGATTCCGCAATCAATATCTAATTTGTTCATCGCATAGGCAAGGACCGGGGTAGGTAATGGGCGAGGCAGAATAAATACGGTTAATCCAGCACCACTCAATATTTCAGCGCTCTCTTGCGTAAATTCCTCAGAACCATGCCGTGCATCGCGTCCGATAATCACACTCTGAAGTCCACGCTTCTTCAAATAAGAAGCAAGTCCAGCGGCGGTACGGCCAACGACAGCGCGGTTCATACATGAAGGACCAGGACCAACCGGCCCACGCATCCCTGCCGTTCCGAATTGCAGAAAACCATTGAAAGATTTTCGGAGTTCAATTTCGTTCTTATTTTCGAGCCATGTGCGCAGAGTCGCCGCAGTAGTGGGATCAGGATCGACCGCAATCCATTTCTCTACTTCAGCAATAAGCGCAGCATCGATCATATTTTGTGAAGAATCTTTTCCAGAAGCTGACCCATCTTGCCGGCAGCAGCTTTGCCTGCGGCCATAACTTCTTCGTGGCTCAACTTCTCACCAGTGACGCCTGCTGCAGCATTAGTGACTAATGAAATAGCAACAACTTCAGCACCAAGAGCATGTGCAGCAATTGCTTCAGGAACAGTAGACATTCCAACTAAATCAGCGCCCATCGCGCGGAGCATATTTATTTCTGCCGGAGTTTCGTATGCAGGTCCGCGCCAATGAACATAAACACCTTCGGCGAGCGAAGAATCTTCTTCTCGCAAGAGCGTACGGATGCGCTTGCTGTAGAGATCGGTAAGGTCGACGAAATCTGCACCAATGAGCGGACTTACTCCTGTCATAGATATATGGTCACGAATAATGACGGGCTGACCAACCTTGTAGTCACGGCTAATTCCGCCGCATGCGTTTGTCAGTACGACCGCCTTACATCCAGCTTTTACAGCTGTGCGAACTCCGTGCACAACAGGTTCGATACCTTTACCTTCGTAGAGATGTGTACGACCAAGAAAGACGAGTGCGCGGATAGTGCCGCTAGCACCCTGCAAGTCGTACGAGCGAATGACGCCACCATGACCAGCGACTGTTGGTGCTAGAAATCCTGGCAAATCTGTTGCAGAAAATTCGTGTGTGGGAGCGCCAAGTGCATCAGCAGCTGAGATCCATCCAGATCCCATCACAAGTGCAACATCATGATTATCTTTACCGGTGAGCTGGGCGAGGGTGTCGGCTGCAGCTTGGGCGGTTGCTAGTGGATCGCTATAGAGGTCGGCCATAGGCCAAACTTATCTCTAAATACCTACTCTTGTTTAGTTGCTCTTCTAGCTAAATCTTCCAAATAATCTACTGGTGCCCCGGCAGCAATTGCGGCATCAAGAATAATCGAAAGGTGTCTCTTGCTCGGTAGACCGCCCTCATAACTATTGAGGACATAGAGGAAGCAGAGATGTTCTCCTTGGAGGGATTGAACTCGCACCCGAATCTTGGAATAGATACCGAGGTTAGCGCCCTCCCATATATCCAAACTCTCTTCATCTTGCGCAGTAAGGTCATAAAGCGAGACAAAGACGTGGTGATTGGGATCTTCTACAACTGTTGCGATTGAACCTTCCCAACCAATTTCTTCGCCGCCAAAAGTTAAGCGCCAACCCTCTAGCCAACCGGTACCTCGATGAGGGGAGTAGGGAGCACGTTCTAACATCTGCGCAGGATCCATATTGGAACCATATGCAGCGTAGAGAGTCATAGCTGAAGTCTAAAGATTAATCTTCGATAGTGCAGAGAAGCGCACCGCTAGCAACAGTCTGCCCGACTCCAACATTAAGTTTGGTAATCGTTCCGGCCTTGTGGGCGATTAGTGGTTGCTCCATCTTCATAGCCTCAAGAACAACAATTAGGTCACCAGGTTGTACGCGATCTCCGTTAGCTTTGAGAATCTTTACAACGGTTCCCTGCATAGGACTTTCAATGCCATCTCCGGCAATCTTAGATATTCCGCTTGGCTTAACCCGGTGACGCTTCTCTACTGGTTCAGGAGTATGCAACAAAACATCAAAACGATGTCCATTGACTTCAGCAACAATCTTGCGAGAGGCAGCCTTGGTCTCGGCGACGCCTTGCTTGAAATTAAATGGCTCAATCTCATTAACGAATTCATTCTCAATGTAGCTGGTGTAGACCTTGAAATTCTTAGTGAAGTTCTCATCTTCAACAATCGCTCGGTGGAAAGGAAGTGCGGTTGCTAAGCCACCGATTTCAAATTCACGAAGTGCTCGACGAGCTCGCTCAATGGCTTCCTCGCGAGTTGCAGCCGTAACAATTAGCTTTGCAAGGAGTGAATCAAAGTGAGAACCGATGGTATGTCCGTGGTCAAAGCCGGCATCGATTCGAACACCAGGTCCAGAAGGAACTTCCCACTTAGTTATTGTTCCGAGTGAAGGCAAGAAACCTTTTCCGGGATCTTCACCGTTAATACGAAATTCGATGGAGTGGCCGCGAATGATGGGGTCGACGGGATTGATAGTGCCACCGTCAGCGATACGGAACTGTTCGCGAACTAAGTCCAAACCAGTAACTTCTTCAGAGACCGGGTGTTCTACTTGTAGTCGCGTATTTACTTCTAGAAATGAGATAGTGCCATCTACGCCAATAAGAAATTCGCAGGTGCCTGCTCCTACGTAGCCAGCACGTTTCATAATGGCTTTAGAAGATGTGTAGAGCTGTTCAACCTGTGCATCGGTTAAGAACGGTGCAGGTGCTTCTTCCACTAACTTTTGGTGGCGACGTTGCAATGAACAGTCGCGTGTACTGACGACAACCGCGTTGCCATGGGAATCAATAAGAACTTGGGTTTCTACGTGACGTGGCTTATCCAAGTAGCGTTCCACAAAACATTCACCGCGACCAAAACCAGTAATTGCTTCGCGCACAGCAGATGCAAAGAGTTCTGGAATTTCTTCCATGGTGCGTGCAACCTTTAGGCCGCGACCGCCGCCACCATGGGCAGCTTTGATTGCTACAGGTAGGCCGTGCTCTTTTGCGAATGCAATGATCTCTTCAGGTGTATCTACTGGATCAATTGTTCCCGCAACTAAGGGGGCTCCTACTTCTGCGGCAATCTTTCGAGCTGAGACCTTATCTCCGAGAGAACGAATTGCAGCAGGGGGAGGTCCAATCCAAATTAAACCAGCAGCAATTACGCGATCGGCGAAATCGGCATTCTCTGATAAGAAGCCATAACCAGGATGAACTGCATCAGCGCCAGCCTGCTTGGCTATTGCAATAATTTTCTCTTGGTCTAAATAAGTATCTGCTGCAGAAAGTCCATTGAGCGCATATGCCTCATCGGCAGTCGCTACGTGTAGCGAGGTGCGATCTTCATCAGAGTAAATAGCGATGGATTTAATTCCATGATCTCGCGCAGCTCGAGCTACGCGGACGGCGATTTCACCACGGTTAGCGATCAGTACTGATTTCACGCCGGAACCACCATTTCTGAAATTTGCGACCACGATAAACCAAGTTGATGTACTGCGCGACGGAGAAGTGGAAGTGAGAGACCAATAATTCCGGAAGGGTCACCAGCGATGTGATCGATAAATGGCGCACTCAGCCCATCGAGGGTAAATCCACCAGCAACTTGTAACGGCTCACCCGATGCAACATACGCTTCAATCTCTTCATCAGTCATGTTGCCAAAAGTGACAGCCGATGAAGATATATCTGAAATTTCAATTCCTTGTGCGGTATCGATAATGCAATGCCCGGTATGAAGAATCCCGGTCTTTCCGCGTAGCGCCTTTGCACGGGAGATTGCGTTCGCAGCAGTCACTGGCTTGCCAAGAGATTTACCTTCAAATTCGAAGGTGGAGTCACATCCGATAACCAGCGCATTTGGTCCGGCTAAATCTTTAACGGTATGAGCTTTAAGTATGGCAAGTGCAATAACAAGTTCTGAGGGTGAGAGTGAGGCAAGTTTGGGATCTTCTTCATCAACACCACTGACCAGAATTTCAGGGTGAATTCCGCAGGACTCGAGCAAACGCTTGCGCGATGGTGAGGCCGATGCAAGAACTACTGTACGAATTGGCATTAGAAGAGTTGTCCCCATTTACGTGGAAGTGGTTGGCGAATCTGGGATTTGCGCCAGAGGCTGGCACGTTCAGTCGCCTTCTTCTCTACCGGAATACGTAGCGCTTTGCCGATGGCAATAATCTCTTCCCGAGTTGGAGTGCCAGAGGTAATAAGAAATTTCTGATTGCGCATACTGGTCATAGTGGAATGTTTCCGTGCTTGCGCGGTGGAAGAGCCACACGCTTGTTGCGCAGTGCATTGAGTGCTTTTGTGATGTGCATCCGAGTCTCATGAGGCTCGATAACTGCATCAACGAAACCACGATCAGCGGCAATATAAGGATTGAGTAGGGTGGTCTCGTACTCGTCAATAAGTTCAGCGCGTTTGGCATCAACATCTTTAGCATCAGCAAGCTCTTTACGATGAAGAATATTTACTGCTCCTTGTGCACCCATAACTGCAATCTGCGCTGTAGGCCAGGCCAAGTTGATATCAGCGCCTAGTTGTTTGGAGCCCATCACGATGTAAGCACCGCCATAAGCCTTGCGAGTGATGATCGTAATAAGAGGTACGGATGCTTCGCCGTATGCGTAAATCAACTTTGCACCGCGACGAATGATGCCATCCCACTCTTGCTCAGTGCCAGGTAAGAATCCAGGAACATCGACAAGCGTGACGATTGGAATTCCAAATGCATCACAGAGACGGACAAAACGCGCTGCCTTTTCGGAGGCGTTGATATCAAGGGTGCCAGCTAATTGCGATGGCTGATTAGCGATAATTCCAACGGAGCGACCTTCGATGCGACCAAATCCAACCAGCACATTGGGCGCAAAGAGCTCGTGGACCTCCAAAAACTCTGCTTCATCCAAGATTGCTTCAATAACAACCTTCATGTCATACGGCTTATTAGGGTTATCAGGAATCAAAGAATCTAAAGCGCGATCAGATGGTGCAACATCGCTGCCTTCTGTGGCAGGCAAGACTGGTGGTTCATCCATATTGTTTGACGGAAGATAAGAGAGAAGAGCCTTGACGTAATCCAGCGCATCATCTTCACTCTCAGCTAAGTAGTGGGAGTTACCGGTCTTGGTGTTGTGAGTAGCTGCGCCACCGAGTTCTTCCATTCCGACTTCTTCGCCGGTTACCGTCTTAATGACGTCAGGACCGGTGATAAACATATGTGAGGTCTCATTGACCATAATCGTGAAGTCGGTAATGGCAGGTGAATACACCGCGCCGCCAGCACTAGGTCCGAGAATGACAGAAATCTGGGGGATTACGCCCGAGGCCTGAACATTGCGTTTAAAGATTTCACCGTATTTGGAGAGAGAGGCAACGCCTTCTTGAATACGAGCACCACCAGAATCATTCAATCCAACAATTGGAATACCTGACTTCATAGCAAAGTCCATGACTTTAACAATCTTCTCACCGACAACTTCACCGAGGCTGCCACCAAATACTAAGAAATCTTGTGAGTAGATAGCAATTGTGCGGCCATCGACTGTGGCATAACCGGTGACAACACCATCGCCATATACGCGGTTCTTATCCATTCCAAAATTCGTTGAGCGATGACGGGCGAATGAATCCATTTCAACGAAAGAGCCAGGGTCGACGAGTTTGGCAATGCGCTCGCGCGCAGTCATCTTGCCTTTAGCGTGTCGCTTCTCGATTGCTTCTGGCGATCCACTGTTCTCGGCTTCTAAGCGACGCTTGCGGAGGTCGGCGTTTTTCCCGGAGGTTGTACGAATATCATCAGTCACGGTCATAAGGTACTAGTCCTAAGCACTGAAGAGATAATGGAGAAACGCATGCCCGCAGATTTACTTGATGCGAGTGCGATTTCTCACGCGTTAACCGGCTCCTACTGGCGGGTATCGACAATCTCAGAAGCCACCTCCACACAAGAACTTTTACGCACCAGTAACCCATCACATGGTGATGTACTTGCAACAGAATTTCAAAGTGCAGGTAGAGGAAGGTTAGATCGAAGCTTTGAAGCAGAAAGATCTACCGCACTTCTCTTCTCATTATTTATTAAGCCTCGTATTACGCAGGAGCGCTGGTCATT
>WLRE01000052.1 GCA_009698045.1 Actinomycetota bacterium | reverse complement strand
TACTCCAGTTGAAATTGTCATGGCAGAACTATACATGGATATTTATACAACGAGATGCATATTTATGCAGTTTAGGAGCGGACGGTTGCTCCACATTGAGCAGCGGCCATCGCGGCAGCGGCCTCTCGATAGCCAGACACCTCGTCAGCGGTGAGAGTGCGATCAGGGGCTCGGAAGACCATGGAATACGCGAGCGAGATATCTCCGTCATCAAGCTTGTCGTATCGATCGAAGAGTGTGATGGACTCGAGTAAATCTCCCGCTCCCTCGCGGAGGGCGCTCTCAACTGCGAAGGCGGGTACGGTATTTTTAACAACGACTGCAATATCTTGAACCGCCGCCGGCATCGTAACTAGCGTTGAAGAGGCAAGTGGTGGCTGAAAATCCAACGCTGATAACGCGACGACGAACGCGACGCTTCGAGCAGGCAGACCTAGCGCCGAACAGGTTCTGGGGTGAAGTTCACCCGCATGAGCAACAGGCTTTCCATCTACTTGAAGTTCGGCGCAGCGACCTGGATGCCAAGGAGCAAAATCAGAATGAGTAACACTCCAACTATTGCCGGTCTGTTCAATGATGCGAGTTGCGTAACCAATAGCGTCATTCCAGTCTGCGGTTCGGCCCTTGCCCTTCCAGCCTTCTGGATTGAAACTTCCAGCAATCACTCCGCCCACGTGCAACGGCTGAACTGGCACACCGTCGTAAATTTTCTTCAATTGTGCAGGAGTTGGTCTCTGTGATGTTGGAACGATTTCTTGCTCAGCGAGTGGTGTTGTATCGCGAAAGATGCTTCCAATCTCAAAGAGCGCAATATTTTTTGCACCACGACCAATATTGCGGGCGGCGGTAGTTAATAGCCCTGGCAAGAGATGAGTGCGCAATAGTGGAAATTCTTCAGACATCGGATTTGCTAGTCGGAAGCCCTTAGCTCGTTCACCTTTGAACCCTAGAAGTTCTACAAGTTCTGGCGACACAAATGGGTAGTTGTAGACCTCAGTGAAGCCGTTATTGGCCAGGAATAATCCAGTACTGCGTTTACGGGATTGCATTGGAGATAATCCGGCACCCGCTTTACCGACCGGGAGTGTAGATGGGATAGCATCAAAGCCAATCATTCGAGCTACCTCTTCCACAAAATCAGCAGTGACTTGTAGATCGCCTCGCCATGATGGAGGTGTTATCGCCCACGATGTTGGAGATTTTTCGGCGATTGCGCATCCAACAATTTCTAACTTCTCTCGTACAACCGAAGGCGCTATTTCAAAGCCAAGAAGTCGAGAGATGTGGGTTGGATCAATAGTGACATTTGCTGGAAGTACTGGGTTGCCAGACACCGATGTTCCGACATAACTAGCACCACCTAATTCAATAAAGAGCGCGATGGCACGTGCAGTTGAAATCTCGGCCATCAGTGGATCAACCGAACGTTCGAGGCGACGCGAGGCCTCGGAGGAGAGTTTGTGACGGCGTGAATTCTTTGCGATATCTACCGGGTTAAACCGAACTCCTTCCAACGCAATCGAGGTTGTCGAATCTGTAACCTCAGAACTTAAACCTCCCATAGTTCCAGCTAGAGCGAGAGATTGCTTATCATCGGCAACCATCAAGTCGTCCGCATGCAGGGAACGCTCTTGCGAATCCAAGGTTGTGAACGTCTTCTCTTTGCCGGCACGTCTAATGTGAAGTGAACCGGATATTTTGTCACGATCAAAAGCATGCAATGGCTGTCCAAGTTCGAGCATCACGTAATTAGTGATATCCACTCCGAGCGAGATAGAACGCATTCCGCATTTTTCAATTCGACGGCGCATCCAGATCGGCGAAGGCGATTGAGCGTTAAAGCCCTGGATGGTGCGCAGGTAAGCCACTGATGCTGCGTCAGAATCGTCGATCGATATCGCAACGCCTGCGCTGTTTACGGGATATTTTGTAGCATCGACAGCTTGTGCTGGGTCACGGAATGAGACGTTCATCGAAGCTGCAAGTTCCCGGGCCAAACCTCGAAGTGAGAGTGCGTATCCACGGTCAGGATTAACCGCCACATCAATAATCAGATCGTTAATTTCGAGAAGTGCTATCGCGTCGATACCGACGGGGGCACAATCTGCTGGGAGAACGATGATCCCAGAATGTTCATCGCTGATACCAAGTTCGCGGGCAGAGCAGATCATTCCGTTGCTCGTCTTGCCATACGTTTCGCGGGCAGAGATTGCAAAATCTCCCGGAAGTACCGCACCTGGCAAGGCGGCGACCACCAGATCGCCAACCGCGAAATTAGTTGCTCCACAAATTACATAGCGGGTAGATCCTTCTCCGCAGTCCAAGCCAACATAGCGAATTGGCTTCTTATGTCCTTCAAGTTCTTCAATCTCAAGTACATGTGCAACGACGAGTGGACCAGTGAGATCACTCCCCTGCTCTTCGATGGATTCGACTTCGAAACCAACTCGAACAAAAGCCTCGTCAATCTCAGCAATGGTTGCGGTTAAAGGAATATCAGCGAATTCTCGGATCCACGAGAGTGGAATTTTCATCGTGAACCCGTTCCGAATGCTTGGCTGAAACGAATATCGCCTTCAACGATATCGTGCATATCGGTGATGCCATGTTTGACCATGAGAGTTCTTTCTAGGCCCATACCAAACGCAAATCCGGAGAATTCTTCAGTATCAATACCGCAGGCTTGCAGAACTTTGGGATTAACCATTCCACAGCCTCCCCATTCCACCCAACGACCGTTGAAGAAGAAATCAACTTCCGCACTTGGTTCGGTAAATGGAAAGAAGGAAGGACGCAGGCGGGTCTTCACATCAGGGCCAAACATGGAGCGAGCAAAGTAGTCGAGCGTTCCTTTGAGATCCGCCATTGTTATTCCGCGATCAACAACCAATCCTTCGACCTGACTGAAGACTGGTGTATGAGTGGCATCTAGTTCATCGGCGCGATAGGTGCGTCCCGGACATATGACATATATCGGTGGCTCGTTCTCGAGCATTGTTCGGATTTGAACTGGTGAGGTATGAGTGCGAAGAACTAATCGGGCGGCAAGCGGCTCAACGAAGAAAGTGTCTTGCATCGTGCGGGCAGGATGATCAACTGGGATATTCAGTGCATCAAAGTTGAGCCATTCAGATTCGAGCTCTGGTCCCTCAGCTACTCGATATCCCAAACCAATAAAGAGGTCACTGATTTCGTTAGTGAGAATGGTGAGCGGGTGAAGGCCACCCTTGAGTGATCCTTGATAAGGCAGAGTTACATCGACTCGCTCTTCGATGAGGACACGAGCATCTCGCTCTAATTCTAATTCTTGCTGGCGGGTCTCGTATGCGGAAGCAACAGCGCCCTTTGCTGCACCAACAACTTTTCCGAATTCAGCCCGTTCTTCGGGAGGGAGCTTTCCTAAACTCTGACTCGCTTTGCCGAGTTCTGATTTATCTCCGACGTGAGCAATTTTTACGGCCTTCAAATCATCCAGGTCTTTAGCTCCAGCAATTGCTTTGAGCGCAGCAGATAACGCTGCTTCTACGGCGGAGGACATAGCGAAATCTTATCGAACCAGCTCTTGAAATCGCTCGCTATTTGGAGCGAACCGAAGAGATTCCAAAGTGGAACATTGCAATTGCCGCAGCACTCGCGACATTAAGACTTTCCGAATGACCCGCCATAGGGATATGTGCTCGCGCAGTCAGACCCTCAATATCAGGCAGGCCGCGAGCTTCATTTCCAAAGATTAAAACTTCGCGTTCGGTTGGAGCGATATCGAGAAAAGACCCCTCGGCATCACCGGCGAATGCGATGGAGGTAAACCCACCAGCACCTGCAAACTCCATCATTTCGGCGAGTGGAATACTTTCCACAACTGGAATGTGCCAGAGGGATCCCACTGTCGCGCGTACTGTTTTCGGACTAAATACATCAACACTCTTATCGGAGAAGACAACGGCATCAAAGCCGCATGCATCAGCAGTGCGAATTGCTGTGCCACTATTTCCCGGATCCTGAAGCTCCCAGAAGTATGCAATCTTCTTTGCGTTGATCTGCCCTAGCTTGTAAAGCGTCATATCTAGATAGCTACACCAAGCCAAGATTCCTTGTGGCGATTCGGTATCGGCCATCGCCTTCATAATTTCATCGGTCACCGGATAAATATCTGTAGTCGCGAGAACCGCTGGTGAAATTTCTAATTCCAATTTAGCTAAGCCAGCCTCGGTGACGTAGAGGCGTTCTACTCGTGGTGCGCTATCAATTTTAGGAGAGAGCGCTTCGCGCACGCTCTGAATACCGTCGGCGATAAATGCCTTCTCTTCACGTCGATATTTCTTACCCCGAGAACCCAAAAGAGCCTTCACTCGCTCTACATGAGAGGAGTGAAGGCTCGAAATTGTTGGATTAGGCATTAACTACATGCTGGCGTGCAACTTCAACCAGAGCCTTGAAAGCTGCTGGATCATTTGTTGCAAGCTCAGAGAGAACACGACGATCAACTTCGATTCCTGCAGCTTTGAGGCCTTGGATGAAGCGATTGTAAGTAATTCCATTTTCGCGAGCTCCGGCGTTAATACGCTGGATCCACAACTGACGGAAATTACCTTTCTTGTCCTTACGGTCATTGAAGGCATAGACGAGCGAGTGAGTTACTTGCTCCTTAGCCTTTGAGAAAAGGCGTGAACGTTGTCCGCGGTAACCTGCGGCGCGCTCAAGGGTTGTACGACGCTTCTTTGCGGCATGTACGCCACGTTTTACTCTTGCCATGGTCTATTCCTTCCTTACTTCAAACCGAGCATGCGCTTGGCAGTTGTGGTGACTGGTGCCTTAGCAACTGCATCACTGCTTAAACGACGGGTAACGCGTGAAGACTTGTGCTCGAGAAGGTGGCGCTTGCCAGCACGCTCGTGCATGATCTTTCCGGTTCCGGTCAGACGAAAAGTCTTCTTTGCACCGCTGTGGGTCTTCATCTTTGGCATTTAGCTAACCTCCTAGTTAGTCGAGCTGGTAGAACTAGTTGAACTCTTCTTTGCTACTGCGGCCTTCTTTACATTGGTTCCAAGAACCATTGTCATGTTTCGACCCTCTTGCTTAGGGGCGAACTCAACAAAAGCCACTTCCTTTAACTCTTCGGCTAGTTTCATAAGTAAGCGATAACCAATTTCTGGTCTTGCCTGCTCACGACCACGGAATTGAATAGTTACCTTCACCTTGTCGCCACCTTTGAGAAACTTCTCGATATGAGAACGTTTGGTCTCATAATCGTGTTGCTCAATCTTTGGACGAAGTCGCATTTCCTTGACCACTATGTGGGTCTGGTTCGAACGAGACTCTCGTGCTTTTTGTGCGGCTTCGTACTTAAACTTTCCGAAGTCCATCACTTTGCATACGGGAGGTTGGGCATCAGGAGCGATTTCAACGAGATCTAGACCGACTTCATCTGCCATTTTCAAAGCAGTGTCGATACTGACTACGCCAATTTGTTCTCCGTCATAACCAATCAAACGAACTTCCGCTACGCGAATTCGATCATTGATACGGGGTTCTGCGCTGATAACTGTTCCTTTCCTTCTACTAACTTCCGAATTGTCGGAAACGAAGGAGACAGTCGCGCACATCTGGAAGCCGACCTGAAAGGTCGCTTCTAAAAAGTTACCAGCTCGCCGGGGCGAAGAAGGTGGGAGCGACTAGCTCCTCTTGATGGGGGAATCTTACTTGAGGTTTCGAGAATGAGAAAATCGAGGAAATTACCCGCCTATGGCGTGCAATCCCCCGTCTACATGGATGATTTCGCCGGTGGTCTTGGTAAAGAACGGGGACATCAGGGCGACTGCTGCCTGAGCAGCTGGGACGGGATCATTGACATCCCATTCCAATGGAGATTTCGCATTCCATACGTTTTCAAATTCATCGAATCCTGGAATCGACTTGGCTGCCATAGTACGAATTGGCCCGGCGGCAACAAGATTGAAGCGAATGTTCTCTTTGCCGAGATCGCGAGCAAGATAACGAGAAGTTGATTCCAACGCTGCTTTCGCAACGCCCATCCAGTCGTATTTTGGCCAAGCAACTTGCGCATCAAAATCAAGTCCAACAACCGATGCGCCAGTAGGTGCGGTAAACAGTGGCTTGCACGCCATCGTCAGGGATTTTAAGGAATATGCCGATACATGTACTGCGGTTGCAACATCCGGCCATTCGGTATTGAGAAAATTGCCACCAAGAGCAGCTTCTGGTGCGAAACCAATCGAATGTACAACTCCATCAAGATGAGGCATGTGTTCTTTAACGGCAGCGGCAAGATTAGCTAAATGCTCCTCATTGGTGACATCGAGTTCTAGGACTGGCGCTTCTTGCGGGAGGCGTGCCGAAATTCGTTTGGTAATGCTCATTGCTCGACCAAACGAAGTGAGAACGACTTGCGCTCCTTCTTCCTGAGCGACCTTTGCAATATGAAAAGCGATTGAAGAATCTGTGAGTACACCCGTGACCAGAACATTTTTACCGGCGAGAATTCCCATTTCTAGTGCCCCATTCCTAATCCGCCATCGACGGGAATGACCGCGCCGGTGATATAGCTTGCCTCTGTCGATGCGAGAAAGGCAACTACTCCTGCTATTTCTTCAACTGATGCCAGACGACCAAGAGGAACAGATTTAAGAATCTCCTCTCGTCGCGCATCTTCAAGAACTGCAGTCATATCAGTCTCGACAAATCCTGGCGCTACGACATTCGCAGTTATTCCTCGCGAACCAAGTTCGCGGGCAAAAGATCTCGCCATGCCCACTAAGCCACTCTTCGTCGCCGCATAGTTGACCTGACCGGCCGAACCTAAAAGTCCGACAACAGAACCGATAAAGATCATGCGACCAGATTTCTTTTTGAGCATTCCTCTAGTACAAGCACGCGCGACTCGAAAAGCTCCCATGAGATTGGTTTCAATTACCGAATGAAAATCCTCATCGCTCATGCGCATCGAGAGTCCGTCTTTGGTAATCCCAGCATTAGCGACCAAAACATCAACAGTTCCAAACTCTTCTTCGATCTTCTTAAAAGCAGAATCGACGCTGGCAGTATCAGTAACATCCATAGTGACACCATGGAAACCGGCGGGAGCGCTGCCGCTTCTGTAGGTAACGATGGTTGTATAGCCCAAATTCTTGAAACGGGTGGCTATAGCAAGTCCGATGCCGCGGTTGCCTCCGGTGACGAGAACTACGCGCGATTCTGATGTGCCGGTCATGGTCATAACTTACCCGTTACTCATGCGTACCCTAGAAATCACGCGCCCAAAGTCACTACTTTCAGGAGATACAGGAGCCTTAGTAACCAATAGAGTTCGAGAGTGAATTTCAAGCGGAGTGCCAAAACGACGGGCAAGAATGTCGTTGTTGCCTCCATTACCTCGGCACCTGAAAGTTTGAGTGTGGATCAATCTGGACGTCAGCGGCGCTATTTCTATTCGATGATGCTGCGAACTCTCTGTTTCATCCTTGCCGTCATTCTCCCCAGTCCTTACCGATGGATTGCACTTTTTGGCGCAGTAGTCCTCCCCTATGTATCCGTGATCATCGCAAATGCTGGGCGCGAAACGATCTCCGGTAGAAGTTTTAAACCTTTCACGTCTCAGAATGAAATCGGTCAATAGTCTCCTCGTGAAGAAATTTTTTACCCTCGCAGAAATCCTGAAATCTCTTATTGCAGTAGCTCTGATTGCGCTATGCCTACTTGCCTCAAACTGGCAATGGGATAAAGGCGCAGTTGCAACAGAGAGAAATGCGATTATCAAGACAAATCTTACAAAGACCCCACTTGAATCTCTTTCCGGAATAACAGACCCAATCTCTCATCAATGGCTTCGCGTCTCAATCACAGGTCACTTCATCTCTAATAAACAGACGTTGGTTCGTAATCGCTACTTCCAAGGTGTTTACGGGTTCGAAGTACTTCAGCTCCTTCAAACTATAGATGGCAATATTTGGATTAATCGAGGTTGGGTGAAGGCTGGCGATACTGCAGAGACCGCACCTGTAATCCCACTCATTGATACTAGTGAAAGTCGAATATTGGGAAGAATTCGCTCCGAAGATTTGAGTAGACAATTACAAGGATCATTCTTCGCATTGCCACAGAAAAATTCCGCGGCGATTGCAAGCGCTAGCCAATACAAGGAATCTGATTTCAATTTTTACTTGGATTTGCTGGACAGCGAGAATCCAAAGAATGCTCCCCTGACGCCGATTGAATTGCCAGATCTATCCAACGGTCCGCATTATGCATATGCAATCCAGTGGCTCGCCTTTGCCACCTTAATCCTTCTGGGTAGAGCGCTCTTATTCCGCGAAACCCAACGACTGCCGTTGGTATAACTCGAAATAAAGCTTTCCTTTTGCCACTAGTTCTTCATGTGTTCCGCGCTCAACAATCTCGCCATCTGCGAGAACGATAATCTGGTCAGCATGGACAATCGTGGAAAGTCTGTGTGCAATTACGATACTTGTGCGACCTTTTAGTGCAACTTTTAGCGCTTCTTGAACGAGCGCCTCGTTCTCTGAATCGAGGTGAGCTGTTGCTTCATCTAAAATCACAATATCTGGGGCTTTGAGTAGAAGTCGCGCAATGGCCAGACGCTGCTTCTCGCCACCAGAAAGTCTGTGTCCGCGTTCACCCACCACAGTTGCAAAGCCATTAGGAAGTGTTCGAATGAAATCACCAATCTGCGCCGCATCACAAGCAGCCCACATCTCAATCTCAGTCACATCTTCCTTTGCATACCGAAGATTTACCTCGATGGAGTCATGGAACATATGTGAATCTTGTGTGACTACTCCGATTCTTGATCGCAGTTCGGAGACTTTACTGTCACGAATATCAAGGCCATTGATAGATATCGAACCACCCGTAACATCATAAAGGCGTGGAATCAATCCAGAGATGGTGCTCTTACCGGCGCCGGACGGTCCGACAATTGCGGTTAACGTTCCAGGCGCTATCTCTAAATTAAGGCCCCGTAAAACTTCACCACTTTGAACAACTTCAGGCTTTGCAGCGACTTCAAGAGATGCAAGCGAGATATCTTCCGCTTTCGGAGATGAGAAATGCACATCAG
>WLRE01000051.1 GCA_009698045.1 Actinomycetota bacterium | reverse complement strand
GGAACCCGTGGCAGTCATTGAGCAGCGCAGCGATAGCAATGGTGAAGAACTTCCGGTTGCCCTCGCTACTCGCTATCTGCCTTTCTCGCTGCCCTATCGAGTTATTTTGAGTGGCTCGGTAACACCTCACGAAATTACCAATATGGCAAATGCGCTCGCACTTCTCTTAGTGCGCCTGCACCTGCTTGGATTCTGGTGGGGCGATTGCTCGCTCTCCAACACGCTTTTCCGTCGCGATGCTGATCAATACGCGGCTTATCTTGTAGATGCCGAAACTGGTGAATTTCAACAATCTCTCAGCGATGGACAGCGTGAGCACGACTTAGAGATTGCACTCTTCAATGTTGCGGCAGAGCTCGAAGATTTATCTATTGCGGGAGTTCTTCATCCCGGAATGGATCCAATACGTGCGAGTGAAGGTGTAATTCGTCGATACCGCAGATTATGGAAGATGCTAAAAGAGCCACAAATTCTTGATCCTTCCGATCGTCACGCCGTAGAAAAAGCAATGCGCACACTTCAAGATCTTGGCTTTGCTGTGGAAGAAGTTGAAGTTACAGCTGTTGGCAATAAGGGTGAACTTCGCTTCACGCCAAAACTCGTTGCGGCTGGATATCATCAAAGTCGCTTGCAATCCCTAGTGGGAATTACTACGGAGGAGTTGCAGGCTAAGCGCCTGCTTGCCTCTTTTGATCGATTCCGAGGCCGAGAGAAGAAACCTCTTCC
The DNA here is from genome assembly GCA_009698045.1 of Actinomycetota bacterium. Classification (GTDB taxonomy): domain Bacteria; phylum Actinomycetota; class Actinomycetes; order Nanopelagicales; family Nanopelagicaceae; genus AAA044-D11. Next base: position 8,381 of record WLRE01000051.1, on the reverse strand, counting down.
ACCCATCGAAGATTCCGCCCGACGTTGGTACTTCGACGTCTTTTTACATATCGTCAATCAAGTGCCAGTCGAGTTACGCGGTCGGGTAGAGCCAGCTCAGATGTTCCACGAAATACTTGAACATCGCTGGTATTTGGGTGAGCAAGCAGGGCGAGATTTAGGCCTCGACCATGCGGCGGATCAATACATCACCACAATTCTTCCGTTTAGAACCGATTCTGGAGTCAATGAATCGGCAAACGCGTAATCACATGCAAATCTTTGGCAGGATAGGGGCATGAGTATGCCCTCGCTTCCTAAAAATTTTGGGCAGGCAATCGACCTGAGCTCACTCGGCAAACCACCGGTTTCCGCCAATCCCAGTGCAGGTTATGAAGTAACCGCTGAAAACTTACCGAAAGAAATTTTGCCAGTTTCAAATGCTCGCGTTGTATTTCTTATCTGTTGGTCACCAAGAAGCGCAGAATCTATGGCTCTTCTCGAATCTATGAGCACCCTTGCAGCACAAGACTTATCTGCTTCCGGCGAACCCGCCTGGATATTGGCATCGGTCAATGTGGATGCGCAACCACAAGTTGCTGCTGCACTTCAAGTACAAGCAGTACCAACGGCCCTTGCCGTTATTCAGGAACAACTCGCCCCGCTCTTTGAATCAAATCCTCCAATTGATCAAATTCGATTAGTCATAGACAAAGTTCTCGCACTTGCTGCAGAACGAGGCGTTGGCTCAGCGCCAACAGGTACGGAACCAGCGCAAGCACCAGTTGTTCCTGCCGAACCTGAAGAGATAGAGGCTATGGAAGCAATGGAACGCGGCGATTTTGCATCAGCAAAAGATGCATTTACGCGTTGGAGCAACCGTAAGCCTGGCGAACAATTAGCAAAAATTGGCCTGGCTCAAACGGAATTGCTGATCCGTATTACCGGCGTGGATCCGCAATCCGCGATTGACGCAGCCAATACAGAACCAAGCAATATCACTGCCCAAATTCTTGCTGCCGATATTGAAATATCACAAGGACAGAATGATGTGGCGTTTCACCGACTGATCTCTCTTATAAAAGTGCTTCCGGGAGAAGAGAAGAAAGTCCCCCGAGAGCATCTGCTCGCGCTGTTTTCGCTAGTAGATCCCACTGATCCCTCACTAATTAAAGCGCGCCAAGCGCTAGCAAGTGCTTTGTACTGATGAGAACAATAAAACCCATTTCAAAGAGCGTTCGATTTAATCTCAGCCAAATGTTCTTTCTCTTCGGCCTGGGAATGATGGTCACGGCTGCGCGAACCCCAGAGATTAAGGCGAATGTAGGTTTAGATAACGCCACATTTGGCACTTTTATGACCTTAGGACTTATTGGTTCGATGGCAGCTCTGCTCTGGATGGGAGATGTCATCCATAAGATTGGCGTGCACAAAGTTTTGCTCACTTCCATTACGGTGCTTTGTGGTGGATTGGCAATCGTCCCACATCTTCACAATGGATATATCTGGCTCATTCTCAACATTATTCTCGGATTTGCGATAGCTAGTTTTCATATTTCGATTAATGCTCAAGCAATTCATCTGCAGGAAGAGAGCGGCGAGCTCCTTATCCCGCGCCTCCATGGTCTCTGGATGGCTGGCTCGCTGAGCACTGCCGTTATTGCGGTCGCAGTTACTGCGAATGTCTCACTCGCCTGGCACGTAGATGTTTTAGTTGCTCTTACTTGGATTTTTACGATGCGAGCAATTATTCAACTCCGCCCGGTACTTATGGGTGCCACACCACTGGAAGATGATTCTAAGTTCAGCGCTCTCTATGCCATTAAACAATTGCCTGCCGCCCTACGTTGGATGCCATGGCTTGTCTTTGGAATGTTAATGGCTGCTCAGATTGAAGTTGCAGCTAATGACTGGACCACAATTTTTGCAAAGGAAGAGCTTGGATTTTCTGCAACAATTGCCATCATTCCTTACATCCTCTTCATGGTTTCTATGATTGCAATTCGCTTCACAATTCATCACCTCTTTAACTATCGCTCTGAGCAGTATTGGCTCCGTCGAACTCCGGTCGTAGGTGGAGTCGGGTTCATAGCTTTTCTTCAGCTCTCTACTGGACTCTCTGCAGATCACAAGGGCCTAGGCCTGCTCTTCGGATCCCTTGCATTTATTTGCGCAGGGTTGGGCTGTTCATACATAGTGCCAGGGTTCTTTGCAATTGCAGCTCGCAAATCTGCACTGCCCGGTAGCGTTGTTATCGCTCAGATGAGTTTATTGAATGTATTTCTTACCTTCTTAGGCAAGATGGTGATTGCATGGGTCGCTGGTGCAACATCGATTGGAACCGCTTTAATGATTCCTGGAGTTATGTTAATTGCAACAACGTTCTCGGCTCACCTAGGTGCAAGTGAGCCGACTAAAGCTAAGTAATTAACCAGAACCTTCAGTGTTACCTGGATCGGCCGCTTTGATGTCATTGATCTGATACTTATCAATTGCCTCTTGCACGCGCTTAGATTTAATCTCCCCAGCAGCAGCAAGTTGCGAGAGCGCACCAATCACGATGGATTCTGCATCAACCTTGAAGTGACGACGTAACGCTCCACGAGTATCCGAAAGACCGAAGCCATCGGTGCCAAGAGAGAGGAATCGGTTATTGACCCACGGAGCAACTTGATCCTGAACTGCCTGCATGAAGTCAGAGACAGCAATCACTGGACCATCGTGGCCAGCAAGTTTCTTGGTGATGTACGCAGTTCGTTGATCATTTGGGTTGAGTAAGTTATGGCGATCGACCGCTAAACCATCGCGACGAAGTTCGTTCCATGAAGTGACTGACCAGACATTTGCAGCAATATCCCAATCTTCAGCGAGAAGTTTCTGTGCTTTGATCGCCCAGTTAACTCCAACGCCAGAGGCAAGCAGATTTACTTTGCGCTTGCTGCGAATAGTGGCTGGTGCGTATAGATAGATGCCCTTCAGCAGACCTTCGACATCGAGGTTTGCTGGCTCTTCTGGCTGGATATATGGCTCGTTGTAAACAGTGAGGTAATAGAAGACGTTCTCACTATTCTCGCCGTACATACGTCGCAGACCATCGCGAACAATATGACCTATTTCAAAACCAAATGCGGGATCGTAGGAAACGATTGCTGGGTTGGTGGATGCAAGTAGATGGGAATGACCATCTTCGTGTTGCAGACCTTCGCCGTTAAGTGTGGTGCGACCGGCGGTTGCACCGAGCACAAAGCCACGGCAGAGCTGATCGGCAGCTGCCCAGAAGGCATCGCCGGTACGTTGAAATCCAAACATCGAATAGAAGATATAAATCGGAATCATCGGAACATCATGAGTGGAGTATGAAGAGCCGACGGCGGTAAAGGAGGCGGTAGAACCAGCCTCGTTAATACCTTCGTGCAGGATTACGCCAGCGGTTGATTCCTTATACGAGAGCATAAGTTCGTGATCAACCGAGGTGTATTGCTGACCCTTAGGGGAGTAGATCTTGAGTGAGGAGAAGAGCGAATCCATTCCGAAGGTACGAGCTTCATCCGGAATAATTGGTACGAAGTGCTTACCCATCTCTGGATCTTTAACGAGATCTTTGAAGAGGCGGACAAATGCCATAGTCGTAGCAATCTCTTGCTGACCAGAACCTCGAGCGACTGAATCGTAAGTAGAGAGTGGTGGTTGCGCGATCGGAGCAGAGATCTTGCGACGAGCAGGAACTGAACCACCGAGTGCTGCACGGCGTTCCATCATGTATTTGTACTCAGGTGAATCTACGCCTGGGTGGTAATACGGTGGAACCTTTGCATCAATCGCTTCATCTTTAATTGGAATCTGCAAGGTATCGCGGAATGCAATGAGATCTTCGAGCGTCATCTTCTTCATCTGGTGAGTTGCATTGCGAGCTTCGAAGTGCGATCCGAGTGTCCAGCCCTTGATGGTCTTCGCCAAAATTACAGTTGGGCGACCCTTATGTTCGGTCGCTGACTTATACGCCGCATAAAGTTTGCGATAGTCGTGGCCACCGCGCTTAAGTGCCCAGATCTTCTCATCGCTCCAATTAGCAACCATTGCTGCTGTACGAGGATCGCGACCAAAGAAGTGTTCACGCACGTATGCGCCGCTTTCTGCCTTAAAGGTTTGGTAATCGCCATCAGTTGTGCGATTCATGAGTTCAAGTAATGCGCCATCGCGATCCATCGCAAGGAGTTCATCCCACTCGCGACCCCAGACGACCTTGATAACGTTCCAGCCGGCGCCACCAAAGATGGCTTCGAGCTCTTGAATAATCTTTCCGTTGCCACGCACTGGTCCATCGAGGCGTTGGAGGTTGCAGTTAATTACAAAGGTGAGGTTATCTAGACCTTCGCGAGCAGCAAGGCCGATCGCGCCCAATGATTCTGGCTCGTCAGTTTCACCATCACCAAGAAATGCCCAGACGCGTTGATCGCTGGTGTCTTTAAGGCCGCGACCATGCAAGTAACGGTTAAAGCGCGCTTGATAAATTGCATTGATAGGACCAAGTCCCATCGAAACTGTTGGGAACTCCCAGAACTCTGGCATTAAACGAGGGTGCGGATAAGAAGAGAGTCCGCCGCCATCATGGGAGAGTTCTTGTCGGAATCCATCCATCTGCTTTTCGGTAAAGCGACCTTCGACAAATGCGCGTGCATACATTCCTGGACTTGCGTGACCCTGGAAATAAATCTGATCTCCGCCGCCGGGATGATCCTTTCCGCGGAAGAAGTGGTTGAAGCCAACTTCGTAGAGTGAAGCAGAAGATGCGTATGTCGAAATATGTCCACCAACACCGATGCCTGGGCGCTGTGCGCGATGCACCATAACGGCTGCGTTCCAGCGAATAAATGCGCGGATGCGACGCTCCATAAATTCATCGCCCGGAAATTCTGCTTCATGTTCAGGCGAGATCGAGTTGATGTAATCAGTACTGCGCAGAGAGGAGACGCCGAGATTATTCTCGTGCGCATGCTGCATCAGAGTCAGCATCAAGTAGCGAGCACGGACGGGACCGGCACCCTTGATGACTGCATCTAAGGATTGGTTCCATTCAGCGGTTTCGGTGGGGTCGGTATCGACGAGCTGTCCGATGAAGTCGTCTGGGGCCTCGAAATTTGTGCTCATGCCCCTATCTTTCCATGTATTTTCCTCGCCCATGTACTTGCCTTTCAGGGCTAAGGGGAGTGGACTAGGCACCTACAGAACGCTTTATCTCAGTATCTAGAACGGAGGAGACGCCCCAATGGGGTCAGATTCGGTTGTTGATCGCCTTGGATTAGAGCAAGGCCATCTTGTATTAGAAGTCGGTTTAGATTCTGACAGCGATGAATCCCTGCGAACCGCAATTACCACCAAGACTGGCACTCCTTTTGTTGAGGATGAAGCGAGTGATGTAGTGGACGCCGTTCTCTTATGGTGGCGCGAAGGCGATGGCGATCTGGTCGATGAATTAGTCGACGCACTTACCTTTTTAACAGAGACCGGACCAATCTGGCTACTCACTCCCAAGGCTGGTCGCGAAGGTCACGTAGAACCGAGCGATATCCAAGATGCAGCTCCAACAGCAGGCCTTTCGCAGACGGTATCGTTTGCCGCTGGTGCAGATTGGACTGCAACTCGTTTAGTAGCTCGTAAATCTGCCCGTAAATAATCAAAAGAAAAGGTTCTCATGTCACTCACAATCGGTTCGCCTGCTCCAGATTTCACATTAAAGAATCAACACGGTGAAGAAGTTGCGCTCGCAAGTTTTAAGGGAAAGAAGAACGTAGTCGTTCTCTTTATTCCCTTCTCATTTACCGGAACATGCACTGGCGAGCTCTGCGCAATGCGCGATGATCTTGCTGCATTTCAGAATGATGATGTAGAGCTATTGGCAGTCTCATGCGATTCCATGTTCACGCAGAAAGTATTTGCTGAACAAGAGGGATACAAGTTCTCGGTACTCTCAGATTTCTGGCCACACGGCGCTGTCTCCAAAGCGTACGGAATCTTTGATGAGGCACTGGGCTGTGCTATTCGCGGCACATTCATCGTTGATAAGCAGGGAGTTCTACGCTGGCAGGTCGTTAATGCCATTGGAGTTGCCCGCAATATCGCCGATTACAAGGCTGCTTTAGCGGCCCTCTAACCCAGATTTAGAAATAGACCGTTCTCCTAGTAGAGTTCGGTCTATTGAATTGGGCGCTTAGCTCAGTGGTAGAGCGCTTCGTTTACACCGAAGATGTCGGGGGTTCGAAACCCTCAGTGCCCACCAGTTCATTAACTACATAGATCAGTTCGGGGAGTCCATGAAGGCCGCTGTCGAATCGCAAGCCGCACTCATCGAACTTCAGCGCATTGATTCTGCAATTCTCGCCGCTCAATTAAAACTCAAATCTCTGCCTGAGCGTGAACAAATAACCGCCATTCATACCCGCATCGCAGCCGGCGCAATTGAGATTGCGACCGCAGAAGCTGAGCTAGCCGATGTCGCCATTGACCTGCGCCGCAGTGAGGTTGATGTTGAACAAGTCGCTAATCGCATGACAAAGGATGAGAACCGGTTATCTTCCGGCACGGGAACTCCGAAAGAACTTGAACAATTACAACACGAGCTCGTCACGCTGGCCAAGCGCAAGGCCGAGCTTGAAGACACCGAACTTGAAATCATGATGCGCCATGATGCTGCAAAAGAGAAGGTCGCAATATTTAAGAGTGATGAAGAGGGTCTCAAGAAGCTTGAGCTTGAACTCAATGTGCGCCTTGAGAATGCAGCCGCTGATTGTGCTCGAGAAATCCAATTACAACAGAGCGCACGTACATTAGTAATCCCTAAAATTGAAGAGCCACTGCTTGCACTATACGAAAAGGTGCGTGCCGCTGAATATGGCGTTGGCGCAGCACTTCTGATTGGCAACAAGTGCGATGGCTGTCATTTAGTCATCAATGCAATCGAACTCGAAAGAATCAAGTCCTTGGCTACCGATGAAGTTCTTCGTTGTGAGGACTGCCGCCGAATATTGGTCCGCATCTAATGGCACGTTCTTTTATTGTCACCGCTGATGGCGGTTCTCGAGGAAATCCTGGTCCTGCTGGTTACGGCGCAGTTGTCTCTGAAGGCAATCACATTCTTCTCGAACTCTTCGAAACAATCGGTATCGCATCTAACAACGTCGCTGAGTATCGTGGATTGATTGCAGCTCTCGAAGCAATCAACGAATTAGATCCCGGCGCTACCGTTGATGTTCGCATGGACTCCAAATTAGTTGTAGAACAGATGTCTGGCCGTTGGCAGATTAAGCATCCAGATATGCGCGAGCTGGCAAAGCGTGCACGCGATGCTCATCCTGCAAGCCTTGTCACATATCGATGGATTCCGCGCGATGAGAACTCACATGCTGATCGCCTTGCAAATAAAGCACTCGATGGCGATGTATCAACTCCATCAACTCCTCTTCAAAAGAATTTCTTAACCGAGCGCGTGGTCTCTAGCGAAAAGCCCACCACTATTCACTTAATTCGCCACGGCGAAACCATTCTGACTCCATCTCGTCGCTTCTCCGGTGGCGATGGCTCTGATCCAGAGCTCAGTCCCACAGGTCTAAAGCAAGCACAAGCAGTGGCTAAAGAAATCGCAGCACGTAAGCCCGATATTTTGATTGCATCACCACTAGCGCGCACGCGCCAGACTGCAGAAGCGATTGCCAATGAAGTTGGTCTTGATATTCACTTTGATGATGCATGGATTGAATGCGGATTTGGTGAATGGGATGGCCTGACCGTTGCTGAAGTTCAAGCGAAATATCCCAACGAATGGTCGGCTTGGGTTTCATCGCCTTCATATGCGCCACCAGGGGGCGAGTCCTACAACGAGGTCGCGGCTCGGATTGAACCAGCTTTCACTGATTTAGCACTTACTTATCCGGGCAAGACAATTGTCGTTGTTGCCCACAACATGGTGATCAAAACAATCGCCTCCCAAGTAATGCAAGCAAATATCGAAAGTATTTACCACATTGATATCGCCCCATGCAGCATCACATCTATCAATGTTTATGGTTCAGATGGTTTACAGATTTTGACAGGATTGAGCGCACGTAGCGCCGCACAAATTATTTAATGAATCTCTCAAAATTCCCGTTGACCAAGCCGCTCGTCGATAAGTTTCGAGAGAGCGTCTCTGGCGATAAAGATGGACGTCCCGATTGGGTTCGCTCGATTGCCGAAGGCGATGACGAAGGCTTATTTGGTCCCGAAAGCGCGGTCTGGCAAGTACATGGAACCATTGCCACACTCGTCGGCGGAATTCGCGCACTGCTCTTACAAGCTTGTCATCCCGCACCACTTGCCGGAGTTGCAGAGCATTCTCGTTACGAAACTGATCCACTGGGCCGATTAGC
>WLRE01000050.1 GCA_009698045.1 Actinomycetota bacterium | reverse complement strand
GGCTGGATCACGGCGCATATATTCCTTTGATGAAGATGTATCCCAATGCGGATATCCCGGTCTTGCAGATGTCGATACCTACCCATGATCCAGAGAAGCTATTTGCGATAGGAGCCAAACTCGCTCCCTTGCGAGAAGAGGGCGTCATGATTATCGGTTCTGGTTTTCTGACTCACGGCTTAAGGTATTTGAAAGAGTTTCGGATAGAGGCAACACCGCCAAATTGGAGCATCGAGTTTGATCTTTGGGCCAAGGAGGTATTAGAGCGCGGTGCAATCGATGAGCTCTTGAACTACAAGGCGCTCGCTCCCGCACTTGCTTACGCACACCCAACGGTTGAACATTTCGCTCCGATTTTTATCGCCTTAGGAGCATCAAGTACGCCAGAGATTGCTCCAACCACTGCAATCGATGGATATTGGATGGGGCTTTCTAAGCGCTCATTCCAAGTGGCTTAAGCAAGTCGCTTAAAATAAAAGCGCGGCAGGAACTCATTTTTGAAATCATAAAAAGTTCCAGCATTAATGTGTTCGCGCATTTGATCGACTAGGCGAACAATAAAGCGTTCGTTGTGAATCGTGGCAAGGGTAGAAGCCAGCATCTCTTTACTGGCGAAGAGGTGGTGGAGATATGCCGCTGAATAGTGAGTGCAGGTATAGCAATCGCAGTCATCCACGATGGGGGAGAATTGACGCCGATATTTTGCATTAGAAATATTGACGCGACCATCTAAAGTAAAGACTGCGCTGGTGCGTGCTTGGCGAGAGGGTGCGACGCAATCAAAGGTATCTGCGCCATTCTCTACTCCGACAAAGAGATCATCAGGTTCACCGATACCCAGTAAGTGGCGGGGTTTATTTACAGGTAGCTCTGAAGTCATCCATCCGACGATAGTGCCGAGAGTTGCCTTATCCAACGCACCGCCAAGGCCAAAGCCATCGAACTCAATGCCATCTTCATTAAGTGCTGATAAATCTTGGGCGGCTTTACGACGCAAATCCTCATATTGGGCGCCTTGCAGAACGCCGAAGAGCGCTTGGTAAGGGCGGTGCGATCTTGCTTGTGTGAGTCGACCATGTTCAACTAGGCAACGCTTTGCCCAAAGTCGCGTGCGCTCTAACGATTTCTCTTGGTACTTGCGGGTGTTGTGCAGAGTCGTACATTCATCAAAGGCGAACATAATGTCGGCGCCCAGTTGGTGTTGTACTTGCATCGAAACTTCAGGAGTGAAGCGGTGCATCGATCCATCGAGGTGAGATTTAAATGTAACGCCATCATCATCGACATGAGCAAGGCGCTCTTTATGATCTGCAATAACTTCATCAGAACGGAACATCTCTTCATCCATCGCAATAACTTTCTTAAAGCCCACGCCCAGTGAGAGCACCTGAAAGCCACCGCTATCGGTGAAAGTCGGACCCGGCCAATTCATGAAGCATCCGAGGCCGCCGGCCTCATCCAAGATGTCAGGACCCGGTTGCAGATAAAGGTGATACGCATTGGCTAATAGAGCTTGTGAACCGAGCTGATCCATGGATTCTGGAAGAACAGATTTAACAGTTGCCTTGGTGCCGACTGGAATAAATGCCGGCGTCTGAATAGTTCCGTGAGGAGTGGTGATCTCTCCGCTGCGGCCGAGCGCATCGCCTAACTGCTTCTTCTGCGTAAAAGTGAAGGCAGCTGCCGCTTCGCTGTGTGTACTCGTATTCATCGTGGATTACTCTACCGAGATGAGTTCGCTAAAAATGCCGAAGAATTATTGGAAATTGTGGACCGCAGATACCGTCTCAAACCTCGGAAATGGCGTCTCCTCTATCGCCTTTCCCTGGCTCGCCTCCGCCCTCACTCGCTCGCCACTGACGATTGCCATCGTTGGACTAATGAGTCAATTGCCATGGCTGCTTTTTACGCTGCCGGCAGGAGTTATCACCGATCGCTTTGATCGTAAGAAAATAATTATTGCCACCGATGTGGCCCGAGGTGTGGTCACTCTGGTTGCCTGCGCAATTCTCTTTGCAAACCGTTCTAGCTTTCTGCATATTAAAGATCCGACACATGGCTACACCGGCGGCTCGGCCACCTTCCTGATCGGAATGATGATGGTTGCAACCTTTATTTTGGGTAGTGCGGAAGTCTTAGGAAATAACTCCGCTCAGACATTTTTGCCAGATGTCGTAGAGGAGAAGTACTTACAAAAAGCGAATGGTCAGATGGCATCCGCTGAATCGATTGCTAATCAATTTGCCGGACCGGCGCTGGGCTCGCTGCTACTGGGAATTTCAATCTATATTCCATTTCTCTTTGATGCCGCTTCCTTCTTCGCGTCGGCAGCGCTCATTGCGCTGATTACCGCGCAAGGTGCAAAGATTATTAATAATAGAAAAGAGAGCAACGAATCTGCTACCCAACTTTTCACGAATGAATTGAAAGAGGGATTTCGTTGGTTAATGGGCCACGAAATTCTCCGTCCCATGGCTTACACATTAGGTGCGCTCAATTTTGTTAGCTCGCTGGCACTTGCTTCCTTCATTCTCTTTGCCCAAGAGGTGCTGCACGTATCAATATTTGTGATGGCAGTGCTTGGTACTGCCGGCGCATTTGGTGGATTAGTAGGTGGAATCGCTGGCCCTAAGTTAATTGCGAAGATTGGCGAAGGCACAACGCTTACGGTTGCCCTCTTAAGTTTCCCAACTCTCTTCCTCTTGGGATCACTTGTCACTCGTTGGTACATCTTTTATATCTTGGTTTTTCTCGAAATGTTCACCGCAGTTATCTGGAATATCGTGACCGTCTCTTTCCGTCAGACCATCATCCCTTCTCAGCTTCTGGGCCGTGTAAATAGTGGCTATCGATTCTTTGGCTGGGGTTCTATGCCATTGGGTTCACTTGCTGGCGGCGTGATCACAACTATCAGTGCCCACTACATCTCCCGCGAATATTCGCTCCGCCTGCCCTTCGTAGTGGCCGGGGTGATTGGGCTGGGTGTATTTCTTGCTACTCGTGGGCGATTCACCAGCGAGCGACTGGAATCGGCAAAAAGCCACACTTAATTAGGGATACCTCGCTCTCAGAGGGTTGAGGCATTTGGGCAAGTAGGGCAGAATCGCCCCCACTACTGGCGAGTAAGAGGCAGGCACTAGCTAGGTCCGCCTTGAATCACCGGTCTACCCTCAAAATAAGGAGATCTATGAAGGCACGTCTAAACGCGCGTTCTGTAGTTGCCCTTGCTTCAGCTGCTGCTCTCGCAGTGACTGTTGCAGTTGCACTTCCAGCAAATGCCGCAACACGTACCACAGCAATTGTTGTTGAAAGTAACACTTTCACATCATTGAACTCTGGTACCCCAGCTACAAACATCGTTATTAATGGCGACGTTTCATACCTCACCGGTATGGGCTTGTACCACTACAACGACAAGCTCCAGATTGTTCCAAACACAGTTCTTGGTTCAATCAAGATCACTAAGAACACTGCGAAGGATTTCCAGGTTACTTACGCCATTAAGTCCGGCCCAGTCTGGTCTGATGGAACACCAATCAACGCAATCGACTTCCTGCTTGGTCACGTTCTTGCCTCTTCTGCATATGCAAAGAAGGCTGGACTTCCAGATCCAACAGGCGATGCAGTTCCTGCATTCGATTCAGGCGCATACACCGGTGTGTATGACAAGCACGTTGTTGGTATCCCAAAGATCTCTGATGACCGTCGCACACTCACCATTACATACGACAGCCAGATTCCTGACTACATCTTGAATGGTGTTAACGCGCCATTCCCAGTACACGCTCTTGAGCTCCTTGCCGCTGGCAAGAAGGCGCTCGGATCAGCTTCCGAAAATGCTGCTGCAAAAGAGAAGTTCTATGACGATGTCACTTCATACAACACAGCTGCACTAAAGAAGATGGGCGATGTTTACAACGAGGGTTACAACGTAACCACTGTTGATGCGTCAACAAACCCACTTCTCTTGGTCAACAACGGTATCTATAAGGTTGAATCTGTCGATGCTAACCAGATCAAGATGGTTACCAACCCTAAGTACAACTCCGGACCAGCTGCTGGCCCAATCACCACAATGGTAATCAAGCAAGGTATTGCTGATGGTTCACCATCTGCACAAGCACTTGCTAATAAGGACATTGACGTCTACCAAGGTCAGCCAACAGCTGACACTGTTGCACAGCTCAAGGCAATCAAGAGCGCATCAGTAATCTTTGATGCTGCACTTGAGTACGAGCACATCGAGCTTCGTGTGGCTGCACAAGATGGCAAGAAGTACGATGGTCCATTCGCAGCTTCTTCAGGCCAGAAGGGTAAGGATTTGCGTCGCGCATTCTTGCTCGCCTATCCACGTGAAGAAATCGTGAACAAGATCATGAAGCCAATCAACCCAAATGCGGTTGTTCTTGGTTCAACTTGGACACTTCCTGGAACACCTGCTTACGATGCCGTAGCAGCAGCTAACGGATCTTCTTACTATGCTGAAGGAACACAAGCAGAGCGCACTGCAAAAGCGCTCAAGATTGTTCGTCAGTACTACCCAACTGCAGGCGTTAAGGGTGCAACACCAATCAAGGTCAACCTTCTTTGGGGCTCACCAGGAAACGCTCGTCGTGAAGCTGAAGCAGCTCTTGTAATCGCAGCTGAGAAGCTTGCCGGATTTGCTGTTACAGCACCTGCAAAGAAGGGTTGGGGCGGAGTCTTGGATTCATCTGACTACGATGCTCACTTCTTCATCTTCAACCAGACTGCAACACCACAAGATGCACAAGCATGCGGAACCTTCCAAGATGGCGGCGGTGCTAACTACACCGGTTACGTCAATGCAAAGGTTGAAGATGCATGTAAGCAACTTCAAGCGAAGACACTTCCACAGTCAACAATCAATCGTCTTCAGATTGTTGCAGAGCGCCAGATCAACTCTGATGCCTTCTTCTTGGGAATTTTCCAAAATCCTCAAGTAACTGCTTATAACTCTGAACTCAAGGGTATTAAGCCAGGAAAGGTATCTCCTTCCTTGTTCTGGAACTTCTGGGAGTGGAGCTTCTAAGGATTTAACTCCTTAGAACCGCAAACAGAAAGTCGGCGATGGCGTCGGGATTCCCCGGCGCCATTGTCATTTAATGAAGAATTTCCGCTAATCTAGGCGAGTTCTTTCCCTCAAAGAGCGCAGAATATTTAAAAGGAGTTTGACGTGATTGCCTATTTAGGACGACGCCTGACCGCGCTCCTAGTAATCCTTTTTGGCTCCAGTTTCATTCTTTATAACTTGGCCGCTATTTCCGGTGATCCCACCGAAGGGCTTCGTGGAAGCACCGATCCCAAAGTCAAAGCCCAACTTCTCTCCCTTACTCGCACACTCAATCTGGATGTGCCGCCACCTGCGCGATATTTTCTCTGGCTTAAGCGAATTTTTTCGGGATTTGATTTTGGCAAAACCCGCGACGGGCACCCGGTATCGATTGATCTGGCAGCCGCTATTCCCACCACCATTCGGCTAATCCTTCTTGCCACAATCATCGCCATCATTCTGGGTCTTGCTTTTGGAATAGTTTCTGCGTTGCGCCAATACAGTCGCTTTGATTACGGAATGACATTTGTCGCATTTCTTATGTATTCACTCCCAATCTTTTGGGTTGCTGTACTTCTCAAGCAGTACCTTGCAATTAGCTTCAACGATTTCCTCGATCAAGTCACCATCCAACCTGGCTGGATTATTGCTCTCTCGCTGGTAAGTGGAATTTTCTGGGCATCTCTTATCAGTGGCGATCGTGCACGAGTATGGAAAATATTTGGCATTGCTGGCGGCGCATCCGCTCTACTTCTCACGCTCTTGTCCGTGACGAAATGGTTTGCTAATCCTGGAATTGGTCCCATCGTCCTGTTGGGTCTTTCTGTCGGTGCTGCCTACGGCATCACATTCCTTTCGACTGGCCTAGGAAATAAGCCCGCTCTACGTAGCGCCCAATCCATGGCGGTAATTGGCTTGCTTCTCTATTACCCCAACCAATACATCTTTAACCACGCCGGGGGAGTCCTCACTATCGTGGGACTTGCTTTACTCACGGCGCTTATCGGTGTTGGTGTTTCACGTTATTGGGCAAAGATTGATCGCGGACCAGTGACGCGCACAGCAATATTGACTGGCGTTGTAATTGGAATTCTGACCATCATCGATAAATTGATGCAGACGTTCAAGCCATATATCGAGACGGACGCAATTAATGGTCGCCCGGTTCCTACCATCTCTGAATCGAATTCACTTCTGCCACCAGGAAATTTCTGGTTTACCTTCCTTGATACCTTGCTCCACTTGTTCTTGCCGACTATCGCCCTAGCTCTCATCTCTTTTGCTGGCTATGTTCGTTATTCTCGCGGAACACTGTTAGAAGTTATGAACCAGGATTACATTCGCACAGCTCGCGCAAAAGGATTGACCGAACGCACTGTCATCATGCGACATGCATTTAGAAACACTCTCATCCCACTAACAACCATCATTGTCGTAGATTTTGCTGCAATCATCGGCGGGGCAATCATCACCGAACGAGTCTTTGGTTGGCGTGGAATGGGAACTTTATTTAATAAGGCGATCTCAGATTTTGACCTCAACCTCTTAATGGGCGTCTTCTTCGTTACTTCTACTCTTGCCGTACTAGCAAACTTGGCGGCTGATCTCTTGTACTCAGCCCTTGATCCACGTATTCGAGTAGTAGGTAAATCATGAGAATCTTCCGTCGGAATAAGTCCACCGAAGTAATTAGTGGCGATATTGCTAATCGTGAAGTAGAAGGCCTCTCACAGGGTCAGATTGTGCGCAGACGATTCCTTCGTCACCGTGGCGCAATCATCTCGCTTATCGTTTTGGGTACCACCATGCTCTTTGTTTTCTCTGCCCTTGATTTAACGCTCGGATTTATTAAATATCCCGGTTGGTGGAAATACAGCATCATCGACCAACCAGATATTCGCACAGATGGATGTCCTCCTGGCCTTGGTGGTTGCCCCACACTGAGTATCAATCCATTCGGCGCTTTTGGACTCGGCGATCATCCCTTCGGGCAAGACGATATCGGCCGCGATTATTTCGCACTGGTTATGCGTGGGGCTCAACGCTCAATTTTGGTGATGTTCATTATTGGAATTGTGGGCGGAGCAATTGGTACAACCGTCGGTGCCATCTCTGGTTTCTACCGTGGGTGGGTGGATTCAGTCCTGATGCGCTTTACCGACTTCATCATCACTATTCCTTCCATCATTATCGGTTCCGTTATTGGTTACCACTTTGGCAACCTCGGCGTTCCTTTCCTGGCGCTCTACCTTGGCCTCTTTGCTTGGACTGGGCTCTCTCGACTTGTTCGCGGTGAGTTCCTCTCACTTCGCGAACGTGAGTTTGTGGATGCAGCAAAAGTAGCGGGTGCAAGCAATCGTCGAATTATCTTTAAACATATTCTGCCCAATGCAGTTGGCGTGATTATCGTCTCTGTTACTTTGATAATGTCTGGTGCGATTCTGTTAGAAACCGCCCTCTCCTATTTGGGCTTTGGTGTTGTAGCGCCCGACGTCTCCTTGGGGCTCTTGATTAGTCAATACCAAGATTCATTTACTACTCGCCCGTGGCTCTTCTGGTATCCAGGCATCTTCATCATCCTGATTGCTCTGAGCGTCAACTTCATCGGTGATGGACTACGAGATGCCTTCGATCCTCGCCAGCGTCGTCGAATCTCCCGCAAAGAGAAAGCTGCCGAACGTAAAGTCGCTGCAGATAGGCAGGTATAGCGATGCTAAAAACTAATGGCACTCAATCCTGCGGCCAAAATAAGAGCGATGCTGAGAATCGTTACGCCAATGAAATTTCTTCTGATTACAAATTGCGCGCTGGTACCCGTGAAATTGTTCAATCGAATAAGAGTCATGTGAAGCGCTATACCGCTATCGCTTCTGGGGGAGTGCGCCGCAGCGATGCTTCCTTGGCCGCTAGCTGCCATGGACTTGAGTTCATCGACGTGAATCTTTTTGGAGCGCTGGCTGCTCGAGGTGGGCGCAGCCCAGGCGTTGAATCGACCGACTTTAGTATCAACGGTCATGCACCATTTGGCATCCACGCCAGTGATATCGCCCCAGCCAATAGTGATTTCTTGGATCGGGTTTACCAAGATGATTGCCTCATCGGTGAAGACGACTTTGGGTCGAACCAGAATGAGATAGGCAGCGGCATTGACTGCTATTGCCCAACAGATTGTTGTCGCCAACTCAATCGTGCCAGTGGTCAAAAAGGCCGACCAGATAAAGAGCAGCGAGAGAATCAAGACGCAGGCGCTCATAATCAGACCGCTCTTTGGTCTAAAGGTTTCACGCAGAGCCATAGTTCAATCTTCTCACACGTATACCGCGCCACAGATAGGCAGGTCGCATAATGTCTAACCCTGTTCTTAAAGCCACTAACTACACCATTGAATTCTGGGTGGATGGAACCTGGTATCCCGCTGCCATTGATATGAATTTTGAAATTGAAGCGGGTCGCACGCTTGCGATTGTTGGTGAGTCAGGCTCTGGCAAATCCACTACTGCCCTTGGCCTCATGAGTCTGCTTGCATCAAATGCACGAACTTTCGGAAGTGTGAAAGTAAAAGATCAAGAGATGGTTGGCGCTGCCTCAACCCAACTTCAAAAATTCCGTGGCAAGGAAGTTGCTTACATTTTCCAGGAGCCAATGACTGCTCTTAACCCGGTCTACACCATTGGATTCCAGATCATCGAGACTCTGCGTACCCACTTCGACATGGGTCCGAAAGAAGCTCGCGCCCGCGCTATCGAGCTCATTACTTTGGTGGAAATCCCAAGCCCAGAAACATCCATCGATAAATATCCGCACCAACTTTCCGGTGGTCAGCGCCAGCGCGCAATGATTGCTCAAGCACTTGCTTGCGATCCTGCGATCTTGGTCGCCGATGAGCCAACAACAGCGCTGGATGTAACCGTGCAAGCCGAAATTTTGGATCTGATGCGCAACCTACGCACCAAATTGAATTCAGCAATTCTGCTCATCACTCACGATATGGGCGTTGTTGCCGATATGGCTGATGAGATTTTGGTGATGAAAGATGGCCACACCGTCGAGCACGGTACCGCCGACCAAATCTTCAATCGCCCGGCGCACCCATATACCAAGGAGCTCCTGGCCTCGGTTCCAGTTCTTGGCACCAGCCCTAAGCGCACCCTTTCGTACTCTGAAAGTGCAAAGCCTGCGCCAGTTCTCAACCTCGAAGATGTCACCATCGAATATCCAAAGCGCGGACGAGTTCCTGCATTTACGGCAGTCAAAAACCTAGACTTGAAAATCTATCCCGGTGAAATCGTAGGTCTTGTTGGTGAATCTGG
>WLRE01000005.1 GCA_009698045.1 Actinomycetota bacterium | reverse complement strand
CTGGAACGCCCTTTGCCTTAATTGCCATTGTTAAATCTTTATAGCCACCGAGTTCGGATTCAGTGACATCGATAATTTCGGTCTTCCAGCCGCGCTTTTCAGCATAACGTTGGTACATGCGCAACAAGTCGCCGGCAAAGAGTGCGGATTCATCGCCTCCGGCGCCAGCTTTAATTTCCATAATGAGATCGCGATCATCGTTAGGATCGCGCGGCAATAACAACTCTTCTAACTTCTCTTCAGCAGCAGCGAGGGCTGCTTCCAGACCCGGAATTTCTGATGCAAATGCTTCATCTTCGGCAGCCATCTCGCGGCCAGCAGCTAAATCTTCTTCAGCAGATGTGTAGGCGCGAAAGCCTGCAACAACGGGACCTAATTGGGCATAACGCTTGCCGAGTTGGCGAGCTTTGCCTTGGTCGGCGTGAATAGAGGGATCGGCCATAGCAGCTTCAAGTTCGGAATACTCTGCAAGTAGGTCAGGTACATTTCCAAATTTCTCTTTAGCCATTGCTTCTCCTCTCGATACTTATTAGTTCTATGGGAAATAAAAAAGACCGCCGCACCTCACGGGGAGGTGCGAAACGGTCTCTGTAAAAAAGCTAGTTAGCGGTTGGAGCGGAGTTTGTCTTACCGAAGCGCTCTTCGAACTTAGCAACACGGCCGCCAGTATCGAGGATACGTTGCTTGCCGGTGTAGAACGGGTGGCATACGGAACAAACTTCTACGTAGATAGAACCAGAAGCCTTGGTGCTACGAGTGGTGAAAACTTCGCCGCATCCACAAGTCACTGTGGTCTCTAAATATTCTGGGTGAATCTCTGCCTTCATGGTTTCTCCTGTTGTCAGGCTGGGTCGGGATTGTCCCCGTGAACCAGCGGTGCTAATCGTAGCCCGAGGGCTACGGATGTGAAAATCGGGGGCTAGTTGCCGTTTACTGAGGAGCCAGGAGCGTTCTGATTGCTGGCTTCAGAGACGGTGGTCTTCTGGATCTGAATCAAGAATTCGACGTTGGACTTGGTGCCCTTCATCTTCTCGAGCAGAAGTTCAAGTGCTTGTTGTGGTTCGAGTGCGTGCAATACCCGACGCAAGCGCCAAACAATATTGAGTTCTTCCGTTCCCATAAGGATTTCTTCCTTACGAGTACCGGATGCAACAACATCAACTGCAGGGAAGATGCGCTTATCGGCAAACTTACGGTTCAAGATCAATTCCATGTTACCGGTGCCCTTGAACTCTTCGAAGATAACTTCATCCATCTTGGAGCCGGTATCAATAAGTGCGGTGGCAAGAATTGTGAGTGATCCACCATTTTCAACGTTACGTGCAGCACCAAAGAACTTCTTTGGTGGATATAACGCAGCTGAGTCCACGCCACCGGACAAGATACGTCCTGATGCTGGAGCAGCAATATTGTATGCGCGACCAAGGCGAGTAATAGAGTCGAGCAGAACCACCACATCGTGGCCGAGTTCTACTAGACGCTTTGCGCGCTCGATAGCGAGTTCAGCAACAGAGGTGTGATCATCTGCCGGGCGATCGAAGGTCGAAGCAATAACTTCACCCTTAATCGAGCGCTGCATATCTGTTACTTCTTCTGGGCGCTCATCGACGAGTACAACCATTAAGTGAACTTCTGGGTTGTTAGTGGTGATTGCATTCGCAATTGCTTGCAAGACCATGGTCTTACCGGCCTTTGGCGGCGAAACAATTAGTCCGCGTTGTCCCTTACCGATAGGCGCAATCAAATCGATAACGCGAGTGGTCAAAATGTTTGGCTCGGTCTCAAGGCGCAAGCGCTCTTGTGGATAGAGCGGAACTAGCTTTGCGAATTCGATGCGATCGCGTGAAGCTTCAGCATCGCCACCGTTAACAGTCTCTACACGAACAAGGGCATTGAATTTTTCTTTGCGCTCACCTTCGCGAGGTTGGCGAACAACGCCTGTAACAACATCGCCCTTGCGAAGTCCGTGACGACGAACTTGTTGCAGCGAAACGTAAACATCGTTATTGCTTGCGAGGTATCCCCCGGTGCGAATAAATGCATAGTTCTCGAGGATGTCGAGCAATCCACCCACGGGTAGAAGTACGTCATCTTCAGAAACTTGAATCTCGCGCTCGTCGCGGTTGCCGCGGTCGCGATGGCGACCTCGGTCATTGCGATCATTGCGGTCACGGCCACGGCCGCGGTCGTTGCGGTTATTGCCGCCACCGGTCCACTCGCGACGATTCACATCGGCATCGGATGCATCGTTGGGATTAGAACCTTGGTTCTCGCCATCATCATCACTGTTATTAGATGAACCTGAATCTTCATTCTTGCCCTTGTTCTTATCGCGTCCGGCCTTGCGGCGGGCATCGCGTTCAGCACGGCGAGCTTCACGCTCAGCCTTTGCTGCTTCGCGGTTAGCGGCTTGCAGATCAGCGATAGCTTTGACGAGATCGGGCTTCTTCATAGATGAAGCGCCATCGACTCCTAGTTGGCCGGCAACTTTCTTAAGCTCAGGCAACAACATGGCAGCTAGTTCGCTATTTTCTTTTGTCTCTTCGGTACTACTCATATTTTTAGGATTCTTTTCAGTTAAATTGCATACGC
Organism: Actinomycetota bacterium; assembly: GCA_009698045.1. Lineage (GTDB taxonomy): Bacteria > Actinomycetota > Actinomycetes > Nanopelagicales > Nanopelagicaceae > AAA044-D11. Next base: position 26,749 of record WLRE01000005.1, on the reverse strand, counting down.
AATATTTTTAACGGATTATCAACGGGATTTATAGTGTTGATTAGTCTGTATGAATAATTCGATATCTAACTCGACTTCCAGACAGGTGAAACTTAGCAGAGAATTGAAATATTCTGCAAAATTTAGGGGGTTACAGCCACTCCGGCAGGGGAAATAGCGAGTTTATGGGCAGTAAATGAGCCTGCCCCCGCCTTAATAATCTCATCCACCTCTGTATCTGAGGCTGTATGGAGAACAAGGACTGTGGGACCAGCGCCTGAGACCATGGCTGCAACGCCAGCGGCGCGAAGCTTATTAACTAGTGCAATCGATTTTGGCATTGCCTCTGCGCGATATTGCTGATGCAGATGATCTTCAGTGGCTGCAAGTAGCAAGTCCGGGCGAAGTGAAATTGCTTGAGAGAGAAGTGCTGCGCGCGCTGCATTTATTGCGGCGTCATGATGGGGAACAGTTTCGGGCAATAATTTGCGCGCTTTAGCTGTAGCAAGATGATTCTCGGGAACAAATGCAATGGCGTGAATGCGCGGATCTACTTTGAGGGAAATTGCTTGGCCATATGGCTTACCGTGGCGATCTTCAGTCCACGAGATTGTGGCACCACCATAAACTGCAGCAGCAACGTTATCTGGATGTCCTTCAAGTTCTGTACCAATTGCAACGATATCTTCATCAGTAAGAAGTTGTTCCCCGCCTAGAACTAGTGCGCGAGAGAGTGCAAGACCACCGACGATTGCTGCAGCAGATGAGCCAAGGCCTCGACCATGTGGAATTGCATTGAGTTGGCGAAGTGCTAGACCCTTGGGCTTGCCACCCATGTGTTCAAAGCCGGCCATCATTGCTTTGATAACTAAGTTGTTCTTATCTTTCTTAACTTCATCTGCACCTTCGCCTGAAATCTCAATATCGAATTCTGCACCGTCAAGAATTTGAGCTGCATACATATCACGAATATCTAGAGCCAATCCGAAACAATCAAAGCCAGGGCCTAAGTTTGCCGAAGTTGCAGGGACGCTAATTTTTGCAAGCGTTGCTTTATAAGTAAGTCGGGACATTATGCAAGACCCATCGCTCGCGCTGCAGCGGCAGCATCAACTGGAATAACGATTGGCGCAGGTGCGCCTTCCAAAATTGTGGCAGCATCTTTTAAGCCGTTGCCAGTAACAGTGATAACAATCTTCTTGCCCTTAGGCAACAGACCTTGTGACTGCTTCTTAATAAGTCCGGCAATACCAGCGGCAGATGAAGGTTCAACAAAGACGCCCTCTTTTGATGCGACAAAACGATAAGCAGACAAGATTTCTTCATCTGTAACAGAATCAATAAGGCCACCAGATGTATCACGCGCTTCAATGGCTTGCGCCCATGAGGCAGGGTTGCCGATACGAATAGCGGTTGCAATTGTTTCAGGGTTTTTAACAATCTCACCGAGAACAATCGGGGCAGCACCAGCAGCTTGGAATCCCCACATCTGTGGCAGTTGCTTAGCAAGGCCATCCTTGTAGTACTCGAGGTAGCCCTTCCAGTAGGCAGTGATATTGCCAGCGTTGCCAACGGGTAGAACATGTAGATCAGGTGCATTACCTAACGAATCTACAACTTCAAAAGATGCAGTCTTCTGTCCTTCAATGCGAAACGGATTGACGGAGTTAACCAGCGCAACCGGATAGTTGTCAGAAAGTTCGCGCGCTAAATTAAGGCAATCATCAAAGTTGCCATCAACTTGAAGAAGTGTTGCGCCGTGGGCAATTGCTTGAGCGAGCTTGCCCATTGCAATCTTGCCTTGTGGCACAAGAACAACGGGTGTCATTCCAGCCTTTGTTGCATAAGCCGCAGCTGACGCACTGGTATTGCCGGTTGATGCGCAGATAACCGCGCGTGCACCATCTTCGGCGGCCTTAGACATCGCCATTGTCATTCCGCGATCTTTGAAAGAACCAGTGGGGTTAGCGCCCTCTACTTTTAGCCAGACTTCGTTATCTAACATCTCTGAAAGAACGCAGGCATAGACAAGGGGCGTACCACCTTCGCCTAATGTGATGACTGGAGTCTTAGCGGAAACAGGCAGGCGGTGGCGATACTCCTCGATAACTCCACGCCATTGATGTGCTTGCTTCTTCTTGAACAGACTCATACGTCAAAACCTTCTACGCGAATAACACTTGAAACATCTTTGACGATGTCGAGTTTTCCTAAATCTTCAACAGTTGCGGCTAGCGCAGAATCCTTTGCCTTGTGGGTCATCGCAATAAGTTCAGCGCCATCACCGTGACCAGTCTGACGAACAGTCTGAATAGAGAGGTTGTTCTTAGCGAAAGTATTGGCGATTGCAGCTAGTACACCAGGGCGATCTGCAACCTCTAAGCGGATTAAATAGCGAGTTTCGATATCTCCTACAGATGCAATATCGCGATCAGCATATGTAGATTCGGATGGACCGACCCCACCGCTGAGTACGTGACGTGCGACTGCTACAACATCTCCGAGTACGGCAGAGGCTGTAGGTGCACCACCTGCGCCACGACCATAGAACATGAGTGAGCCAGCTGCTTCTGCTTCAACGAAGACGGCGTTAAACGCTTCGCGGACAGAGGCGAGTGGATGTGTGCGAGGTAAAAGTGTGGGATGCACGCGTACTGAAATTGCATCATCAGGAGTGAGCTCGGCAATTGCTAATAATTTAATAACTAAGCCGAGTGACTTTGCGACCGCAACATCAGTATCGGTAATGGCAGTGATGCCTTCGCGTGAGACATCGGCATCAGTGACACGAGTATGGAATGCAAGGCCAGCCAAGATTGCAGCTTTAGCTGCCGCATCGAAGCCCTCAACATCTGCAGTGGGATCTGCTTCGGCATAACCTAAATCTTGGGCCTCTTTGAGTGCACTGGCAAAGGATGCGCCAGACTCATCCATCTTTGTGAGAATGTAATTCGTTGTGCCATTGACGATGCCCATAACCTTTTCAATGTGATCTCCGACGAGTGATGAGCGAAGCGGGCGAATAATTGGAATCGCGCCAGCAACTGCAGCTTCGTAGTAAATATCTTCACCGTTAGCGCCCGCAGTTTCGTAGAGTTCAGCGCCATGTTTAGCAAGCAACGCTTTATTGGCGGTGACAACGGACTTCTTATTCTTGAACGCTTGCAAGATGAGCGAGCGAGCGGGCTCAATTCCACCAGCAAGTTCAATAATGATGTCGATTGAAGGATCGTTCACGATCGATGCAGCATCTGTTGTGAAGAGAGATGGATCGATACCAGGACGCTTAATAGAGAGGTCGCGCACTGCAATTGCTGCGAGTTCCAGCTTTGCACCAGAGCGAGCCGCTAAGTCTTCAGAATTTTCGATAAGCAGACGGGCAACTTCTGAGCCCACTACGCCGCAACCAATCATTCCCACTTTGAGGGTCTTAAGGTGCGAGTTCATCCCCCTATTCTCCACTATTTCTAGGAGAGTTTGCGCGGTGTTTCGATGACATCCAGCGCTAATAAATCGACTTCAGTCTCGCGGCGCAGGATTGTGCGACCCATTCCACCCTTAACCGCAACGACTGCGGGACGGGTCATATGGTTGTAATTACTGGCCATACTGCGGCCATAAGCCCCAGTAGCTGGAATCGCCAATAGATCTCCGGCATCAATATCGTTAGGCAGATAAATGGCACGAATAATGATGTCGCCAGATTCGCAATGTTTTCCAACGATGCGAGTATCAACTTCAGTGGCCGCAGATGGACGGTTGGCAAGAAGTGCTGTGTATTCGGCATCATAGAGAGCAGGGCGAATGTTGTCGCTCATGCCACCATCGACTGAGACGTAGCGACGGGTAGTGCCGTTTTCTAGCGTGACAGTTTTAGTTGTACCGACTTCGTACAAAGTTGTGGTTGTAGGACCAATCAGAGCGCGACCAGGTTCGATTGAAACTGTTGGAATCGACAACTTATGTTCTTTACATTGGTGCTTAACGACAGTTGCGATGGCCGCAAGAATTTGATCTGGATCCATCGTGGTATCACCAGGAACATAAGCGATGCCATATCCCCCACCTAAATCAAGTTCAGGTAACTCGCGGTTGTAGTGATCGCGGAATTTGGCGAGCAGGGCAATGAGGCGTGTTGCAGCAATTTCAAAACCATCGGGCGAGAAAATTTGTGAGCCAATATGCGAGTGAAATCCGGCAAGGCGAATGTTGGCAGCTGCTTCAACTTCTTCGATAGCTTTCCAGGCAGCGCCACTTGCAATTGAAAATCCGAATTTCACATCTTCGTGGGCGGTCGCGATAAATTCATGAGTATGCGCTTCAATGCCGGGAGTTAGACGTAGGTAAGCCTTGGCGACAACGCCGGCATGGCCTGCAATCCGATTAACGCGTTCGATTTCGTGGAACGAATCAATCACAATCGTGCCCACGTCGAGATCGAGTGCATCTGCAATTTCATCTTCGGATTTATTGTTGCCGTGAACTTCGATGTGCTCGAGTGGAAATCCAGCTGCAAGTGCTACTGCAAGCTCGCCGCCAGTGCAGACATCAAGGCCAAGTCCTTCTTCTTTAATCCATTTGGCGACTTCGACGCAGAGAAAGGCCTTGCCGGCGTAGTACACGGTTCCGGCTTGAGCGCCGAAATGTCGCTCGAGCGATGACTTCCAGGCACGTGCGCGAGTACGAAAATCATCCTCATCAATCACAAAAAGGGGCGTACCAAATTCATCAGCGAGAGTTGCGGCAGTGATTCCAGCAATACTGAGTTCGCCCTTTGTATAAGCAGAGTGAGTGGAGAAAATCTCGCGTGAGAATTCCATCGCTCACATCTTTTCTGGCGCGCTTACGCCTAATAATCCGAGACCATTTGAAATGACCTGCGCAGTTGCTTTGCACAAAGTAGCACGAGCAGAGTGGAGCTCGGAGGGAGTTTCATCGCCCATCGGCAGAACTCGGCAATCGGCGTAGAAGCGGTGATAAACGCCAGCGAGTTCTTCGACGTAGCGAGCGATGCGATGCGGCTCGCGCAGTTCTGCGGCGGAGGCAACGACCCGAGGATATTGCCCGAGTGCGCCGATGAGTTCGCGTTCGCGCTCGTGGATCAAGAGTTCTGGGTGAATGTGCTCGAGTCCAGAGTGGACTCCTAAATCGGCTGCATTACGTAGAACACCACAGATACGAGCGTGCGCATATTGCACGTAATAGACCGGGTTCTCGTTAGTGCGACTGCGCAAGAGATCTACATCCATCACCATTGGAGTATCAACTGGATAACGAATGAGGGTATAGCGAGCAGCATCTACGCCAACTTTTTCAACTAACTCTTCTAGCGTAATAATCGTGCCAGCGCGCTTAGAGAGTTTAACTTCTTCGCCATTCTCCATAATCTTTACGAGCTGACCGATCAGAATCTCTACGTTGTAATCAGGATTATCGCCAGCACAAGCAGCAAGAGCTTTTAAGCGGCCGACATAACCGTGGTGATCTGCGCCGAGCATATAGATACAGATATCAAAGCCACGTTCGCGCTTAGAGATGTAATACGCTGAATCAGATGCAAAGTAGGCAAAGGAGCCATCGCTCTTAATCATTACGCGATCTTTATCATCACCGAAATCGGTAGTACGAAGCCAGGTCGCACCTTCGTGAATAAAGACATGGCCATTCTCTAAAAGCTTTGCTTGCGTGTGCTTAAAGAAATCATTTTCGTAGAGTGATTTCTCAGAGAACCAGATATCAAAGTGAGTACCGAATGCATCGAGTACATCTTGTTGTTGCTTAAGCTGTAAGGCATAACCTAAATCGCGAAAGGCAGCGATGCCTTCGTTCTCATTAAGACTTTTCACGGCCGGGTTTTTTGCAACGATTGCTTTCGCTAAATCGAGGATGTATTCACCGTGATAACCATCTTCAGGAATCGATTCTCCAAGTGCAGCAGCGCGCAGCGATGCACCAAATTTATCCATCTGAACACCGCGATCATTGATATAGAACTCACGTTCTACGCGAGCGCCAGCGGCAGAAAGTACGCGACCAAGCGCATCGCCGACTGCGGCCCAGCGGGTATGTCCTAAATGCAGAGGTCCGGTTGGATTTGCCGAGATAAATTCAAGGTTGATAGCGATGCCAACTAATACTTTTCCGTGACCATACTTCTCGCCTTGCGTCAGTGCTTGAACAATCACAGCGCCTTGGCTGGATTTTGCGACCGTGATGTTGATAAATCCTGGACCAGCGATATCAACGCTCTCAATATCTTTATGTCCGGCTAACCCTGCTTGAATGATCAGCGCGATATCGCGAGGATTCTTTCCGGCGGGCTTAGCTAAGGCGAGGGCAATAGAAGAGGCATAGTCACCATGATCGCGATTCTTGGGGCGATCGAGAATCAAGGTGGGCGGGAGCTCGCAGCCAAGCTGGGCTGCGCTGAGGACTTCGAGGATGGCGAGCGCGACAGCCTCTTGAATTGTCGCTTCGCTCATGACAGAAAGGTACTAGTTCAAGCGTTATCAAACTGTTAAGTTAAATGTCCGAATTGTGTGATTTCGGAAATGGTCATTATTACCGCCCAGTACTACCTTTACCCCACGCTCATACGATCGCGGCCAAAGATGGTTTGGCCTCGTTTGAGCTTTTCCGAAAGGTAATTCATATATGAAGAATCGTCGCATCGCGGCCGCAGTTGCTGCAGCATCACTAGTTGTTACTGGTTTTGTTTCAGTTTCTGCAAACGCTGCAGCAGCACCTCAGGTTGGCGTAGTCCTTCCTGACTCAGCTTCATCTGCTCGTTGGGAATCATTCGATCGCCCACTTCTCGCAGCAGCATTCAAGAAGGCTGGCGTAACAGCTGATATCCAGAACGCACTTGGCGATAAGGCTAAGTGGCAGACAATTGCACAGGGCATGATCACAAAGAAGGTTAAGGTTCTTATTCTTGTAAACCTTGATTCTCCTTCATCAGCTGCTGTTCAAGCTTCTGCAAAGAAGGCTGGAATTGCAACAATCGATTACGATCGTCTAACACTTGGTGGTTCTGCTTCATACTACGTTTCATTCGATAACGTCGGTGTTGGCAAGCTACAAGGTCAGGGCATTGTTGATTGCCTCAAGGCAAAGGGCGTTGCTAAGCCACGCATCGTTTACCTCAACGGTTCTCCAACAGATAACAACGCTACTTTGTTCAAGCAAGGATATGACTCAGTCATCCGTCCATTGATCAAGGCTGGCACATACACACTCGTTGATGACAAGTCTGTCCCAGACTGGGATAACGTCAAGGGTGGAACAATCTTCGAACAACAACTCACCAAGGCTGGCAAGAAGCTTGATGCAGTTGTATCTGCTAACGAAGGTCTCGGCCTTGCAGCAGCAGCAGTTCTTAAGAAGAACGGTCTCAATGGCAAGGTTTGCGTATCAGGACAAGATGCATCACCAGCTGGTCTTGCAGCAATCTTGACCAAGGACCTTTCAAACACTGTTTACAAGAAGGTTGCTCTAGAAGCTAAGGGCGCATCTGATCTTGCTATCGCATTGATCAAGGGCACCAAGGCAGCAACTAACGGCGTAACAGCTGACTCAACAGTTAAGGGACGTTCAGTTCCTTCAATCCTCTTGACACCAATTTCAGTAACTGACGCTGCAGGCGTTAAGGCTGTAATTGCTGACAAGTTCGTAACTCGCGCAGATGTTTGCGCAGCTGCGACAGAGGCTGTTTGCAAGGCTGCAGGTATCTAATACCGCATTGCTAGTAGTACTGGTCCGGAGGGTTTACCTTTCGGACCAGTTCTATTTCGAGTCGTATATATATAGAATCAACGCTAGAAAGCCCTTCCGACAGGAGTTCATGTGAGCGAACCAATCCTCTCTTTACGAGGAATCAATAAATCTTTCGGTCCGGTAGATGTCCTTAAAGGCGTCAATCTCGATGCATATGCTGGCCAGGTCACTGCTTTGGTCGGAGATAACGGAGCCGGTAAATCCACTCTTATTAAGTGCATCGCAGGTATCTACACGCCAGAGTCAGGCGAAGTTTTCTTCGAAGGAAAAAAGGTCTCAGTCACAGGCCCTCGTGATGCAACAGCTCTCGGTATTGAAGTTGTTTACCAAGATCTCGCACTCTGCGACAATCTAGATATCGTTCAAAATATGTTCTTAGGCCGTGAAGTTAAAAGCGGAATCACCCTTAATGAAACAAATATGGAGTCACTCGCTCGCAAGACACTTGATGGATTGAGTGTTCGTACCGTTAAATCGATTCGCCAGCTAGTCGCATCTCTCTCCGGCGGACAACGCCAGACTGTCGCTATCGCTCGCGCAGTGCTCTGGAATAGCAAAGTTGTTATCTTGGATGAGCCAACTGCCGCCCTCGGCGTTGCACAGACTGAACAAGTTCTCAATCTTGTACGCCGCCTAGCAGATAACGGGCTGGCAGTAATTCTCATTAGCCACAACCTGGTTGACGTCTTTGAAGTTGCAGATAACATCGCAGCCCTCTACTTGGGCACCATGGCGGCGCAAGTCAAAAAGAAGGAAGTAACAACGAATCAGGTCATTGAATTGATTACAACTGGCAAGGCCACAGAGTTCACAGGAGTTCGCGAATGAGCACAACAGAGGTAACTCACCACACTCCGAATCTCAAGGAGATTATTCACGATTATCGCAACTCATTAAAGGCCGGAAATATTGGTGCTCTACCTGCAACACTAGGTCTGATCGCACTTGTCATCATCTTTAAGTTCTCTTCTGAGTATTTCTTTACCCGTGGAAACTTTGCAAATCTGCTCACCCAAGCTGCTCCAGTAATGGTTATTGCGATGGGTCTTATCTTCGTTCTCTTGCTCGGAGAAATTGATCTATCTGCCGGATATGCATCTGGTGTATGCGGTGCTGTTCTCGTCGTGCTCGTCTCCAATCATGGTGTGCCTTGGTATTGGGCGCTGCTTGCAAGTATCTTTGTTGGAGTTCTACTCGGAACACTCATTGGAACTGTTGTAGCTAGGTTAGGTATTCCTTCATTCGTTGTAACCCTGGCATGTTTCTTAGCCTTCCAAGGAATTCTTCTGCTCATTGCGGGTGAAGGTGGCACCATCGGCATCTCAGATCCGGCAGTTCTCGCCGTTGAAAACAGCAATCTCTCCGTCACTGCAAGTTGGGGATTCTGGGGCGTCTGCGTTGGTCTCTACACACTTCTAGGTTTCCGTCGGATTCTTGCTCGCCGCAAACTTGGTCTCAAAGGCGAGCTCACTATTCTCTGGGTTCTCAAAGTGCTACTCATCGCCGGAATCAGTTTTGCTGCCACTTATTTACTCAATGGTGAGCGCGGTAATCCACCAGATAACAGTCAGAAGGGTATTCCGATTGTTGTTCCCGTAATTCTCGGAATTCTCATTGTCGGAACTTTCGTGCTGACTCGTACAACTTTTGGTCGTTATCTCTATGCAGTCGGCGGTAACGCTGAGGCTGCCCGTCGTTCCGGTATCAATGTAAAACAGATTAGAACATCTGCATTCATTATCTGTTCCGGATTATCTGCAATTGCCGGCCTGCTCTTTGCCTCACGCTCTAACTCCATCTCCCCCACAACCGGTGGAAACTCCACACTCTTGTATGCAGTGGGCGCTGCCGTTATCGGTGGAACTTCCCTCTTCGGTGGCAAGGGCAAGATGCGCGATGCAATTCTTGGCGGCCTCGTCGTTGCAGTGATCGACAATGGAATGGGATTGCTCGGTTATGGCGCAGGAATTCAGTTCCTCGTCACCGGCGCAGTTCTGCTCGTCTCTGCTGGTGTTGATGCCGTCTCACGCAAGAGCACATCAGCTTCGTAGTTCTGTACCTTAAAAAAACCCGACCAACTATCTGGTCGGGTTTTTTATTGGAGTTAATTAGGCTTTAACGCCCATCAAGTGCTCGATAGCGAGTTGATCGATGAGTTCGTAACCCATGCCTCGCTCTCCTGCTGCTTCCACATCGAAGGATGGATCAGCAATGTCCTTCCAGGTCTCGCCCTTTGCGAGAGTAGGAATCGCTAGTTGATCGATGCGAGATTCTTTCATCGCTGCTTGCACGCGAGGATCTGCACGGAAGGCAAGTGCCCGCTCCTGCAATAACTTATAGGTGCGCATATTTGCACTTGCAGAGACCCAGACACCTTTGTCATCCTCAGTGCGTACTGGCTTGTAGTCGAAGTGCTTAGGACCGTCGTACTTGTAGGTCTCGAGTAGATCAACGAGGAAGAATGCACTCTTGAGATCTCCGTGACCAAAGACAAGATCTTGATCGTATTTAGGGCCGTGCTGACCGTTGAGATCAATATGGAATAGCTTCTTATGGAACAAAGCTTGCGCTATTCCGTGAACGAAGTTGAGCCCTGCCATCTGTTCATGACCGACCTCTGGATTAACTCCCACTAGTTCTGGATGATCGAGAGAGTTAATGAAAGCTATTGCGTGACCAATTGTTGGCAAGAAGATATCGCCGCGGGGTTCGTTCGGCTTTGGCTCGAGTGCGAACTTAATCTTGTAGCCCTTATCAATCACGAACTGGCTGAGCACGTTAAAGGCATCGCGCATGCGCTCGAGTGCAACGTAGGCATCTTTAGCGCCATCTGATTCCGCACCCTCGCGACCGCCCCAACAGACATAAGTTTCTGCGCCAAGATCAACGGCAAGTTCGATATTGCGCATTACTTTGGCAATCGAATAGCGACGAATATCGCGATCGTTAGATGTGAAAGCACCATCTTTAAAGACTGGATGGGTAAAGAGGTTTGTGGTTGCCATAGGCACCTTCATTCCGGTGTCGGCGAGCGCCTTCTTGAAGCGAGTGATGTGGGCTTGGCGATCAGCATCGTTAGAACCAAATGGAATTAAGTCATCATCGTGAAATGTCACTCCATATGCTCCGCGAGATGCGAGCTCATTGACGGTACGAACTGGGTCGAGCGCGTCACGGGTTGCATCACCGAATGGATCGCGTGCTTGCCAGCCGACGGTCCAGAGTCCGAAGGTGAATTTGTCTGATGGCTTTGGTTCTAATGACATTCATAGCTCCTAATTTGTGGATATCTGACTCTTACTTTAGCCTTCTCTTATCTCCAGCGGGAGTGGTGAAATGGCAGACACGCAGGTCTTAGGAACCTGTGCTTTACGGCGTGTGGGTTCAAGTCCCACCTTCCGCACTCAGATAAAACTTACTTGCTACCTACTAGTGCTTTCTTCATAGTAGGTATCGCCTTCATCACTGCGTTCCACACACCAGCACCGCCATGAATTGCTCCTTGGGCGATTGTCAGCGTGCTCTTGCCTTTGAGGGCCTTTACCGCTTTATCAAGATTCTTAGAATCTTGTGGGCTAACCGAACAATCATCACTGCCATGGAAAATAAAGAAGGCAGGAAGTGGCTTTAACTTCTTGAGATAGGGATAAAGCCCGCCCGCTTTCATGTTCGCTTGTACTTCAGGATCGGTCGTATCCCCAAACCACGGATGTATATTGCCCGCGGCGACCGGAAATGGATTCTTACTCTGATCGCACGGGTACTTAGCATTATTGGCCGTCATCTCGAAGAAATCCACATTGCCAAAGAGATCTATGACCATTGAAACCGCCGCAGATGTCTTTAGATTCGGATCGGTGGGTGAATCAAATAGCGAGCTTTGATTCCCCGTAATACCTGCCATTAACGCAAGATATGAGCCTGCAGAATCTCCACCGGTTGCAAACTTCGAAGGGTTGTATCCGTACTTGCTGGCATTGGCGCGCAGGTATCGAATCGCGCTCTTGGTATCTCTAGCTGCAGCCGGAAACAGTGCCTCCTGCGCTAATCGATAATTGACCGAGGCAACAGCGATTCCATTCTTGATGAAAACTTCTAGCATTTTGGCGCTTTCGTCATACTTCATAAAATCTTCATCGCCAAAGACGAATCCCCCACCGTGAGTCCACACGATAAGCGGTGGATTACTGACGCCCTTAGGCATATAAATATCTAACCGTTGGCTGGGTGATTCTGATGCGTAAACGATATTTTCAAAGACTTTCATTGTCGCTAGCGCTTTTGCTGGCAGCTTGTATTTCGGTGTGTACTGAATCTCGGGAGTTGCGTTTGATCCTGGCGCATTTGTTTGTGAAGATTGTGAAGCTGGTGTGGGTGCTGGCGCAGGTATTGCATCGCCCTCAATCCACCATTTCTTCTCACCGTTAATCAATGTGCAGATTAAAGTCTTTCCGCTGTATTCACTAACAGTTTTGAAACCCTCAGTTGCGGCCGGGCATGTGCGACCAGGTGCCGCGGAGTCTTGCGGATATCCATCATCGAGATTTGCTGCAGTTGCAGGAGAAGTAAAGGAGAGGCTAGCTAAAGATGTTAATGCCAAGGCAATAAGAAATTCTCGCTTCAAAATCATGATTTATCGTAGAACTCTTTTGGTTACAACACCAGCAATTGGCGAATCTGAGCACGTCTCACCGAGAAAGTTTCCGCTTCTGGGCTAGCGTTCGAAGTAGAGATAATCTCCCATGCTGGTAAAACCAACGCTTTCATAGACTGCGCGGGCAGATAAGTTCTGGGTAAAGACAGCTAAATTCAGGCGATCAATTCCGCGCTCATGCGCCATCTTTACGACTCCTTTCATTAACTTCTTAGCTAAGCCTTGCCCACGGAACTCACTTCTCACGGCAACCGAGGAGACCATCTTTGCGCCAGATTCCCACCGAACAACGGTTGCGACAGCGACTAGCTCCTCTTGCTGGTGGATTCCGGCCCAGAAAATTACTTCGGGGTTTCCGGGATATGTAGATGAATCAGGCGCATGCACTTTGAGCAGATCTGCGATCCCTGTTGTGTCGGTCAGTTCTTCAACTAGTTCTTCATTTGCACACAGTTCTGTAGCGATGCTGTAACCCGACCACTGACCCTGCAGGGTAAAGCCCTCGGTAAACTCTCGAGGTAGCGCGTTGGGCAGTGAGAAATGTGTCCATGCCGGATTGATTTCCGGATTGGACCCAAAACCAAAACCAAAGATGCCCTTATCTTCACGGGTGCAAGAGAGAGCACCTGGCGTACGAACAGCGGACACAAATTTATCTTCTGGAAACCAAGGGATAAAGACATTGGGGGTGCCAAGAAGCTCCTGCGCCCATTGCATCGCTTGGGCATGGTCAGAGGTCACTTCGCGCTGGCTCATGCGCCAATATTAGTGAGATGCAGGCTCACCCTCGGCCCCCACACCTGATGACTTTCCGCGCTCACCTTCCTCCCATAGAATTGCCGACCTGTGGTGCCGAAGGCGCCACTTTCAAATGGCAGATATTTTCGAGGAGCAAAAGATATGGCTAAGAAGAATTTTCTCTCTTGGGTAGGTTTTGAAGGAGAGCAATCCACGGCAGCTCCAAGTGAGAACGCACTCGATCGAATTCGCCAACTCGAATCTCAACTCGCAGATCTTCGGTCACGTCGCGATATCACCAGTCTGACTAAAGAAGAGTTTGAAATTCTCTCCACCGAAACTGCAATGACAATTATTAAGAGCGCTCAACAACGCGAATCTCGTGCTGCCCTTCAAGCCGATCGCGCGCTCGCCGAGAGTACTTCTCGCGCAAAAGCCACACTAGAAGCTGCAGAAGCAAAGGCAAAAGCAGTTCTCGCTGGGGCAGAAAGCCGAGGACGCAAATACCTCGAAGCTGCCGAGACTGAAGCTGCCGAACTTCGCAATGAAGCAGAGCGAGCAGTTGAAACGCTTGTGACTTCCAAGAAGCGCGAAGCAGGTGCGCTTCTCTCTAGTGCAAAACAAGAAGCGGAACGAATTATTTCTGCGGCTACCAGTGAAATTGCCGATTACCGTGGTTGGCTGACTTCAGCAATATCCGAATCTGAACGCCTCTACCGAATTCAAACTCAATCGCTGGCACAAGCCGAGTCTGCTATCTCGCAGTCACGTGCACGTCTTCAAGGAGCTTTTGAACGTTTAGCAGGATTGCAAGGCGATATTGATGGAAATCTAACTTCTGATAATCGACCTCGCGGAAAGACTTTTGCGCGAGCAGCAGAGTTTGCAAAGTCATCCCAAGCTGAAGAAGAGATTCCAGAAGTACCAGTTCCATCGCACGCCAAGAAGAGCCCCGCTCGCAAACCGGTAAAGAAAGTTGCAAAGAAGCCAGTAAAGAAGAGCGCTGCTAAGAAAAGAAAGTGACCCGATCAGCAAAAGCTAATCTCTACATCGCTCCCATTGATGGGTTGCGAGCTATTGCCGTCATTGCTGTTCTGCTGTATCACCTCGGCGTTAAGCAAATCCCTGGCGGATTTCTCGGCGTTGATCTCTTCTTCGCGATCTCCGGCTATGTAATTACTCGACTAATTCTTGACTCGATCGAGACTGCGAATGCTCTAGATCTTCGCCAATTCTATTTCGCACGAGTAAGGCGATTGCTGCCGGCCCTGCTCTTTGTTCTCCTGGCGACCTTGGTTGCCGTAGCTCTCTTTGCCCCCGATGCTATTCACCGAGTTATCTCTGATCTTCCCTATGTTTTAACGGGAAGCAATAACTGGCACTTAGTTGCATTGCATCAAGATTACTTTCAGAGTGCCGGCCGCCCTCCCCTCTTGCAACACACTTGGTCTCTCTCTGTTGAGACACAGTTTTATCTCGTATGGCCAGTGGTTCTTTATCTCATCTGGCGTAAATTCGGTAAGGCAAATATCGCGCGCATTGCACTATTGATTTCATTCTCATCAGCCGTAGCACTCTTTATCTTCTCGCTGCAGGCAGATAGTGCATCCGTCGGACGAATTAGTCACATCTATTTCGGAACCGATACACACAGTCTCGGACTCTTTCTTGGTTCCGCTCTTGCTGTCTCGTGGGTCCCGCGAAACCTCACTGCCAACATCACCCAACGGGCGCAAGACTTTATTGATGGCATTGGACTCTTCGGCTTCTTTGGTCTGCTCTGTACTTTCCTCTTTATCTCTGAATCCAACCCCACTGCATACAAGTTAGCCTTTCCATTAGCCGCAATATTCTCATGCGCAAGTATTACTTCACTCGTCCACCCCGCATCGCGCTTTGCTCCACTGCTCTCCTGGAAGCCATTGCTCTGGATTGGTCAACGTTCTTATGGCATCTATCTGTGGCACTGGATTGTCTTTCAGATGACTCGGCCAAGTGTGGATCTTGCTGCTGGATCAGCGCTAGCTCTCGATGTTGCTCGAATACTGCTTGTTCTCGCGCTCTCTGATATTTCGCTTCGTTACATTGAAATTCCATTTCGCCGCGGGAAAGTTCAAAACTGGTTCCGTGGCATGAAATATCGCACACCAATCATTCGCAAGCGCCAGCAAGTATTTGTCAGTACCGTGCTTGGCCTAGTAATTGTGCTCACTGGCGGAGCCACCGCAACGGCTTATTATCGCGATGCGCATGCGCCACAATTAATGAAATCTGAACTCACACTAATCGAGAAGAGCGTTACTAAAGAGGGAATCTGGCTAACTGGCGATTCAATTATTCTCGGAGCGAGATACAAGTTAGAGCAGCAATATCCGTTAGCCCTAGTCAACGCTCGCGTGGGGCGTCAGATTGATGAACTGATTTCTGCGGTGACTTCTGACCAATCTCAAGTCACGAATAACACTGTGGTGATGGATGTCGGCAACAATAATCGAATCTCTCGTGAATCCCTGATACAACTCTTGAATTTAGTGAAGAACCAACCTCACGTCATACTCATCAATACATCGGTTCCACGTGGATGGAAAGAAGAGAACAACCAAATCATTAAGGAAGTATCTGGGCTCTATTCAAATGTTGTATTAGTGGACTGGGCAGATATTTCAAGTAATCATCCAGAATTCTTTGCGCCAGATGGCGTTCACCTCAATGACAATGGCAGCGATGTTTATGTCGCTGCCATTGTCGAAGCCCTACAGTCTGTAGGAGTTACTGCTTAAATTATTTTTACTTCCACTGTCCAGGAAGACCAAATACTTTTCCAGCAACAACTGTTCCATCTTCATAGACAGTTGAAACTTTGAATTGTGACCAGCTTTCAGTATCTGTCTTTGTGACATCTAGTGAGAGTTGCGAGGCAGGTACGGTCGAGACCAAATTAAAGGCTCCACCAGCACTATTGATCTCAATGTTGTAGTTAGCAATACCTGCTGAAGCCGCTGGAGTCTTCCAGAAGATAGTTGCACCAGTTGCGGTGTACTGAGCGACAATACCTACAGGAGCTTCGTAGCCTTGCGCAGCTGGCGCGTCAGTATCAGAAGTTGCTTCAGGTGCAGCGTTAGCCTCAGTAGTAGCAGTTGGTTCTGCAGATGTGGTTACAGCGGGCGCTGCGCTCTCATCCGATGTTGATGAATTGCGGGCCACAACAACTAGAGCAAGAATCACGATTGCAACAATTACCGCCGCAACGATTCGGTTAGAGGATCCAGATTTTGCAGGAGCGTTCTTTGGTGCTGCTTGTGCTTGGCTCTTTGCTGGAGTTGATGAAACGACCGTTGTTGACTTGCGAGAAGAATTAGGAACTGGTGGAATCACAAAATTATTTGAGGAACGAGGGGCAACTTTCTTAGCAACGCCCTTCTTGACTGCGGATTTCTTCGCTACTTTCTTAGCAGGCGCCTTTTTAGCAACCTTCTTTACTGCTTTCTTAGCAGTAGATTTCTTGGCAGGAGACTTCTTCGCTGCCTTCTTTGTTGTTGCTTTCTTAGCGGTTTTCTTAACGGCCACGTATTTGCTCCTTGGATAACTCGAAACTCTGGAATATAAGAGTAAGGATACCCCAGCCTATGGGTGAGAACTCGGGGGACTTTAGGAAAGTAGCCCAGAGATTTGTGGTGCGATTGCGCGTAACGCTTTGCCACGGTGGCTAATTCGGTCCTTCTCCCCTGGCCCGAACTCGCCAAGGGTGAGCTCGTATCCATCGGGGCAAAATATGGGGTCGTAGCCAAATCCAGCTGTGCCGCGAGGTTGCTGCACGATCGAGCCCTGCAATTTTCCTTCTTGGATTATTTCAGTGCCATGATTTTTATGTCCAACCGGAAATGTCATAGCCACTACACAGATGAAGTGCGCCGAACGCTGCTCTTCATTCTGTAACTCAGCTAAAACCTTTGCAATATTCGCACCATCATTTCCATGGCTTCCGGCATAACGAGCTGAATAAATCCCAGGCGCTCCACCTAAGAAATCAATACATAATCCGCTGTCATCAGCTAGCGCGGGAAGTCCAGTGAAAGCGCTTACTGCGCGAGCTTTAAGAAGTGAGTTCTCTGCAAAAGTTGTACCCGTCTCATCAACATCAGGCATATCCGGAAACTCTGCAAGTCCTAATACTTCAACGCTCGAAGTATGTTCGGCCAGAAGTCGCTGGAACTCAGCGATCTTGCCCTTATTTTGCGTTGCAAGAGCGATCTGTTGGGTCATGAATTGTTTAAAGAGCGAGGGCTTGGTTTTGTAGTCGTGAAAGCTCTGCGCAACCAGCAGTTCCTAAATCCAACAACGAATTAAGAAGTGCGCGATCAAAGGGCTTACCCTCGGCCGTGCCTTGAACTTCTACAAAGTTTCCATCCGCAGTGCAGACAATATTCATATCAGTATCTGCATCCACATCTTCGTGATAACAGAGATCGAGCATGGGTACGCCCTTGATAATGCCGACGCTTACTGCAGATACGCCTTGAACAATGGGATTGCGCGCAGCTGGAATATGGCCTTCCCGCTTAGCCCAAGTAATTGCATCCATCAGTGCTACATATGCGCCGGTAATCGCGGCGGTGCGTGTGCCACCATCTGCTTGCAGAACATCACAGTCGAGAACGATTGTGTTTTCGCCGAGCGCTTGCATATCAACTACCGCACGCAATGAACGTCCAACTAAGCGAGAAATTTCTTGGGTACGCCCGCCCAATTTTCCTTTAACACTTTCACGATCAGATCGCGTATGGGTTGCACGAGGAAGCATTGAATATTCCGAGGTCACCCAACCCTTGCCACTGCCATTAAGCCAACGCGGCACTCCGGGAGTGAATGATGCAACGCAGAGCACGCGAGTATTGCCGAACTCAACGAGGGTAGAACCTTCTGCATTGCTGAGCCAGTGGCGAGTAAATTTAATATCGCGCAGATCCTTTGGAGTGCGTCCATCAATACGTGCAGTCATTTCACTTGCCTCTCGTTGGGTTGATAATCAAATCTTGGAATCGACATGAAGAACTTCTGGTCCTAAGAAGCGTCTTGCCAGATTGGTAAACATGGCACTCTCTCCCGTAGAAACAAATTTGTAGACGGGTGAATCCCCCGCTCTGAGCAAGTTCTTCTCAGCCAATGTTCGATAGAGATCTTTGGCGGTCTCTTCGGCACTTGAAATCAGAGTGACATCATTGCCCATTACATATGAAATAACTCCGGTAAGAAGCGGATAGTGCGTGCATCCTAAAACCAAAGTGTCGACCTTGGCATCAATAAGTGGTTGCAAATAACCCTGGGCAATCTCGGTTATCTCTGGTCCTGAAGTTTCGCCACGTTCAACAAATTCAACAAATCGTGGGCAGGCAAAGGAGCTAATTTCTAATTGAGGGGCCGCCGCAAAGGCATCGTTATAAGCAGCCGAATCAATGGTTGCTCGAGTACCAATCACGCCTACTTTGCCAGAGCGAGTTGCCGATACCGCGCGACGCACAGCTGGCTGAATAACTTCGATGACAGGGACTGAATATCTTTCACGTGCATCGCGCAACATCGCTGCACTTGCCGTGTTGCATGCAATAACAATTGCTTTGACACCCGCCATGACAAGCTGATCCATGATTTCAAGTGAAAATTCGCGAACCTGCGCCAAAGATCGCGGACCATACGGACCACGTGCAGTATCGCCGACGTAAATAATTGATTCGTGCGGAAGTTGGTCAATTATCGCTCGCGCAACGGTTAATCCGCCGACCCCAGAGTCGAAGATTCCGATCGGTGAATGCGCGGTAATGGGTAACTTGCTCACGGGGTAAGCCTACCTTTTGAGTGGCTGAGATAAGGCAAGTATTAAGAGGTAAGTGCGGTCAAGAGGTTCTCTTGTAACCAACCGAGCCAGAAATAGACCGCATAAACAGATTTTTGGGGATCTTCGTCTGGCATCAACTCAAATTTTTCAAAACTCTCGGAAGAAATCTCAAGCCGCACAGAAAGAGCAATACGTAAATCATTGATGGCAACAAGCCAAATATCTGCATCTAATTCTTCGACTACGCCGTCAACTTTACTATCCACAATTTCAGAGAGTTCTTCTCGCACGGTCCTCAATATTCGTTGTTTGCTTCCGCGCAGCGCCGGCTCGGTATAACGCCGAAAATCGGAGGAAGCTTCAGGATCTGCATAAGCATTGGGGAGGAGTCGCATCAGTACTGGATCTTCTGGTGTGACAATTTCGGAGGGCATTGCCATGAGCTGCGCGAGTGGATCGCTAGTGTCATAGTGATGAAAGAAATCGCCTTCACCCAATAATTCCAAAAGTTGTTCGACTAAGTTGATCAGAATATGTGCTTCATCTTGCGTAAGTGATAACGAATATCCATCACCCATTTTCTCAAAATTAGACATTAAATTTTGTCATCTCGTTGAAGAGTGGCCCAAAGTCCATGTTCGTGAAGTCGTTGAACATCTCGCTCCATCTCTTCACGGGTACCAGTGCTCACCACCGCTCGACCCTCGGTGTGAATTTGCATCATTAATTCATGTGCGCGCGGCGCTGGAAAACTAAAAAGTTTAATGAGTACATATGTCACATACGTCATGAGATTGACTGGATCATCCCAGACAATTGTCACCCAAGGTCGGTCGAGGAGTTGCTCGATACTTACCTGCGACTCGGTAATAGTGGACACGGGCGCTACCGTACTAAAACGTTTATGGATTGTGTAGATGCGCTGTGGAGAACGGAACTCTCTTGAGTAGAGATCTGGTACGAGCGAAAGCCTGGAGATTTTTCGCTCACCGTAAAGGTAAATCGTCCATTTTCATCAGTTAATGTGCTGGCTAAACCATTGAGTTGAACAGTAATGCCAGCAATCTTGGGTTGAATTTGTCCAGTTATGGAATATGAGACTCCACGCTTGATCGAAGCAGGCGCGCTCCAGGAAATCAATGGGACTACACCAATATCAATCTGACTTATTCCTCCGGTAATTTTGCTCCAGGTAGAGTCGGAGAGAAAGGCAATACTTGAATTTTCTGCAAAGGTTATTCGTTGTGAAATCGAACCATCGGCGGCGGTGATACCTGCATAAATATTTCTTCGTTGATTACGTGAGTTTGTCAGTTCGAAGTGCACGGGGACACCAGAGACTGGCGTGCCATCTCCGTTCTTTAAGCTTCCAGAAATGAGCGTGGAACTTCCATATGTCAAAGTTTCATTCTCTGCCGTCAACGAGGCATTTACCGAGAGCAAGCGACCAACGTTTGCGATAGCTGCAATTGCTTCGTCCGTCTCTTGACCGATTGTCCATTCGGCCAGACCGCCAATCTTGTATTTAGAAATTAGGTTTGCTCGTGCTGCAAATCCTTGCGCATCTTGGTACCACCCAATTCGATTGACAGTACAGGTAGTCGTTCCGCCAGTGGAAGTATTGCCGGTCACCGTACGCGAATAAGTAAAACTGGTCTCGCCATGTGCGCTGTTGTATGTAGCGGCACCACCATAGGGAAGATATTGGTTAGTGGCCTTATTCATGCTAAAAACCGAGTGCACATAGCCCAATGCATATGCACTTGTGTTTTTTAGTGCGGGCGCTGAAATATTGCTTTTTATGGTGAAGCTCTTAGCAGTTCGTGAATAAACTTTTGCATCCACCAGATTGTAGGCAGCGCTGGAAAGACCGCGAATACTTATGGATTGGCCATTGCTCAGATAATTATCTGAGGTGTAGGTAATAACGCCATTATTAACCGATGCAGCTGTGATCTTAAATTTCTCATATGCGAGTCCCTCATAATCAGCCGGACAAGTTCCAACTAGATTCGTCACCCAATCTCGACCGTATCCAGGCACTCCAAGAAATACCTTGGATGCTGGCATGACGCTTACTGCATATTTCACTGAGGCATCTACCCAAGATAACGGGCCGATAGGTCCGGGAGTATCGATGCTGTAGTCGTAACCCATAATGCGTAAACGATCGATGTACTGACCAATATCTTTCCAGGCGTAGACCCAGTATCCCTTTTTGCCGGTCGCTGGATCGAAGAGCAGCGGGGTATCGATTGCTAATAACTTACCTCTCGCATGCAGTGATGTAGATAAATCACGTAGGAAAAGAATCCAATTAGCAGATGTACTCGCCCAAGTTGAAATTGGATCTGAAAATGCGAATTTCTCAAAATCTAAATCAATGCCATCGAAATTATTATCCATAACTAACTTGGTTATGGTGTTGACTAGCGTTGCTCTCGTTGATTCTTTTGCAATAATTCCAGCAAGTACACCAGAGCCTGGTCCAGTCTCGTCATTGATGGTTGGAATAATGGTTAAACCCGCTCGACGCATCTGACCCAGCGGATCGGCGAATGCAGCTGTGCGGGTATCAATCACTCGGGAAGATGTGTCCACCATGGGGAAAGATGGATTGCCCAGCTTGTAATCATCAGCAATAACCGTCGCGCTTTTTAAGGAGTACCAAAAAGGAGAGACATCAGACATTAAATCTTTATTTTTGATGGCGGCGGGAAGCGAGATTTTCATGTTGTAATAAGGGATCCAGCCACTAAAAATCTTTCGCGGTGCGCCATCTTCTATGGCATAAGAAGGGCCAGTAAGCGGAAGCAGGCTGGCGAGTAC
Organism: Actinomycetota bacterium; assembly: GCA_009698045.1. GTDB lineage: Bacteria > Actinomycetota > Actinomycetes > Nanopelagicales > Nanopelagicaceae > AAA044-D11. The sequence continues at coordinate 4,940 of WLRE01000005.1, read as the reverse complement.
AGCGATTGATAACAGGGCAACCCGAATCGAGCGGGGCTGCTTAGATTTCATATTTTTAAGGGTAGTGCGTGAAGCTGCGAAATCTTTGTTATTCCTTCTTTAAGCCATCATAAATCGATTTACAGGTAGGGCAGATGGGGAACTTCTCAGGGTCGCGACTGGGAACCCATTTCTTCCCGCACAGTGCTCGCACTGGCTTGCCTGTTACCGCAGATTCAAGGATTTTTTCCTTTTTCACATAGTGTGCAAATCGCTCGTGATCGCCCTCTTCATGAGATTGGCGGATTTCTTCCTTGCTTCGAGTGATGACATCTAGGAATCCCACGGCTTAATAATACTCACCGATTCGCGTACGATTGCCCAATGAAAGATCTTCTCCGCACCGAGCATTTGAGCCGGACTGACGTGGACTTACTCTTGACCACGGCTGCAAAATTTGCTGACGATCCATTTGCGGCCCGCGAAACATTGGCTAACCAGACCGTCGCTATCTATATGACTAAGCCGTCAACTCGCACTCGGCTTGCCTCTGAAACTGCAGTTGCTCATCTTGGCGGTACACCAGTCTTTCTCCGTGGCGATGATCTTCAACTCGGCCGCGGCGAGACAATTTCAGATACTGCAAAAATAATTAGTGGCTTTGCCTCCGCTCTGATTGTGCGCACCTTTGCACAAAGCGATGTCGATGAACTAGGAGCAGCATCGACCATCCCAGTTATTAACGCACTGACCGATGATGATCATCCCACTCAACTTCTTGCTGACTGGATAACGATTCGAGAGAAATTCGGCACCGACATCTCTGGCCGTAAATTTACATATATCGGTGATGGCAACAATATGGCACATGCTTGGCTCATCATGGGCGCGATACTTGGTGCACATGTTGTTGCTGCAACTCCGTCCGGCAAATGGGCGCCGGATGCGAGCGCCATTGCAACTGCTATGAAGATTGCCAAATCCACTGGCGCAAAGATTGAAGTCGTTCACGATGCTCGTGCTGGTGCAGAAAATTCAAGCGTTCTCTATACCGATGTCTGGATGTCTATGGGGGACCCAGAGAGTGAGCGGGCGGAGAAATTAAAGGCGCTCTCGCCATTTGCTGTGACGCCAGAGCTCATGAAGCTCACTGCGCCGGATTCCATCTTTATGCATTGCCTTCCCGCGCATCGTGGCGAGGAGGTCAGTGCAGAAGTTATTGATGGCCCCGCCTCCCTTATCTGGCGCGAGGCATATCACCGCCGTACGACGATTCAGGCGATTTTGTATCACCTAGTACGAGGAGATCTTCAAGGCTCCGCGCTCTTGGGGTAAATTTCACAGAAATTGCTGCCGACTTACCGGCAGGTCGGTACTAAAGTGAGCCAATGCGTATAGCCGTAGCCAAAGAAATCCGCCCCGGAGAAAAGCGCGTAGCGCTAGTTCCAGACATCATTTCCAAGTTAACTAAAGCCGGATTAGAAGTTGTTATCGAATCTGGCGCAGGAGTTGCAGCTGGATTTCCAGATGAACAATTCACTGCCGCCGGCGCAAGCATCAAGAGTGGCAACGTTATTTCTGATGCCGATATCGTCGCATCTGTTACCAGTCTGACCCCCGATCAAATCAAGTCGCTCAAAAAGGGCGCTATCACCATCTCATTTCTCTCCCCCACTACAGGTGTGGACTCCATCGAGGCTGCGGCGGCGGCAGGAGTAACCGCGCTCTCCCTCGAACTTGTTCCCCGTATCTCTCGTGCGCAATCAATGGATGCGCTGACTTCGCAGGCACTCTGCGCTGGATATAAAGCCACTCTCGTTGGCGCTGAACTCTCGCCACGCTTCTTTCCATTGTTAATGACCGCTGCCGGCACCGTTACTCCAGCACAAGTTGTCGTTCTTGGCGCAGGCGTTGCGGGATTGCAAGCGATTGCGACCGCAAAGCGACTCGGCGCAGTAGTAAGTGCGTATGACGTTCGGCCATCATCTGCCGATGAAGTGAAATCGATGGGCGCAAAATTTATTACCCTCGAACTCGAAGCCCTAGAAGGTAGCGGCGGTTATGCGCGCGAGATGACGGAAGAGCGCGCAGCCAAGCAACGTGAACTTCTTACTCCATATATTTCAAACGCTGATGTCCTTATTACTACGGCTGCTGTTCCGGGTCGACCCGCACCTCGATTAGTTACCGCCGCGATGGTTGCAACCATGAAACAAGGATCAGTCGTAGTGGATCTTGCCTCCGAGACTGGTGGCAATGTCGAAGGAACAGTTGCTGGCGAAACAATCACAACATCTAATGGTGTGATTATGTGGGGCGGTAAAGATGTACCGAGCCAATTGCCGTACCACGCATCAATGCTCTTCTCACGAAACGTCGTCAACCTCTTACTCTTGATGACCACAAGTGTGGATGGAAAACCAACCGGCCAAGTCGTTCCAGACTTCAGCGATGAAATCATCGACGCTGCAACTCTGACCCACAATGGATCTCGTCGCACACCAGAAGGAGCCAAGAAGTGAGTTCAATCGTAATTCTCACCATCTTCGTACTATCAGTCTTCATCGGATTTGAAGTTGTCTCTAAGGTTTCGACCACACTTCACACTCCTCTGATGTCTGGCGCGAATGCAATCCACGGCATCATTCTCTTCGGTGCAATTATGGTCGCCGATAAGAGCACAACAACACTTACTACCTCGCTATCCATCGCTGCAATTGTTCTTGCAACAATCAATATGGTCGGTGGATTTGTTGTTACCGATCGAATGCTTGAGATGTTCAAAGGAAAGGGTGGCAAGAAGTGAATAGCAACCTTTACGCCCTGCTTGGCTTAGTTGTCGCCGTCTCCTTCATCATGGCCCTTAAGGGTCTCTCTGCTCCTAAGACTGCTCGGCGCGGAAACTTAATCGGTGCTGCTGGAGCAACATTGGCAACAGTCATCGTCTTCTTTGAGCCTGGCGCAGAACACCACAACACGCTGCTGATAATTCTTGCAATTGCCTTTGGTGTAATTGTTGGCGTACCTGCTGCTCGCAAGGTACAGATGACGCAGATGCCACAGCTTGTGGCGCTATTCAACGGAGTCGGTGGCGGCGCAGCTGCTCTCGTCTCAATCGTTGAATACCTCACTCATAGCGATGAAAATACCGCCGCCGTAATTGCAACGGTTTTCACTGTTGTCGTTGGATCTATCTCCTTCTCTGGTTCAGTTATCACCTTCTTGAAGCTGCAAGAAATCATGACAACTCGTCCAGTCGTATTTCCCGGCGGACGTTTTGTTATTGCCGCAACTCTTGTTGGAGTACTAGGTACTTCAGTCTGGGTTGTTCAATCAGGTGGCAATACTCCACTCCTTGTTATGGGCCTACTCTCCCTCGCCTTTGGTGTGCTCTTTGTACTTCCTGTCGGCGGAGCAGATGTTCCGATTGTGATTTCGTTACTTAATGCTTTCACCGGGCTTACCGTTGCAGCTGGTGGATATGTTCTTGATTCCACTCTCCTCATCGTTGCCGGAACACTTGTAGGTGCATCCGGAACTATCCTGACTCGCTTGATGGCTGCCGCTATGGGTCGCTCGCTCTTTGGGACTCTCTTTGGCGCATTTACAGCAAAGCCTCAAGAGATCAGCGCCGCTGGTGAAGCTCGCTCAGTGAAATCTAGCTCGCCCGATGATGTAGCTATCTTGCTCAACTATGCACAACGCGTCGTTATCGTTCCTGGTTTTGGTCTTGCAGTTGCGCAAGCGCAGCACACTGTTCGCGAACTTGCAGATATTCTGGCTGAAAAAGGAATAGATGTTGCCTACGGAATTCATCCTGTTGCCGGTCGTATGCCAGGACACATGAATGTGCTCTTAGCAGAAGCAAATGTCCCCTACGAGCAACTTGTGGAAATGGAAGAAGTAAATCCTACCTTCCCACAAACTGATGTTGTATTAGTCGTCGGTGCAAACGATGTGGTTAACCCAGCTGCAAAGACAACTCCTGGTTGCCCTATTTATGGAATGCCAATTTTGGATGTTGCTCAAGCCGGAAACGTCATCTTCTTGAAGCGATCTATGCGACCTGGCTTTGCTGGAATCGAGAATGAACTTCTCTACGATCCAAAGACTTCACTTCTCTTTGGTGATGCTAAGGATTCGTTAACTAAAGTTGTTAACGCGCTAAAAGCGCTTTAAGACTTCTTTCCACGCACCAGTTGCACAGGCCAATCAACCTGTGCCGCCAACTGTGAGGCTGCATCTAGCGTCCAGCGCGGATTGCGCAGCATGGCGCGAGCGAGCATTACCAGATCAGCTTGCTGATTTTCTACAATTGAATTCGCCTGCTCTGGCTCAGTAATCATTCCTACAGCTGAAGTCAGAATCCCAGTCGCTTCTTTAATCGCAGTTGCGAATGAAACTTGAAAGCCTGGTGCCACAGGAATCTTGGCATCGTGGACTGCACCACCAGTGGAAACATCAATGAGATCTACTCCAATATTCTTTAATTCTGCGGCTAAGGTAGTGCTTTGGTCTAGATCCCAGCCGCCCTCGCGCCAATCAGTGGCAGAGATGCGAACAAAAAGTGGCATGGTCTCTGGAATTGCAGCTCGAATCGCAATTGAAACCTCTCGCAAAAAGCGAGTGCGGTTTTCAAATGAACCGCCATATTCATCAGTACGTTGGTTTGATAACGGCGAAAGAAACTGATGAAGGAGATATCCGTGTGCCGCATGAATCTCTACCAGATCAAATCCGGCTCTGACCGCTCGAACGGCTGCTTGTGTGAAATCAGCAGTTGTTTGATGAATATCTGCAACGCTCATCACCTGTGGATCTTGTAAGCCGTGGAATGCAATGGGACTAGGAGCAACACTTTGCCAACCACCCTCAGCAGGTGTGGCAATTGGATGATCGGCCCCAGGAAGTGTTGTAGAGGCCTTACGACCGGCATGAGCAAGTTGAATACCAATTAATGT
>WLRE01000049.1 GCA_009698045.1 Actinomycetota bacterium | reverse complement strand
TTATCGAAGTGCAGCTAGTGGAAAGTTGGAGCATCGCAAGTAAGCCTCTTCACTAGAAGAGATTCCTGCTTTACCCCACTTTATATTTCGCCATGAAATTTCTTCTGGCGCACGCTCGACGTATTCTTCGTGCTCGCCAGTTGCAGTGCGAACAGATACTCGTCCTGCACCAATCGGCATCTCTCCAAATTCAAGGCTAATTTTTGATAAGAAGTGTGATGCGCTCTGCAAATTTGTTGGATCGCCCGACTCCCATAGCGCTGCGATTGCATAGGCACTGTTCCACCAAGAACCACCAAGGGATGCATCAAGGATTCCTTTAACAGATGCGGGAAGTGTGAGAGTAATCGAATCCACTTTTTCATTAACGCGACCATAAAGTTTCCAAGCCGCGGTTACAGCGGAATGGGCAAAACCGTTGGTATCAATGAGGCGAAGTTCGGCAGTGCTTACACCATCTAAAATCTCAGGTGAAGTTGCTTCGAGACTAAACATTTCAATCAGCCCACGAGGACCATTCCAGATATCTTCAATATGAGGAGAGCCCAGCAGAGCGGCGTGTGCACTCGTTATTCCTAGAGAGATTGCAGCAGCTCGATTAGTTTGTGGTGCGCCTCTGCGCTCAAACCCGGCTTGTGGTGACCCGCCGATATTTGCTGCGCAGATATGTAATGCGTTGCGATGTTGATCAGGAGTGAGACCTAGCGCAATAGCCGCCGCAGAAGTTGCAGCTAACGCCCCACTAGTTGAAGTGACATGCCATTTTGCTCTATGGGTTGCGCCAAAGAAGTGTGCAGTGGTCGCACCTGTTCGATATCCGTATGACGCGGCTTTGTAGAGTTCGGATAATGAAAGATTTAATTCAATACCAACTGCAATAGCGGCCGGCCAAATAATAGAACCTGGATGAGTCAGAACTTTCCAATCCACATCATCCATATCCAGAGCGCTTGCATATAAACCTAGGCGAACTGCGCGTTCAGTTATTCCTTTGCACAACGTTGAAGTGGGCGTTCCGTAATGCTGTTCTCCTAATACTGCTCCCGCAACAAAATCTTGAAAGAGTACGTCCAGCCGAGCCTGATTAAGGGCTGGCTCAGTTGTTGTGAGCTCATCAAAAATCGCCGTACCGATATCAGATTGAGACATCTCAGACCTTCTTACTGCTTGCACGTCGGCGATAAAGAGTAGGAACAACTGCTTGAGCGGTGGCTTCACCTGCAATAAGGTCAAGAATTAATCGTGCGGATTGGTGGCCCATCTCTTCGGGATCGCGATAAACCGAGGATAAATCTGCGGTAAGCACATCAAACATCGGCCATTCATCTAATGCAACGAATGCTAAATCTTTGCCTGGTTTAATCTTCAACTCTTTCAAAGCGCGCAGCGCTCCAGTGGAAGCACCAATACCACCGGTTATTAAAGCGTCAGGCGCTCCTTTGCCAGAAAAGAGATCCTTCGTCTGCTCATAAGCAAAATCTTCACCAAATTTTCCAAGCCGAATCAGATTTTCATCTACTTTGATCCTTGCTTCACTTAGTGCTTCTTCATAACCCTTAATTCTATTTCGAGAGATGAATACATCTTTTCGCCCTGAAACAAAAGCAATTCTAGAGAAGCCATTCTTAATGAGATCGGCGGTGGCATGTTTTACGCCACTTGCATGGTCGCAAATCACAGCACTTGCATTGAGACCGGTGACCTCGCGGTCGAGCAGGACTACTGGCGAACCTAATTCACTAATTGTATTGCGCACATAAGGAGAATCTTCAGAGACGAGAGAAGCAATGACGCCATCAATGCGTCGTCTTTTAAAGAGTGCGAAATTTTCTTTTTCAGCTTCTAAATCACCATGGGAATTTATCAAAATCATGGAATAGCCAGCTTTGCGCAATTCATGTTCAGCGCTCTGAGCAACGATAGAGAAGAGTGGATTGGTAATGTCGCGAATCATAAATCCGATGGTGTTGGTAGCTCCCTTACGCAGAGATTGAGCAAGATGATCTGGTTCGTACCCAAGCTCAGCAACTGCCGATTCAACTTTGGCGCGCATCTTCTCTGAAACGTCGAGATGGCCGGAGAGAACTCTAGAAACACTGGAAATTGCGACGCCAGCTTTTGCTGCCACATCGTGAATCGTGATTCGATTCTTTCCCATGGTCAGCGAGGTTAGTCCTGAGCGGAGGGAATAAGAATAGAAACTGGAAATAATTTCCAGAAAAGATTTCCAGGGCCATATTGACACGGAGAACTTTCCGCTTAGACTTAGGAATCGTTTCCAGTAATTACCAGCCTAGGGGGCAAAACGTGGACTTAACCATCACTCGTGTCGAAACTGAGTCAGTCCGCGTTCCACTGGAGACGGTTTACAAGGGCAGTCACTACAAGATGACTCACCGCTCGACCACCATCACTCGCATCTTCACCAAGTCAGGCCTCGTCGGAGAGGCGTATGCAGGAGATGAAGATGCAGGCCTGCTCGAAATCGACAACATTATTCACGAAGAACTCGCCCCACTTATTTTGGGCAAGGATGCATTTGAAATTGAAAAGCTGTGGGAACTCTGTCGCCCAGCCACTTGGGATATTTTGCGCGATCGTCGCCTCGGACTTGTTGCAACAGCGTCTATCGATGTAACTCTCTGGGATTTACTTGGCAAGGCATATAACGCGCCACTTTGGAAGTTGTGGGGCGGCTACCGTTCCAAGGTTCCAGTTATCACTATCGGCGGTTATTACGGCAGCGATTTAACAATTCAACAGGAAGTTGAATATCTTCTCAAAGAACAATTTGCAGGAATGAAATTTAAGATTGGTGGCCTGGAGCCTGAAGAAGATGCGAAGCGTTTCAAAGAGGCACGTCGCGTTGGCGGAGATAACTTCCGCATCGCTGTAGATGCCAACCAGGGCTACACCGTTCCGCAAGCAATCAAGTTCTCTCATCTCGTCGCCGATGACAATCTCTTGTGGTTTGAAGAGCCATGCATCTGGCAGAACGATAAGAAAGCGATGCGCGATGTGCGATACGTCGGCAACGTTGCCGTTACCGCCGGACAGACAGAATTCTCTGCCGCTGGTTGCCGCGATTTGATGGAGACTGGCTCAATTGATTATTGCAACTTTGATTCATCATGGTCTGGCGGACCAACTGAATGGCGCCGCGCAGCAGCTATTGCAACCGTTTACGACGTGAAGATGGCCCACCACGAGGAGCCACAAGTTGCCTCACACTTGCTCGCTTCAATTCCTCACGGCACCTACCTAGAGTTCTTCCATCCAAAGCGCGATCCAATCTGGCACAACATGATTGCGAATCGCCCACCGCTTATTGATGGACATATGCAACTTAATGACACGCCAGGACTTGGCTGGGAGCTCGACCGCGACTACATCAAGAAGTATCGAATTGCGGAGCGGGTTTCAGAGCTAAAGTAAATTAGCCAAGAATTTTAGCAAGTAACGCACTCTGGCTTGCGGCAAAGCGTTCTCCCATAAGCCGGTATCCATCTGGGTTGGGATGCAATAGGTCAGGCATCATGTGAGTATCTGCAGGACCAAATAAATCAAGCCCGTTGAGGTAGTAAAGGTTTGAATCAGCTCGCTTTGAAATTACCGTTTCGAGAAGAGTTCTGATTCGTGGCAAATTAAGCGCACCATGGCTTAGATCATGTGACCTAGGTTCGGAATACAAACCAGCGCTTCCAATCAATGTTGGACCCGGATTCTCTTCGTGAAATGGACAGCAAATCGGAGAGATCACCATGATGGGGGTGGTTGGCTTCTTCTCTCGAATGATGTCGAGAAAATTGTGGACTGCGGGAACGAATGAACGCTCTCGCATCGAATCTGCATTTACAACATTTATTCCCATCTTGAGAGAGATGAAATCCGCTTCTACATTTGCGATTGTGCGAGCAACAAAGCCATCCACATGACACTCGCCCGCTAAGCCAAGGTTACGAATATTCAAATTAAGTAGACGCGAGGCATGCACATTCCAAATATTCATAGGGCGCTGTGCTTCAACGCAGTGGCTAATTGAACTGCCGTAATGAACCCACTTCTTTCTTGAGTCTTTAGTGGGTGCAAAAATTTCTTGATCTGAAGTTAATGATTCAATTTCAACAACTCCAGAGGATGGCAGCCAAATTTCTACCTCTTTATTTTCTTTTCCAAGCCCTTCGAAGGTAATTGTTTCAGTTTCGCCACTTATAAACTCTTCATTGGTCACCGCGGGGCCATCCATTGTGAGCCTTACTGCGCCACCCTTTAAAGTTTGTACTGTAGAAAATTCCTTGCCATCGATGAGAAGGTCAAACCCTGCAAGACCTGGCTCTTCAGCTAGGTCTTTAATGGTAAGTCGGTAGACATGGACTGTTAACTCGATCTTTTCAGAGGATGTCTTAAATCGAAGTCGAATCCCGGACGGCATTCTCGCCCAACGTCCGATATCCCCCTTGGCATATTGGCTTTTAGTCCATTCCGGCAGGCGGGAGAAACTCACCCGACCCGAGGGGGCGACCACTGTTTCTAGGGCGCCGACAATCTCAACAGGTGAGCCAATCAGGGGTGTATTCATAGAGACATTATGGTCTTTCAAAAGCGTTCAATTTATAACGATTTATTTATCTCACCCCAGGCGTCACATTTCTATTGACACGCCTCACGTGGCAGGAAAGGATTCCAGTCACGGCAACAATGGTGTCCGGGGAAATGGCCTCTGATTACCCTGCCTATAACGAATGTAATGAAAGGTCACGGTGAAGTATGAAAGCTGCTTCTAAATTTCGTGCCGGTGCGATCGCTGTTGTAGCAATTGCTGCAGTAGCTGCCACATCAGTACTTCCAGCATCAGCTGGTCAATATGACTTCCGCAAGGCTGTTCCAGGTAGCGGAAAAGGAATCACTATCGGCATGATCGGTCTCGATGATGCAATTGGTTTCGGTAAGGATGTTCACGATTCAATCGCTCGCGAAGCAAAGAAGGCGGGCGCAACTCTAGTATTTTGCGATTCCAAGCTCGATGCTGCAAAGGCTTTGAACTGCGCAAAGACATTCAAGCTCAAGAAGGTTCAGGGATACTTGAACTTCCAACCTGTTGCTTCAGCATCAAAGTCAATCTGTAAGGCTGGACCACAAGTTCCTGTCATCTCAATTGACATCGAACAAGATCCATGCCAGACAGCATTCATGGGAGCTGACAACAGCTTCGCTGGTGAAGTTTCCGGTACAGCTCTTGGAAATTACTTCAAGAAGAAGTTCAACTGTGAGTTCGACTCATTCATCTCACTCGAAGATTACGGTGTCGGCGTTGTTAACGCTGCTCGTATGGGTGGATACCGCACAGGCTTCGAAGCTGTCTGCGGAAAGATCGGCGACAAGTTGATCCAGATTGATGCTGGTCGTCTAGAGCCTGCTCTTGCAAAGATGAAGGATGCACTTACAACACTTCCAAATGCCAAGAAGGTAATCGTTGTTGCAATCAACGATGAAGGTATCCAAGGCGCATTCGCAGCAGCTAAGGCTGTTGGTCGTGGCGACGATATCTATGCAGCTGGTCAAGGTGCATCTGCTTCAGCATGGTGCGATATCAAGAACACACCAAACTGGATTGCAGATACTGCATACTTCCCAGAGCGTTACGGCGAGATTGGCGTTCCTTACCTTCTTGATCTCATCAAGGGAAAGAAAGTTCCTTTCCAATTGAAGATCAAGCACGTAGCGGTAAATGCTGACAACTTGTTCACCGTGTTCCCAGCGGCTAAGGCAAAGTGCGCATAACGCAACAAAAGCAATAAGTACGTTAAACAACTAGCTGTTAGAAGGAGATTGATTGATGTCGAACAAGACGGAGTTAATTCGTTTGGAACGCATTAAGAAGTCTTATAACAGTGTAGAAGTTCTGCACGGAGTGGATTTAACTGTAAACGCCGGAGAAGTCGTAGCACTTCTCGGGGAGAACGGAGCAGGTAAATCCACTCTTGTGAAGATTCTGGCGGGGGATATTCCGCCGACAGAAGGCGTAATTAAGATTGACGGTACCGAGTTCGCAGAGCTTGATGTTTATAAGGCTCGCGACCTCGGTATTCGTATGATTTTTCAGGAGCTCAACGACGCTCCAACTCTTTCGGTAGCAGAAAATATTTTTCTAGGGCAGTGGCCAACTTCTGGCGGAAAAATTGCCTGGGGAGAACTCAAAGCCAAAGCACAAGACGTTCTCAATCGCTTGGAAGTTGATATTCCACTGGACGCCGAAGCTGGATCACTTCGCGTTGGTGAGCGCCAGCTCCTGGAAATTGCTCGGGCACTTATTCAAAATGCAAAGATTTTGGTTCTAGATGAACCAACCGCAGCTCTCTCCAATGTTGAGGTTGAGCGCCTATTTAAAGTCATGGATCAGTTAAAAGCACAAGGCGTGGGAATGGTTTATATCACCCACCGTTTGGATGAAGTTGCTCGCGTTGCAGACCGCGTTCAAGTTCTTCGTGACGGAGACTCTGTTCTTAATGAAGTTGCCAAAGATGTGAGCCGCGACGAACTCGTGACTGCGATGCTGGGTCACGCGGCTGTCAAGAATGCCCGTCCCGCAGTTTCTAAAGGCGTAACTGTTGCACTCGAAGTAAAGAATTTATCCGATGGCGAAGTCTTCAACGATATCTCCTTTGATGTACATGAAGGTGAAGTGGTTTGCCTATTTGGAAAGATTGGCTCTGGAACATCAGAGATTCTCGAAAGCATTTTTGGTCTGCGCCCAATTTCCTCTGGGACCATCGACATTTATGGCGAGCGATTCACCCCTAAGTCGCCGCAAGATTCAACGGCACGGAAAATTGGTTACCTACCAGCTGATCGTCAGCGTCTAGGTTCATTTGCAATTCGTTCAGTTGCGGAAAACTTATCTGTCGCCTCATGGGCGCGCATGGCTAAGGCTGGATTTGTACGTAAGATGGATGAAGAAGCGGCGTATGGAACGTGGGCAGATGCACTCAGCATTAGTGCCCGCCGTGGACCAAGCCAAGAGATTGCCACTCTTTCTGGCGGAAACCAGCAGAAAGTTCTTCTTGGTCGCTGGTTCGAAGCCCGCGTCAATGTACTTCTTCTCGTTGAGCCAACCCGCGGAGTAGATGTAGGCGCACGCCGCGATATCTACGAGATTATTCGCAAGCAAGCAAAAGAGAGCAACATGGCGGTTCTTGTTGCGACTTCAGATTACGAAGAGGTCGTTCTTCTCGCAGATAGAGCAATTGTTGTCTCTCGCGGATCAATTTCCGCCGAATTTACAGATGATTTAGTTCAAGCAAACAAACTCATAGCAGCATCCAGTTAGGAGCAGGACAAAAAATGGTAAAACTTAGAGCTGGATCAAAGGTGCAAGGTAGCGAAGACGAGGCCAAGAAGCGTCGCAAGATTCCAGATACAGCGCCACTCATCGGTGTTCTCATTCTCATGATGGTTTATTTCGCCTTCGCAAGCGAGTACTTCTTTCAGGTTGAAAATTTCAAGAACGTACTTGCTAATGCTGCGGTAACAGGCATCGTATGTATCCCCTCAACATTTTTGATCATTGCAGGACAGATTGATCTCTCTGTTGGCTCTGCAGCAGCGGTCTCCGGAATGATGCTTGCCCAAGTTGTAAATGCTCATGGCGTTGTTCTCGGGCTAACTTCAGTACTTCTCTTCGGATTAGTCTTTGGTGTATTTAATGGATTCCTTGTAACTGTCGTCGGCGTTAACTCTCTAATTACAACACTTGGTGGTCTGGGCTTCCTTTATGGAGTTGCTTTGCTTATTGGAAATGGTCAGACAGTTGGAATGGATAACTTTGAATGGCTAGGAGTTGCTCAACCTCTTAATATCCCTCTTCCTATTGTTATCTTCGCAACCTTGGCTGCGCTTGGCGCAATCACTCTTCGCTATACAAAGTTTGGTCGCTCAATTTATGCAATTGGTTCTAACCCCAACGCTGCTCGTGTTGTAGGTATTCGCTCTAATCGCATCATCTTCCAGACATTTGTTCTCTCAGCGGTTGCCTCATCTTTTGCCGGTGCAGTGCTCACTTCTCAACTTTCCGCCGGTTCACCGAACTCAGGCCTTGGTCTTGAACTTCAGGTAGTGACCGCAATTGTTCTAGGCGGCGCTTCACTTGCTGGTGGACGCGGGTCGATCTTTGGAACAGTTCTTGGTCTATTAATCGTAGGCGTCTTGAACAATGGCTTGATTCTTTTGGATGTCCCAACCTTCTGGCAGCGTATTGCTCAAGGTCTGATGCTTATCCTCGCTGTCTCCTTTGACTCAATTAGAGCCAAGCTCAACAACACTCGGAGTTAAAACATGACGCTTAACGTTTCTAACCAAAGAATCGTTCCAGCGCGGCGCCCTAAGAAGACCGTCAAGGTCGGATTAGTCGCGGGCGGTCTTGGAACATATTGGCCGCAATTTCCGCATCTCCTGCCACAACTACAGGCTTCTGCCAAGTATGTGTCAGAGCGGATCGGCGAAATGGATGTCGAACTCGTAGACGTCGGTTTTATCTCTGACCCACAAGAAGGCGCAGTAGCAGCAGAGAAGTTGCGCGCTGCTGGTTGCGACATGATTGTCATGTTCCTTACTACTTACATGACATCATCGATGATTATTCCGATTGCACAACGTGCGAATTCACCGGTCTTAGTAATTAACTTGCAACCAACAGAACAGATGGACCACGCCAACTTTGATACTGGCGCTTGGCTTGCATATTGCGGTGCCTGCCCATTGCCAGAAGTTGCAAACGCCTTCGAACGTGCGGGCGTTCCATTCCGCTCCGTCTCTGGTTTCCTCCGCGAAGAGCGCGCATGGACCAAGATTCATAGTTGGATTCAAGCCGCTGGCGTTCGCGCGGTACTACGTAACTCTCGCCACGGAATTATGGGACATCTCTACCCAGGAATGCTCGATGTTTCGACAGACATGACAATGGTGACTACGCACTTTGGTGGCCATATGGAAGTTCTGGAATTCGATGATTTACGTGTTCGAGTCGAAAAAGTTACCGATAAGCAGATCGATGCAGTTCTCGAAGAGACTCGCTCCATCTTCACACTCGACAAGACAGTCAACGAAGATGATCTTCGTTGGGGTGGACAAGTAGCAGTAGGACTTCGTCAGCTCGTAGATGATTTTGATATCTCTAGCCTTGCTTACTACCACCGCGGTCTTGATGGCGAAATCCACGAACGCTTAGGTGCCGGAATGATTCTTGGATGTTCATTGCTAACCGCAGAAGGAATTCCCGCTGTAGGCGAGTACGAACTCCGCACATCCATCGGAATGTTGATGCTCGATCGTATTGGTGCTGGTGGTTCATTCACTGAGTTCCAAGCACTTAACTTTAATTCTGGCGTTGTTGAAATGGGCCACGATGGTCCTGCTCACCTTGCTATTACGAATGGTCGTCCAATGCTTC
>WLRE01000048.1 GCA_009698045.1 Actinomycetota bacterium | reverse complement strand
GTCTGGCCGGTCTGCAAGCAGCTCGCACTCTTACCTCTGCAGGCATTCAAGTAACTGTGCTTGAAGAATCTGATCGAGTTGGTGGACGAGTCACCTCAGATCTCATCGATGGCTTTATCTGCGATCGTGGATTCCAAGTTATCAACCCGTCATATCCCGAAGTTGCACGCACGAATCTAATACCGACCTTAGATTTTCAGAGCATTAACCCCAATCTGCGCATCCAAGATGGAGGCAGTGAATTCTTGGTGGGCCTTAACCATCCATTCCCTCTCATCTTCACAACATTTAAGAGGCGCAAAGAACTTTTCAATGAATTCTTCACTGGGGTTTTTCTGGCGAATCCCGATTTAATCTCCACAACGGTAAAGCGCTCAATCATGAAGAGTTTTCTCTTCGGCAGACCGGGAGTTCCCGCGCGTGGAGTAGGGGAGTTCTCGAAGGCCCTAGCAGCAGGTCTTACCGATGTTCGCTTCGGTCATCGGGTGGAGCGCGTTGAGGGCAAATCAGTAATAGGAAACTTTGGGCGGTTAGATGCGGATGCGATTGTGATTGCAACTACGGCGGCAACTGCAAACACATTATTAAATCTCTACATGCCACATCAAATGTCGTCGTCAACTACTTGGTATCACACCACAAAGGACGAGCTCAGTTCACCTGCTTATATGGCTATTCCCACGAAGTCAGCAATTGTTAACTCGGTTGCAATCTCACAGATCTCTCAGTCGTATGCACCTTTGGGCTCTCATCTTGTTGCGACGACTACTCTAAATTCCGTTAGTGAAGATCGAATCAAAGAACAGCTGGCACATATCTGGGGTACCTCCAAGTGGGAGCATGTGACTCGGTATGAGATACGGGATTCACTTCCCTTTATGTCCAAGGGATCGGCACGCCCAATTATTAGAGCGAGCGAGAGCGTTGTTCTGGCGGGCGATTATTTGCAGTTGCCATCTCAACAAGGGGCAATGACAAGCGGACGTTTAGCGGCTGAAGAACTTACTCAATTAAGGCGTTGAGTGCATTCACGATATGCGAATACTCAAATTCAAAACCATCTTCAAGTAGAGCGGTCGGGAGTACCTTTTTCGAGCCAAGAATTTCTGTAGAAAATCCACCGAGCGCTAATTTGAGAGCAAATCCTGGAGCTGGAAAGAGCGCCGGTCTGTGCAATGCGCGTGCAAGTGCGGCAGTGAACTCTTGATTTGTAGCTGGGTTAGGTGCGGTGAGATTAACCGGACCAGATAGATTTGATTCAAGAAGATGGCAGATTGCGCGAATTTGATCGTGCAAAGTTATCCATGACCACCACTGTTGACCTGAACCGAGGCGACCACCTAATCCCATTCGGAAGAGTGGCAACATGCGACCGAGAGCGCCGCCGGTAGGGTCTAAAACTAAACCGGTTCTAATTTTGACAGTGCGAACGCCTTCAACCGAATCTGCTGCACCTTCCCATTCGCGGCACACGGTGGCAAGAAAATCATCGCCCGCGCGATCAGTTTCAGAGACTGCGCGATTACCAGTTTCGCCATACCAACCGATTGCACTTCCTGAGATGAAAACTGAGGGCTTAAGTTCGTTAACCGCAGCTGCAATTGCAGTGGTGCCTAACAGTCTCGAGTTGAGAATTTCAGCCTTGTACTCTTTGCGCCATCGTTTATCTCCGACGCCAGCACCCGCTAAGTGAATGATCGCATCGACGCCACGAAGTGGTTCAAGGTCAACGGTGCCGCCCTGCGGATCCCAACGAACCTCATCAGAACTGACAGGAGCGCGCCGAACCAATCGTTGAACGGTATGACCTTCAGAGCGGAGGTGTCCGACTAGTGGTGTACCAATTAGACCAGAAGCGCCAGTGATGGCAATTCTTTGTGGAGGTAGTTTGCGATTCATAGATGAATCCTCTCGCCCTTACAAACCAAGGTCAGATTCGAAACGTCCCTCTTCGAGGCGGTCTTTAAGGGTGACTAAGAAGCGTGCAGCGTCAGCGCCATCAACGATCCGATGATCGTATGAGAGTGCAAGATAGACCATGGAGCGAACAGCAATAGTTTCGCCGCCATCAGTACCCTTCATGACAACTGGGCGTTTAACGATTGCACCAAGTCCAAGGATTGCGACCTGTGGTTGGTTAATGATTGGTGTATCGAAGAGTGCGCCACGGCTACCAGTATTAGTGATAGTAAATGTTCCGCCACCGAGCTCATCTGGCGAGATCTTATTGTCGCGAGTGCGTGCTGCTACATCTGAAATTCTTCGGGCAACGCCGCCGATATTGAGATCTCCGGCATCCTTGATGACAGGTACAAGAAGTCCGCGTTCGGTATCGACCGCTACTCCGAGATGCTCTGCACCATGATAGGTAATTGTCTCGCCTTCAATTGAACAGTTGAGAACAGGATGTTGCTTGAGCGCTTCGCACACTGCTACAGCGAAGAAGGGAAGGAATGTCAGATTAACGCCCTCGCGCGATTCAAAGGAGGCCTTTGCGCGTTCACGTAGACGTGCAATCTTTGTGACATCGACTTCAACAACAGTAGTGAGTTGTGCGCTTACTTGAAGCGATTCGACCATGCGGGAAGCAATAACTTTACGAAGTCTGGTCATTTGAACTTGTGTTCCACGTAGTGGAGATATTGCAACTGGTGCTGCAGGAGTAGTTGGCGCAGTGTTTAAGGCCGAAGGTGAAGATGTGGCAGGAGCTGTTGCTACAGGCTTGGTGATTGCAGCAAGAACATCTTCCTTACGAATGCGTCCGCCGATACCGGTACCGGTTACGCGAGCAAGATCAACGCCATTTTCGGAAGCGAGTTTGCGAACCAGAGGAGTGACATAAGCATCCGATGGTGCGTTGACAGCGACTGATTGAACGGGAGTTGGTGTTGGTGCAGGAGCAGGCACGGGGCTCGATTGAATTGTTGGTGGAGTTGGAACCACTGCCGCAACTGGAGCAACTGGAGCAACTGGAGCAACTGGAGCTTGCGACTGCGCCGGAACTGATGTGGAAGCTGAGACTCCGATAGTTGCTAGTCGCGCGCCAACTGGAACAGTTGAATCAACTGGCACGTCAATAGATGTGATGATTCCAGCAACAGGTGATGGAATTTCGGTATCTACCTTGTCGGTAGAAACTTCGAGAAGTGCTTCATCTACGTTGATTGAATCGCCAACATTCTTAAGCCAACGTGTAACAGTTCCTTCAGTGACACTCTCGCCGAGGGCGGGCATCGAAACTATTGTTCCGGAAGAGGTCGGAACCGCGGCAGGTACAGGTTGTGCTGCTACAGGCACAACTGGAGCCTGCACTGGTGGAGCAACAGGCGCCGGAGCTGATGGCTGAGCCGGAGCTGATGCCACCGCAGGAGTTGATGGCGCACTGCCTGAATCGGCAATGACCGCAAGCTCTGCACCAACTGCAACAGTCGAATCAACAGCTACAACAATCTTCTGAAGAATTCCTGCAACAGGTGATGGAATTTCGGTGTCGACCTTATCGGTGGAGACTTCAAGCAGTGGTTCGTCAACGTTGATGTGATCGCCCTCGGCTTTGAGCCATCGCGTAACAGTTCCTTCGGTGACGCTCTCTCCGAGAGCTGGCATAGTGACTGAAAATGTCATTATCTTCTCCTGTTACCCGTGTGCGTGAAGTGGTTTACCGGCAAGTGCTAAATGTGCTTCGCCCATTGCTTCGGAAAGCGTTGGGTGGGCATGGATGAGAGAGGCAACATCTGAAGCCTCTGCTTCCCAGTTATAGATTAATTGTGCTTCAGCCAATAGCTCGCCAACACGCGAACCAATCATGTGAATACCAAGAACTGGACCGTTCTTCTGAGCAACAAGTTTGATTGAGCCAGCAGTCTTAAGAATTTGAGCTTTTCCGTTGCCTGCTAAGTCATAATTGAGTTCTACAACGTCATGTCCGCGCTCTTTTGCTTGTGCGGTAGTAAGACCGACAGAAGCAATCTCAGGTTCAGAGTATGTGACTCGAGGGACTCCATCATAATTAATCGGACGAGGATTAAGTCCAGCAATTTCTTCGGCAACCAAGATGCCTTCACCAAAACCAACGTGAGCTAATTGCAAAGTAGGGATCAAATCTCCGACCGCCCAGATGCCCGGCACATTGGTGCGGCACTTGTTATCGACGAGTACATAACCGCGATCCATGGCGATGCCTTGCTCTTCATAGCCAATATTTGCAGATAAAGGTCCACGGCCAATTGCGACTAGTAGAACTTGTGCGCTAAATGTTGATCCATTTTCGAGAGTTACGTGGACGCCATTTGCATCCTTTGTGTATGAAGCAAATTTGCTGCCGACTTCAAAATTAATACCGCGCTTACGAAATGCTCGCTCAAGTTGTTTTGAGGTGGATTCATCTTCGAGTGCTACTAAGCGAGGTAGGCCTTCGATGATTGTTACTTCTGAGCCAAAAGATTTCCAGACTGATGCGAATTCACAGCCAATAACTCCGCCGCCGAGAACGATGACACTTGCTGGAACCTTCTCCATCTTTATTGCTTGCTCGGAGGTAATTACCTGAACCCCGTCGATTTCAAGACCAGGAAGCGTGCGGGGATAAGAACCGGTTGCAAGAACAACATTCTTGCCGGTGTACTGAACTCCATTTACTTCAACAGTGTTGGGAGACACGAGGCGGCCGTGCCCTTCGATATAGGTAATGCTGCGAGACTTAACGAGACCTTGTAGACCTTTGTGCAATTTTGAGAT
Organism: Actinomycetota bacterium; assembly: GCA_009698045.1. Classification (GTDB taxonomy): domain Bacteria; phylum Actinomycetota; class Actinomycetes; order Nanopelagicales; family Nanopelagicaceae; genus AAA044-D11. The sequence goes on along the minus strand of WLRE01000048.1, from coordinate 4,968 downwards.
GACGCCATCTTTATAAGCGTTAACCGCCATCATGTCCATCGAAATAAATTCAGCCTTGACTCCGAAATCGCCGGCATGGCGTGTGCTATCGGCAATCTCACCGGCATGAAGAAGTGCTTTCGTTGGAATACAGCCGCGGTGCAAACACGTGCCACCGAGCTTGTCCTCTTCGATGAGCGCGACTGATAGTCCGAGTTGAGCGCTGCGAAGCGCGCAGGCATAACCACCGCTGCCTCCGCCGAGGATGACAAGATCAAATGAAGACACGTTGAGCCTTTCGTTCGTAAACCACTACAAGAACTATCTGTATGACGTAATCCTGCCACGATTTAAGCCTTGACCTAAACCCAGCTCAGCCTTACTTCTGTGATGAAGCCAACTCAGCCAGAACTACCAGCGTTCGAAGGGCCACTCCGGTTCCGCCTACAGGCGTGTATCCATGGGCCTTGTGGGGATTAAAGGCGGGACCAGCGATATCGAGGTGAAGCCAGGGTAAGCCGGGCTCTATGAATTCTCGCAAGAACAGGCCTGCGACCAACATGCCACCCATTCGATCACCAATATTGGCCATATCTGCAACCGGAGAATCAAGCGAGGCGCGCAATTCTTCGGGTAAAGGCATCGGCCAGACTTGTTCACCGGAGAGATTGGCCGCAGTTAAAAATTCGCCAGAGAAATTTAGATCATTGGTCATAACTGCCGAGGTGCGAGTTCCAAGTGCTACTACTTGCGCACCGGTTAAGGTCGCGACATCGATAATCCCATCGAGACCGCCAGCTTTTTTGCCGACTTCAGTTGCGCGGACAAGAGCGTCACCGAGTACGAGTCGACCTTCTGCATCTGGGTTCAAAACTTCAACAGTTTTTCCACCATACATAGTGATGATGTCACTTGGACGAGTTGCATTTTCCGAGATCATATTTTCGGCCAATGGCGCCCAAGCGTCTATAGCCACCGGAAGTTTCAAGGATGCAATTGTAAAAATTGCCCCAACGACCGCTGCTGCACCACTCATGTCACTCTTCATCTCTTCCATGCCGTTCGCGGGCTTAAGCGCTAGGCCGCCAGAATCAAAAGTTATACCTTTGCCGACAAACGCATATCTCTTCTTAGCTTTTGTTGGCGCATAGGAAATATGCAATAAGCGAGGAGTGTTAGCAGAGCCTTGGCCAACTGCCGAGATTCCGCCAAAACCTTTTGCTTTCAGAGTAGTGGCGTTGAGAATCTCAACTTTTAATCCTAATTTGGTTGCAATCTTCTTCGCCTGCAAGGAGAAAGAATCGGGGGTGAGGTGGCTCGGTGGAGTATTGATGAGATTGCGAACTAAGAAGGTGTATTCCGCAATAAGTTCTGCGCGAACCGCCAGTTTCTTTACTGCCGCATCCTTAGCAAGCTGAGTTATCACCGTAATTTTTGATAGCGCTACTTTACGATCAATCTTCGAGCTAGAGCGGAACTCTGTGAAATCATAAGCTCCAAGAGCTGCACCTTCGGCAATTGCGCCAATATCTGAACTCGTTGAATAGGGCAGTGAGAAAGCAGCGTGTGTATTGCCCATAAGTTCTCGAGCTGCAGCACCAGCTGCACGCCGGAGAACTTCATGAGGATAGGACTTCGCGCTCGTGCCCAAGCCGGTGGTTACTACGAGACCGGATTCGGTGGGCAATTTGATTACTTCATCAAAACTAGCTGTCGCACCTACGGCATCGAGGGCACGCAGAATATCTCGCTGATTTACCGAGGAGGATCCAGCCTCGATCTGCAATTTCTTCGTGGTCTCCGAGCGAGAGATGCCAATGACGAGTACGTCACCTGCACCAGCTTTTTCACTTAATTTCACAGTAGTCATAGTCGCCGAGCCTACGGGAAAATTTCTGTGGATTGCGGATAAGTTAGGGATATGAAATCTCCTCTCTTTGAATGGCATCTCGCTCAAGGCGCAAAGCTCGCTGATTTTGGCGGATGGGATATGCCAATTGAGTACCCACAAGGGACTGGCCCCCAACTTCCTGGTGGAGTTCTCATGGAGCATGCTGCAGTTCGCGAGCGGGTAGGGATTTTCGATGTCTCACACCTAGGAAAAATGTCTGTGGTCGGCCCGGGCGCAAAGGATTTTGTAAATTCAATTTTGACTAATGATCTGAGAAAGATTTCGCAGGGAAGTGCGCAATACAACCTGATCTGCAATGAAGAGGGCAAAGTGTTGGACGATCTAATAGTCTATGAGAAGAGCCCTGACGATATATTCATTATTCCCAACGCCGCCAACTGTCAGAGCGTCTTTGAGGTATTTCGAGATAAAGCCCCCAAAGAAATCGTCGTTACTAATCTTCATCAGCAATACGGTGTCCTTGCTGTGCAAGGTCCGCTTGCAGCTGATGTCCTTTCCGACCTAGGCATTACTCTCTCCTTGGATTACATGTCCTTTACCGAATTGGTAATTCCTGGACATGAAGAATTAGGTAGCGTCATTATCTGCCGCACTGGTTATTCTGGCGAATTCGGTTACGAACTCCTCCCTTCGTGGAACAGTGCTTTGCCATTGTGGAAGTTGCTGGTCACAAGTGTTGAATCCCGCAACGGACGCGTATGTGGCTTAGGTTCTAGAGATACCTTGCGCACTGAGATGGGATACCCACTGCATGGTCACGAACTCTCGCTGAATATATCCGCGTTGCAGGGTGGAGCGTCATGGGCTATCGCGCTAGATAAGCCGAGTTTTATTGGCAAAGCCGCGCTTATTGCAGAAAAGGTAGAAGGCGTACAACGAGCTTCCCGCGCGCTTCTGTGTAGTGATCGCGGTATTCCACGTGCTGGAATGGCAGTCCAAAACTTGAATGGCGAAATAATCGGTGAAGTTACCAGTGGGACGTTCTCACCGAATCTCAAAACCGGTATCGCACTTGCTCTCATAAAGCCGGAATACAAATCTGGCAGCGACCACGATCAGGTTATGATTGATGTGCGCGGTCGGTTGACCGCCGCGACAGTGGTCAAACTTCCGTTTGTGGCCTCTCACGTTCGCTGAGGTAATCCTTATTTGCCATGATTACAGGGCGCCCGCCATCTAACGTGTATACGTTAATACGGTCATCAAAAGCCTTACGCAGTTCTGGTGAATGAATCACGTTACTCGCCGATCCTGCAAGAGTGACACGGCCATCCAACATGACGACGATATTCTCGGCATACATTGCAGCAAGGGTGATGTCGTGCATCGTTGAGAGAATTGTTACGCCGTGCTCTTTGAGAATTTCGATGTTGTTCAGAACCGAAATCTGATGATGTAGATCAAGTGCGCTCGTGGGTTCATCGAGCAGAATCAGATTTGGCTCTTGCGCTAACGCTCGAGCGATCAGCGCTCTCTGCATCTCGCCACCTGAAAGTTGTGCAACAAATCTATGTTGCATCCCAAAGAGTTGGGTTTGGGTGAGAACTTGTGCAACAAAATCTCTACCGACTCGAGTCTCGCGGCCCCAGCCATCCTTTTTGGCGCGACCGAGCATTACATATTCCATCACCGTCATACCAGTAGGAATGTGTGGATGTTGGGGAACGAATGCAACATTCCGCTCTTGGTTTTGATAGACCTCAAAGCCCTTATCTTTAATACTTCCGGAATATTGATAAACCCCAAGTAGTGTTTTAAGAAGGGTTGTTTTCCCTGCGCCATTTGGCCCGACCAGACAGGTCCACTTACCCGTCTCGATGGTGAGATTGATGTCGGTCAAGATATCTTGACCATCAAATCGGACAGTGAGATCTTCAATGGAAATCATTAGTTGGCCAATCTTTTAGCACGGAGAACAAAGAGGAAAAATGGTGCACCAACAAAGGCGGTAATTACGCCAATTGGCAGTTCTGCAGGGGAGAGAAGAGTTCGTGCGCCAAGATCCGCTAGGACGAGAAAACTGGCACCGGCAAATGCAATTGCCGTGAGCGAACGATTGGTAACTCGATGAGTAAGCCCTCGAACTAAATGGGGAACCACAATTCCAACGAAGCCAATCAGGCCGCTGGCAGAGACGGCAGTTGCGGTTGCAAGAGTTGCGGCAGCGACGGCAATTATGCGTAATTGTTGCGGATTGATACCCAGCGAGAATGATTCTTCGTCACTGAGCATCAGGCCATCGAGTTTCTTCGAGATAAAAATGAGAACAGCGAGTGAGAAGACGATGTAGAACGAGGACCAACCAACTACCTGCCAACTTGCGGCAGTCAGTTCTCCCAAAATCCATGAATAGACCGGGCGCAACGCGTTGCTATTTCTTTGCTGGAGGTAGGTTTGAATCGCAGTCGCAAAAGAGCCAACAGCTATTCCTGAAAGTAGGAGAGTGTTTGGTTCGGCTTGAAAGCGACCAGAGATAAAGAAGCTGGTGAGCACAGCCAAGATTCCTCCGACAAAGGAGAAAATCGGAAGAAGTGCATAAACATCACCAGCTACAACTGTAAATGCCAACGTCGCACCAAGTCCCGCACCCGCAGCAGTGCCAAGAAGATAGGGATCTGCTAATGGATTGCGGAAAACTGTTTGGTAGACAGCGCCGCTTGTTGCGAGCGCGGCACCGACCAAGGCGGCAAGTAAAACTCGGGGGAGTCGAAGGTCTAACAGAAGTGTTCGCTCCTGACCTGTAGCTGCGCCCGGAAGTCCAAGCAAAGTTCTCAGAATTTTTGGAAATCCAATTTCGACCGGACCAAAACTAATTGCTAAGAGCGCTACAAAAAGAAGTATGACAATTGAAGACGCTGTGATTTTCCACGACCACATACGTCCGATTGATGGAGCGCTCTGAGAAATCATCGATAGGCCTAGGAGAGCTTGGCCAATGACTGACCAATAAATTCATAAAAATCTGCCAACCGTGGCCCCCACCGAGAGGGGATATCTGTCGGAAGAGCAATCACTTGTTTTTTGCGTACTGCGGTGATGTTCTTCCAGCCTGGGCGCTGACTCACACTCTTTAAATT
>WLRE01000047.1 GCA_009698045.1 Actinomycetota bacterium | reverse complement strand
TTGGCAAGCCAGAGCGGAGTCTTCACATTTGATGGAGTATGAATTAAGTCGCGAGCGCGCCAGACGCCAATAGCAAGCGTGATTGCCCGCTTGAGTTCGTTCTCGAAATTACCGACAATCAGAAAACGCGTTGCCTGTGTTGCCGATTTAGTTTTCTCGGACCAGATATAACTCGCCAAGATTAATGAGATGAAATGTGAGGTAGCCACTGATTTATTACTCGCTAGGGCGCTCGTAATTGTCTTCTCACTTACTTTTACTTTCCGCGCGAGGCTTGCTCCAGCTTTACGAAGGTCATCAGCGCTCTCTGCTCCCACACCAATTAAGTAGATGCGCTTTATAGACGAATGCTTAATGGCGATCTCTGTTAACTCCCCTGCTTTACCAGTTATCTCCGGCCATTGGCTGGCTAGGTCGGTGATGCTCTGGCCAATCTCTTTCTCCACCAGCTGTGCGAAATGCGAGTGAGGGAAAATAGGGCTCTCTGCAAATATGACAGGTAGCGCAATTGCATACGAAGAGCGCCAGTCGTTAGCCACATGTGGCCGATCAGCCACGAGAATAAGTTCTGGCATGAACTTAGGCGCGGATGTCATACTGCGCACGCTAACGAAAAAGAGGGAGAATAGTGAAGTCGAGCACCCGTGTGGCTGCAGTGATTCTGCTTCCAGTGACCCTGCTTGCCTTGATCTTCGCTCCGCATCTCACTGTTATTAATTCCGAGGCGTCACTCTTTGGAATAGTTCATTCCTGGCGAGATTGGGCCGCCCTTGGCCCGCTAGCAATCTTTTTCTTTGTTGCAGGTCTCGAGCTAAAGGCCGAGTTCACAACCGGAATATTTGCGGACCGACGACGGGCTCTTATTCCTCTGGGTGCTGTGACTGGCGGAATGCTTGCGCCGGCGCTGTTCTACATACTCTTTGCCAAAATTAGCGGTGCGCCCTTAACAGCCTGGGGAATCCCCATGGCAACTGACCTGCCACTTGTCCTTGCCGCGCTCTCCTTTGCACCAATCCCATTTATTGCCAAGGTTCGCCCATTTCTCTTAGCGCTTGCAATAACCGATGACCTCGGATCCATCATCGTCTTAGCTGTGCGATTCCATCAAGAATTTTCCCTGTTCTATTTAGGAGTTCTTCTCATCATGCTCGCCCTTTACTGGATCGGCATTAAACGCCTGCATGGAAGCATCAAAATTTTTGTGATGGTTGCGGCCGCGCTAATTATCTGGATAGCATCTTTACGTTCTGGTATTTCCCCTACCTTTGTCGCTGTTATTTTGGCGCTGCTCACCCCCACCGTTTCGGCCAAGGTGCGCGAAGAACGCTGGGAACCGACAGTTAACTTCATTATTGTTCCGCTCTTCATCTTCACTGCCTTGGCAATTACGATTGAGTTCAGCCTGGAATCAATCTTCTCGCCGCTCTCATTGTCATTAATATTTGCGCGCCTAATCGGAAAACCAGTTGGAATATTTCTCGGGGCGCTTCTTGCAAGTGCAATCACGCGGACGGCAATTGGATTAAGCCGAAGTGAACTCTTCGGCGCCGGGATTATTGCAAGCTTGGGACTATCAATCTCACTGCTCTTTGCGCAGTTAAGTTTGAAGGTAGAAGATCAAGGTTTAGCAATTATTGGCACTCTACTAACAGTGCCCCTAGCGATTGCCGGGATTAAGGCGTATTACTTTTTTACGAGAGATACTGCTGCTTGAAGTGCGTTACCGAGATTGGTCGCTTCTTCCAGGTTAAGTTCAACAACTAACCGTCCGCCACCTTCGAGTGGGATGCGCATTACAAGGCTGCGGGCTTCCTTGGTAACTTCCATGGGTCCATCGCCAGTACGTGGTTTCATGGCCGCCATGTTGTTCCCCTTATATCTTTTGGCTCTAATCTCTCAGAGCTTGGTTCAATCAAGAGGATAAGTATCTCGCATAAGGCAGGGTCAAAGGAAATCGAATAATAGGGAGTTAATCCCCTGGATTTAACGCGGAAAGTAGACGAGATTTGCCACTCGTGATAACGCTTTGCACGGCCTTTTCGGGCACCCCAAGGGTGCTTGCGATTTGCGAGACCGACATAGATTTGAGGTAATGCAAAGAGAGAATGAAGCGTTCTTCTTCTGGCAGGCTTGCTAATAGTTCGGCGATGCCAGTCATGAGGCGAGATTACCGCGCCAGCCGACCGTCGAGAAGTTCCGCCAGCCAATTAGAAAAAATAGCAGTAGATTTTTTAGGTTACGCGGGCTTGCACGCGTCAATCGCGCTGGAGATATCCGTACACCATTCCACGAGTTCTTCCTGGCCGGGCTTCATAAACTCTAATTTAGTGAGGTGGCGAAGAGATTCTCGTAGCGGTGCATACGCGCCAGTGGGATCACAAACCGCAATCGGCTTAGCGTGAAAGCCTAAATATCGCCCTACCCAAATTTCAAAGAATTCTTCAAGCGTTCCGATTCCGCCCGGCAGCGCTATGAATGCATCAGAAATCTCTTCAATCTTTGCCTTACGTGAACGCATATCTGCAACGTAATGCAGCTCGGTAGATTCCTTATCTTGAAATTCAATGCTTACTAATTTTTCCGGAATTACACCGATAGTTGAGCCACCTACAGATCGTGCGCCACGTGCGACCGCACCCATCATGGAGATTGCCCCGCCACCCCAGACGAGTTCCCATCCTTCTTGTGCAATAGCAACGCCAACATCAAAAGCTAAATCCACGTACTCGGGATGAATAGCGGGAGATGAGGAGCAATAGACGGCTACGCGCATTAGGACATCTTAGGGTAGCTCGCACGGCTCGTACGCGAGGTTTGATACCGTTACCTAATGAGAAGCGCATATGGATACGGCATTGCAACGGTAACTAGCGCTGGCGAAATTCTTGATACCTGGTTCCATACTTTAGGTCTCGGCGCTCTAGATTCAGTTACCGCACCACAACTTTCCGAGTTCGAAGGCGAAGATGGAATTCGCGGTGTCTCTAAAAAATCAATCGCAATCGAGATTGATTTAGATGTAGCTCCCGCCTCAGTCTCTGATGCCTACCTTCGACTCCATCTTCTCTCTCATCGCATTGTTAGGCCGCATGGGCTTGTACTTGATGGAATTTTTGGAATTCTTCCCAATGTCGCATGGACATCAGCCGGTCCTTGTTCACTCGCAACGATTAATACAGTCGCCCCAAAGCTCCGAGCAAAACTCGGCGCACTCACTATCTTCTCGGTAGATAAATTTCCGCGCATGGTGGATTACGTCATTCCAGAGGGAGTTCGCATAGCAGATGCGGATCGAGTCCGTTTAGGAGCACACCTTGCTAGTGGCACCACGGTGATGCATGAAGGTTTTGTTAATTTCAATGCCGGCACTCTCGGCAAATCAATGGTCGAGGGTCGAATCTCTGCCGGAGTTGTTGTTGGCGACGGTAGCGATATTGGTGGTGGCGCTTCCATCATGGGAACACTAAGTGGTGGCGGGAAAGAAATTATCTCCATCGGCGAACGCTCACTTCTTGGAGCAAATGCAGGAATTGGCATCTCTCTTGGTGATGATTGTGTCGTTGAATCCGGCTGTTACATCACTGGCGGATCAAAGATTTCATTGCCGGATGGAACGATTGTAAAAGGCCGCGAATTATCTGGTGCAAATAATCTTCTCTTTCGTCGCAACTCTCAAACAGGTGGCTTAGAAGCGCTACCAAAGACCGGCGACTGGGGCGGATTAAATTCGGTTCTGCACTCTAACTAAGGCTTAACAGTTGCACTTTCGGTCGGTGCAGGGATTGGCGACGGAGTAGGAACTACAGCTGTTGCAGGTAGCGCAAACCAAGATGAAGGAATCTTGAGCCGTGTCTTAAATTCGCTCACCGTTAGTCTTGCCTTAACTCCTGCTGAAGATGTTGCAGTGACCGTGAGCGCTGCCGAGGTTTTTGTGCGTGAAGTAACTGCATAACGAAGCACATCTGGCAGACCAAATGCCTTAGCTATTTTCTCTTGCGAGACAGTAATTGACCAAGCGTTGTATTTCGGGTTTAGCTTGCCATCTAAACTCCACGGATCTGGAACGCTCACTAAATATGGATAATCAGTTCCCCATACATCTTTACTTGTTGCAGTCGCTCCTCCCGTGGATGAGGAGAAGAAGACATTAATGGGCTTGCCCTGGTAAGTAATGGCTAACGCTGTTGTTGTATCAACGTTAGTTGCAGATACCGCAGCCTTCCAGAGTTGACCGAAACGTGGTTCGCCCTCTTTGGAATAACCTGCATATACCTGATCGTATTTATGATTATAAAGATTGCAGTCACATTCTTTGCGAATATTTCGCATGCGACTCAGCGCATAAGTGCGAGATGCGATTGCTTGCGCTTGCATCGCTGCGGCTGGCCACGAGGAAGAGACTTCGCTAATTCCCCATAAATAGTGATCTCGTAAGTTGAGTGTGTTTGTGACTTCAATTCGATAACCGAGTCCCGGCGCGAGAATAGGTTTTAGTTGTAAGTAGCCATGGGCGAGAGTGGAAGTAGATGATTCTGACGGGACCACCACAGTTGTGGTCGATTCATTCCATCGCAGCGTCCAGTAGTCAGCAATCCCTAAATTTCCTGCTGCAATTTGCTTACCCAAAATTGAAAAGTAAATTGGCTTGGAATCGGTGGCGACTGTCCCGGTCTCGCCTGCCGAAAGCGTCCATTGATTATTACTCTTATTCTTGGTGAGAGAAATCTTTATCGCAGCGACTTGATGGGCGATATTTACTCTAATTGTTTGAGTATCCACTACTGGAATTACCTGCGACGTCGGAAAATAGTAGTTCAGAATTTGTATTGCGCTCTTTCCTTCAAGGGCTTGCCCCTTTGCGCCAATTTGGCTCAGGCCCACACCATGACCAAATCCAGCGCCCTTAACGGTAAAAGTTGCAGGTACTGCTGTGGCCTGCGCGGCAAGAGGTGTAGCGAAAAGTACCAATATCGCAAGAGTAAATAGACGTTTCATTAATTGTGTGTGCCAAGCAAATTCTTAGGTGAAGTGAGATAGCCCAATCCCCACACAATATGCATGGTGGCAAGAACTGCAGGCAGGACAATCTTCTCTTTCCATGTTTCTCCTATAACGAATGAGCCAAGCAGAATGGCTAAGAGATAAGTCAGAACGGGAATAAATAAGATGGAAGATAGAAAAAATCCGCCAAGAATTGATGCAATCAAGATTAATACTGCCGTCGGGGGTGCGAGATAACGATAGTTAACGCTGCCTTTATGGCTACGACTAATGACTCGGCGCCATCGTCCGTATTGAAAATACTGCTTCGCTAACGCTCGAAGCGTTGATCGTGGACGATAAGTCACAACCAGCGAGGGATCAAACCAGACAAGACCACCCTGAGAGCGAAGTCGAAAATTAAGTTCCCAATCTTGGGCGCGAATAAATCTCTCATCAAATCCACCAGCTGCGAGTAGTGCATCTTTTTTAAAGGTTCCGAGATACACAGTGTCTGACGGTCCCGCTGCCCCGCCAGTATGAAATCGTGAAGAACCGACGCCGAGCTTGCTCCGCATCGCCGTGGCAACGCTCGCTTCAAAAGTTGTACGACCCTGCGCAGCCATAATGCCGCCCACATTTACAGCGTTCTGCTCTTCCAAGATGCGCACTGCTTGGCTGACATAAGCAGTATCAATCTCTGCATGGCCATCGATACGACAAATAATTGGGTACTTTGATTGGGCAATTGCAGCATTGAGTCCAGCCGCTGTTCGACCAGACGGGTTGTCGACCAAAATAATGCGTGAATTTGTTGCGGCTAATTCCGCCGCAATTTGATGTGTACGATCGTTAGACGGTCCAAGCGCCAAGATGACTTCAAAGTCGCCGTCATAATCCTGCGAAAGAATTGATGCCACCGTGTCTGCAAGGTGGCGCTCCTCATTGAGGATAGGCAGAATGATTGAAACTCCGAGCGTTTTCATACTCTCCCACGCTACCCTTTTTCTTACTTTCCGAATGCTAGTATCGGTCAAATGACGCTGAGACTTTCGGTAATTGGTACGGGCTACCTTGGAGCAACGCATGCCGCATGCATGTCCTCCCTTGGTTTTGAAGTCGTCGGCATCGATACCGACCCCGCCAAAGTCGCCCTCCTTTCACAAGGCAAGGTTCCTTTCTATGAGCCCGAACTCGAAGATCTGTTAGCGAAAGAGATTGCATCAGGTCGGTTAACTTTCACCACTGATATCAATGCCGTTGCTGATTGCGATGTTCACTTTATCTGCGTAGGAACTCCACAGAAAGCAGGCAGTCTCGCTGCCGACCTGACTTATGTTGATGCATCTCTCGATGCGGTTGCGCGGGTAACTAAGAAAGGCGCTCTTGTTGTAGGTAAGTCCACAGTGCCAGTTGGCACAGCTGCACGTTTACGCGCTCGACTCCAAGATATAAATCCTGACGCAGATCTCGCTTGGAATCCGGAATTTTTACGTGAAGGTTTTGCCGTCGATGACACCCTTCGTCCTAATCGCCTAGTTGTAGGCGTTACTAGCGACGCCGCTGAAAATATCCTTAAAGAGGTCTACGCATCCAATTTGAAGGATGGAACTCCATGGGTTCGCGCGGATCTTCCGACTGCCGAACTTGTAAAAGTCGCAGCAAACTCCTTCCTTGCTACCAAGATCTCCTTCATTAATGCGATGGCTGAAATCTGTGAAGCCGCTGGCGGCGATGTAACTGTTCTTGCACAAGCAATCGGATACGACCCTCGAATCGGAAACCGATTCTTGCAAGCAGGTATTGGTTTTGGTGGGGGCTGTCTTCCGAAAGATATTCGAGCATTTATGGCGCGTGCTCAAGAACTCGGAGCAGATCAAGCCCTCGAATTCTTACGTGAAATTGATTCCATCAATCTGCGCGCGCGGCAACGCGTGATTGAGCTCGTCCGTAAAGATTTAGGTGAAGATTTGAAGGGTAAGAGAGTTGCCGTATTAGGCGCTGCCTTCAAGCCCGATAGCGATGATGTGCGCGACTCCCCCGCACTAGATATTGCGGCACAAATTCACGCAGCAGGAGCGCAAGTTGTGATCTTCGATCCGAAAGCGAATGAGAGCGCTGCAAAAAGATTTCCTGCTCTTACCTATGCATCAAGTACTGAGGAGTGCCTAAAGAGCGCCGACATTGTTTTGCACTTAACGGAATGGAAGCAATTCCGCGATCTCGATCCGGTCAAACTAAAGGGTCTGGTAAAGAACCCAATAATTATTGACGGTCGAAATGCGTTAAACCGTGAGTCATGGAAAGCGGCGGGCTGGCACTTTCGCGCACTTGGTCGCGCCGATAACTAAAATCCAGCGCGCTGGTTCTTCGTTAAATTCTTCGTCTTCGCGAGTGATTCGGTGCGGGATTTCTCCATCAGCTCTGCAACCTTGGCAGAAATTGTCGAATCGGTTATTCCTAAAATTCTTGCAGCCAGCAATCCTGCATTCTTTGCATTTCCGACTCCGACAGTTGCAACTGGAATCCCTGCTGGCATCTGAACGATTGAAAGCAATGAATCCATTCCATCTAGGTACTTCAGTGCAACTGGAACTCCGATAACAGGAAGAGTTGTTGATGAGGCAACCATTCCAGGTAAATGTGCCGCGCCCCCTGCGCCGGCGATAATGACGCCGAATCCTGCCTGCTCTGCGTTTTGGGCGAATTCCAACATTTCGGTCGGAGTACGGTGGGCACTCACAACGCTTGCTTCATAATTAATTCCGCATTCATCAAGAACTGTTGCGGCATCTTGCATAGTGGGCCAATCAGAGTCAGAGCCCATAATGATGGCGACTTTCTTACTCATCGATAACTCCGCTCATATAGTCCACTGCATGGTCGACTTCTTGTTGTAATTCTAGGAGATTTTCACCCGTCATAGTGACGTGTCCAATTTTGCGGCCGAGGCGAACCTCTTTGCCGTACTGGTGAAACTTCAGTGCTGGTGTGCGAGCCATTAAATGAAGATAGGGACGATACATATCGGTTTTAGGACCGCCTAATACATTTCCCATTACGGCAAAGGCGGCAGTCATTGATGGGTCACCTAACGGAAGATCCAATATGGCACGCAAGTGTTGTTCAAATTGACTTGTTTTCGCTCCTTCAATACTCCAGTGACCGGAATTGTGTGGGCGAAGCGCTAACTCATTGATAACAAAGGAGCCATCAACAATAAAGAGTTCAACTGCCATGACTCCGACGAGCCCAATTCCTTCTGCAATTCGAAGCGCTACTTGCTGCAGCGCAATGGAGAGATCATCAGAAATATCAGGAACTGGTGTGATTGTTTGTACGCAGATACCGTCTTGTTGAATAGTCAACGTCGCAGGCCAGGTAGATGCTTGTCCGTGAGGAGAGCGCGCCACCATGATGGAGATTTCTCGCTCGAGTGGCAATTTCTCCTCAAGCAGCAATACGCCATTAACGCCTTGCGCCAACTGGGTGAGCGCAGCTTGATCGTTAATTACAAATACTCCCCGACCGTCGTAGCCACCGCTAGGAATCTTCGCGATTAATGGGAAATTCAGCGAGGTGTGACCATCACTAGATTCTTCCCATTTGGGGTTGGGCAGTCCAAGTTCTTCCATCTTTTTGCGCATAATGATTTTGTTCTGTGAATATTGAAAAGATTCTGCACGGGGATAGACCTTGACGCCACTATTTTCAAGTTCACGAATCACCGATGCAGGAACTAGTTCATGTTCAAAGGTAATCACATCACAAGTCGCAGCAAAGGCCAGCACATCTTTCGAATTGGTGTAATCCCCGACAACAAATTTTGCAACTGAATTAGCGCCATCATGTGGACTACTAGCAAAGACTGTAAAAGGGATTCCCAGATCATTTGCCGGTACCGCCATCATGCGAGCAAGTTGTCCCGCTCCAATGACACCTACTCGAGGAAAGCTCACCGTTGGAGTTTAACGGAGATGAAGAAGATCTCCTACGCGGATTATTTGTTGGTCGCTTAAAAGTAGAGCGCCTGATTCATCCACACCTAAGGCAGTTCCGATCGCTTCTACGCCATCAGGCGCAATGGCCTTCACTTCTCGATTAATCGTTGAAGAGAGGGATGTGTATTCGGCAAGAAAGTCTCTGCCTGACTCCCAATCAGCGAGGTTCTGACTAAATTGACGGAGTATCTCTGCCAATAGTTCGTTGCGGTTAAGCACAATACCGAGTTCGATAAGAACAGAGGTTGCACTCGAAACCGGGAGCTGCGCTCTACTCATTGTTGTATTGATTCCAATGCCGACAATAATTCCATCGCCACATACCTCTGAAATCATTCCAGAAATCTTTTTTTCATTGATAAGAATATCGTTGGGCCACTTTGTAAAAAATTTATTACTTTCACACAAACTATTTAACACTTGTACAACACTTAAACCTGCGAGTAATGGAATAAATGACCAGCGCTCCTGCGTAATACGAGGCTTAATAAATAATGAGAAGAGAAGTGCGGTAGATCTTTCTGCTTCAAAGCTTCGATCTAACCTTCCTCTACCTGCACTTTGAAATTCTGTTGCAAGCACATCACCATGTGATGGGTTACTGGTGCGTAAAAGTTCTTGTGTGGAGGTGGCTTCTGAGATTGTCGATACCCGCCAGTAGGAGCCGGGTAACGCGTGAGAAATCGCACTCGCATCAAGTAAATCTGCGGGCATGCGTTTCTCCATTATCTCTTCAGTGCTTAGGACTAGTACCTTATGACCGTGACTGATGATATTCGTACAACCTCCGGGAAAAAC
>WLRE01000046.1 GCA_009698045.1 Actinomycetota bacterium | reverse complement strand
TCGTCGTACTGACCGCGTGCATAAATTCGAGCGCTAAGTTCGTAATAGGTATTGGCGCGATCGATTCCTTGAACTTCTGGAATACGCTCCCAGAGCATCTCTTCGGTGATGATGTCATCGCCAGAGTCATCGTCTTCGCTCATGTCGCCCTTTCCGTGAACCCACTGGGGTGCCTGTAACCCTAGCCAGACTCTAACAAGGCTAGGCCAACCCCCGCTTGGCGAGGGTATAGTTTGCCTACGTGCGTTTCCTAAATAGCCCTAGCCACGACCTGACTTATGACGATGTCTTCATGGTTCCAGGTGCATCTGCCGTAGCAAGCCGTATGGATGTAGACCTCTCTTCCCATGACGGAACCGGAACAACCATCCCGATCGTTGTCGCCAACATGACCGCCATCTCTGGTCGCCGAATGGCCGAAACAATCGCCCGTCGCGGTGGAATGGCAGTTATTCCGCAAGATATTCCGTTAGATGTAGTCAAAAACGTCATTACATGGGTGAAGGAACGTCATACATTTTTCGAGACTCCAGTAACCCTTTCACCAGATGAAACCGTGGCAGATGCCATTGATCTCATCAATAAGCGTTCTCACGGCGCACTCATTGTTGTTCAAGATAAGAAACCAGTAGGAATTGTCTCCGAAGCTGATTGCGAACGAGTAGACCGATTTACACAATTGCATTCCATAATGAGCAAGGATTTAGTCACCGTTCCAGAAACTATAAATCCACGTGATGCCTTTGATTTTCTCAATAGTAATCGCCGCAAGTTAGCGCCTGTTGTAAACGCAAAAGGCGAGCTCGTTGGAATCTTGACTCGACTTGGCGCTTTACGTGCAACTCTTTATACGCCTTCATTAGATGCCAATAAGAGATTGCGTATCGCGTGCGCCGTTGGAATCAACGGAGACGTTGCCGCAAAAGCTAAAGAACTTATCGATGCAGGTGCCGACGTATTAGTCGTAGATACCGCGCATGGTCATCAAGTTAAAATGATTGAAGCGCTTAAACTAATTCGTGCGCTATCTCCTAAAATTCCTATTGTTGCTGGCAATGTTGTTACTGCCGAAGGCACACGAGATCTAATCGCAGCTGGCGCAGACATCATTAAAGTAGGCGTCGGCCCTGGTGCAATGTGCACCACACGTATGCAGACTGGTGTTGGTCGACCACAATTTTCTGCTGTTCTTGAATGTGCTGCCGAGGCAGCTAAGCATGGAAAGCATGTCTGGGCAGATGGTGGCGTTCGCCACCCGCGCGATGTTGCACTTGCACTTGCCGCAGGCGCATCGCAAGTAATGATTGGCTCATGGTTTGCGGGCACGCTCGAATCTCCGAGTGATCTCAACCGTGATTCCAACGGTCGCCTTTATAAGGAGTCTTTCGGTATGGCATCTGCGCGCGCAGTTGCTGCGCGTACTGCCAGCGAAGGTGCATTTGATAGAGCTCGCAAAGCACTATTTGAAGAGGGCATTTCCTCCTCGCGAATGTATATCAATCCAGCGCGACCAGGCGTGGAAGATTTACTCGACGAAATTATTGCTGGGGTGCGTTCATCCTGCACATATGCAGGCGCTACCAGTTTGAGTGATTTCCACGAGAAAGCTGTCGTCGGAATTCAATCTGCATCAGGTTACGCAGAAGGTCGCCCACTACATACTTCTTGGTAGTTCCTACTCCTCTAATTGACGGCGAGGATCATCTACATCATCAAATTCTTCTTGCGGTTGAGAGAGCTTCCAATACATGTAATAGATAAATAGTCCAAAAAATGGCCACTCAAAAACATAGAGCCAACTCCGATTATTTCCACCAATTGCTCGATCAAGTTCTAGAAAACCCATCACGATGCAGAGAGGAATGCCCAATAAAATCCATTTTCGCTTCGGATCTAGCTCTCGTTCTGGCTTGATTTCGCTCATGCCTCATCCTCTAGTTCAGCAAGTTCTCGCTCGTTATTAAACCAATCTCTTGCTGCAAGCACAATCCAGATTGTGTCAATCAACATTCCCATCGCCCACATAATGGATCCGCCGCGATGTTGGTCATTCATGCCAGCCATTGCGGTTGTTCCTTGTGGGATGTCGTGCAATAACTTATTTCCAGAGTAGAGAAAGAAACCGGTCATAGTTTCGGGCAACATCATGGCAAAGAGGGAGCCAACTCGAAATGAATATGGGACATGGAACGGAGTGGGATTGCCCTCCATCACCGGTAGGTAATAAATAAACCCACCTATTAAGAAGAGTATGAGTTCAAAGCAATGCACATTGGCGTTGACCATTCCAGCATTTGCTAAAGGTGAGAAATGGGTCAAGATAAGAATGGCGAGAAAGAGTCCGAATCCAACCTGGGGCCGAAAGAGTTGGCGAATAAGCGGGTTATTGGCGAGCGCAGAGATAAGGGTGCGCACTATTGGAAAATGCGATCCCAGAGCAATTCGAATTGGTGAGCCCAGAACAATGAGGGGCGAGATAAGCATCATCAGCGCTACATGCTGAACCATATGGATCCAGAATGTATTAATCGCGGCGTGAGCTACTGGGCCGACAAGGAGAATAAGAGCGAGCACAATTCCGAGCGTGAAGAGGCTCTGGCGCAGGCGAGAGACCCCGTGCTCAGAAGGCTTTTCGGCGTAGTACCAGGCCAATTTCCCGCAGAAAGCCAGCCCAAAGAAGAGGTCCCAGAGCGGATTGAGCGCCACCACTCATCACCTCCTCGAACATTTTTGGAATCAGTCCTAATTGTTACCTGCAAACGGTAGGCAGAACCCGACCTCAGGCGTACCCTAACTGACAGTTGTCCAGTTCACATTTATTATCGACGAAAGGCTGGAATATGTCGGGAACACCCTCCTCGATCTCTGGAACCAAGAGAGTAGCAAGCGCCGTAGTTGGCGTACTCCTTAGCGTTGCAGTAGTCGGCGTAGTTGGGCTCACGCTACATGCGGTGAGCAAAGATCCACATAAGAAGTTATATGCCACTAAAGAGAGCGAGACCATCGTTGTAGATGGCAAGACTTATCCAAAGGCGAATATCACTATGGGCGTCTACGCCGATAAAGAGCAAGCGTCCGAGGATGGATATGAAGGGCAGAAGAACGATTGGGTTCAATACGGACCTTCAAATCACATCGTTCTACCAGCCAATACATATGTAACTATGACCATTCATGGATATGACGGCGGAGAATCTCTCAACTCCCCCTTCTTTGGAAAAGTTATTGGAACCATCGGCAATGTCGTCAATATCGATGGCCAAGATGTGAGTGAACTAGGAATGGAAGAGGTTCAACACACATTTACTATCCATAGCCTCCCAAGTTCCGATCGTGATCCTCTCTTTATCAATGTTCCACTAAAGAAGGTTCTTGAAGATGATAACGGTTGGGTTCCTACTGAAGACCCTGTCACCAACTTTAAAGGCCACACCATGACATTCTCTTTCCTCACTAAAGGCGCTGGCGAATACGTTTGGAACTGCCAGTTCCCATGCGGTGATGGTACTTATGCCAAGTTTGGCGCAGCGATGAGTGCTTACGGATATATGTCCGGAAAGGTGACTGTCGCATGAGCAACGAACATTACGAAATGGATCCAACCCCCGGAGAAAAACTTAAGGCAATTTTCAAACAGCGCGATGTACAAATCGCGACGGCTTGGGGAGTGCTTGTTACCTTTATCTTTTTCATTATTGGTGGATGGATTTATCCAAGCTGGATGCCTACCGCACTAAGCACTGACATGAAGGCGATTGAACGTCTGATAGTAATTTTCACTTGGATCTCGGCTCCAATCTGCGGAATTGTTCTTGGATTTTCTATCTACACATTCATGCATCGCCACAAGGGCGATACGCCACCAGCAGATGGACCAGCGATTCGCAGCAATCCGCTAGTTGTTGGGCTCTGGGTGATTATCTCCAGCGCGCTCTGCCTAGTAGCTGTTGTTTATGGCCTTATTGAGATGAACTCAGCTACTGCGGCTACTGCCGAAAATAAGACAAGTGCTTTGGTTGTAGAAGTTACTGGATCCCAGTGGGTCTGGTCCTTTAATTATCCAGAGCAAGGTTTTTCCTCTCACGAATTAATGCTTCCTGTTAATCGTCCAGTTGAATTCCGCATTACTTCTGTCGACGTTAACCACTCATTCTGGCCAGTACAACTTGGTGTGAAAGTTGATGCGAATCGTCTTCAAACAACAGTCGTAGATACGACGCCAAATAAAATTGGCGAACTTGAAGTTAAATGCGCTGAACTCTGCGGCCTCTATCACACATATATGGAGACAACCGGTGAAGTTATGAGCAAAGCAGATTTCGATAATTGGGTTACTACTCAAGGGGGACACACAGCATGACAACACTCGATCAACACGCATCAGTGCGTCCAATTCCTAATCCAGCAAAGAGCCTGATCACTAAGTTGAATATGGGTACAGGAATTATCGTCGGCGTTATCTTCGCAGCGGCTACCTACTTTGGACTTAAAGACGAAGATATGTTGTCAATGCAACAGAACAGCAAAGTTCTGCTTGCAACAATGTTCATGTGGAGTATCGGCTTCATGGTCGGTATTGGTGCATTCATCGGACCTGTCCGATGGCTAATCGGCAAAGACCTTACTGATGAAGAGCAGCTCTATCTTGCCGGTGATGGACAAGGAATCAAGCGCTACTTCAAATATTGCACCGATCACAAAGTGGTTGGTATCCAATACCTCGTTGGAGTAATGACTCTCCTTGGTGTTGGCGGAACAATGGCCATGATGATTCGTACCAACCTCATTCAGCCTGGTTCACAGTTTGTTAATCCTGCGGTCTATAACTCACTCGTTGGTCTGCATGGAATCACCATGATCATCGCAATGATTATCGTTGCAACTGGTCCTTTCGGTAACTACATCATGCCAATCATGATTGGTGCTGCTGATATGGCATTTCCTCGTTTGAATGCACTTTCTTGGTGGGTTCTCTTTACTGCAATTCCAGTTCTCTGCAGCGCTTGGTTCTTGGGTGGAATTCCAACTGGCTGGACTGCTTATGCACCATTGAGCGTTCAAGCTGGTCCAGGGATGAATGCATTTATCGCAACCATCATTATTTTTGCCGTCTCTACTGCAGTCGCTGGTGCAAACATCACTGCAACCGTTGTAGCGATGCGCGCTAAGGGAATGAAGTGGAACCGCGTTCCGATCTTCGTTATTGGCGCAACAATTTCAGTTGCACTAGCAATCCCAGCTTTCCCAACTTTTATGCTCTCTATGATCATGACCGGTTTGGATCGCTCATTTGCAACAACATTCTTTGATGCCAATTTGGGTGGCAGCGGATGGTTATATGCACACCTCTTCTGGATCATGGGACACCCCGAGGTCTACGTAATCTTGATTCCAGGTGTTGCAGTACTTATGGAAATCGCACCAGTATTCGTACGTAAGCCACTCTTCTCCTACAACGCTGCTATCGCAGGCTTTGCTGGAATTGCTGGTCTCTCGATACTCGTCTGGGCGCACCACATGTACATCTCTGGCTGGATGCCAATGCTTAATGGACCATTCATGGTGACTACCGAAATGATTTCGGTACCAACCGGTCTGATTTTCTTGGTTATTCTCGGCACTTTGTGGCGAGGTCGACCATGGATGAAACTTCCTATGCTGGGTGTTTACGCGTTCCTCTGGAATATGTTGATTGGTGGAATCACTGGTCTCTATCTTTCAGATGTGCCAGCTGATAATTACCTGCACGGTTCAATGTATGTGACTGCCCACTTCCACTACACACTTATGGGAGCAGCGCTTACAGGAGCAT
Source organism: Actinomycetota bacterium (assembly GCA_009698045.1). Lineage (GTDB taxonomy): Bacteria > Actinomycetota > Actinomycetes > Nanopelagicales > Nanopelagicaceae > AAA044-D11. The sequence continues at coordinate 4,179 of WLRE01000046.1, read as the reverse complement.
TAGCAGGACTTGCCTATTGGTTCCCTAAGATGACTGGTCGCATGCTCAATGAGCGCGCGGGTTACATCTCCTTCTGGCTTACTCAGATTGGATTCCAAATTCTCTTCCTTGGCATGTTTATTGCCGGAGCAGAAGGGCAGCCACGTCGTGTAGCTGATTACTCAGTTAATTTCGCGACATCTGACCTAATTAGCACCATCGGTGCTTACACAATTGGTCTCGGAATGATCATTCTTCTCTGGGCAGTTATTCACTCATGGCGACACGGAAAGATTGCACCAATGAACCCATGGGGCGCAAAGACACTTGAGTGGACGGTTCCTTATCCAGTCCCACTAGTGAACTTTGATACTCCACCCGTTGTTACTAGTGATCCATACGGTTACGGAAAGGCGAGCAACTAATGAGCGCAGATACAAAGTTCCACGTTCATCACGATTCCCCAGAAAAAATTGGCCGTCGTGAACGCCTTGGGGTACGTCTACTAATTGTTGCTGATGGCGCTTTCGTCTTCGGCATGATTTTCTCGTACTTCTATCTCCGTAACCTCAATGTAAATAATGGCTGGATTCCTGAAGGTGGCCACACATTTAGTGCTTCATCCGGATGGGTGGTAGTTATTCCATTCATTTTTGCTGCCCTTATGCACCGCCTAGCAGTGCGCAGTGGCGCTTCTTTCAAGAATCTTTCACTCCTTACGCTCATCGTTCTCGTTGTTGGAATAGTGCTTCAGTGGAAACAAATCTCTACTATGCCATTCCAAGTGGAAGGCGAAGAGGGAATGGTCTTTGGATACGAAGGTTCCTACTCATCCTCTTGGGTCTTAATAGCTGGAGCAAATATGTTCCACTACATCATCACCATCTTCCTTGCGCTTGGTCTTTTCATTCGCGCACGTCGCGCCGAAGTAGATCCAGTCCTAGAGAAATGGCGTATGGCAACAGCTACATCGTGGTTCACCTGGGTTGCCATCTCTGGCATCGCATGCGCAATCACTACTTCATTTATCTAGACTCGAAATAAAAAAGCCCCCGTTGAGTCGGGGGCTTTTAGTATCTCTCTTGAGAACGAATTCGCGCCCTGCCTAGAATGATGTGGCCAAAGAAACCAATTATCAATGCAAAGAGAATTCCAATGTTGGAATATGCCCATGCGCCATCTTTGCCACCAATGAGAAATAGCAAGTACCCCTGCCAATTCAGCCATGAGGCAAAGGTATTGGTGACGAATCCAAAACCAATAAAACTTCCTATCGCAAGTAACCCAATCGAGGTGAAGTTCCAGGATCCATAACGCCCACGCGCGTCAAAGAGTTCGGCATCTACATAATCACGCTGGCGAAGGATTACATCGGCAACGAAAATCGCCGACCATACCGCCACGGGCACGCCTAGGGTGATGAGAAAACCTTGTAGCGGTCCTAAGAAATCTTTTGCAATCCAAACTAAGTAAATCGTGCCAATTGTCATTATTAATCCATCAAGGCAAGCTGCTTGATAACGCTTTACCGGTAGACCGATTGAGACAAGTGTTAAACCAGATGAATAGAGATCAAGAATTGCACCACCAATTAAGCCCAGCACTGCGACGACAACAAACGGAATGAGATACCACGTAGGTAGCAAAGTAGTTAAGGCTCCGACTGGGTCCATCGCAATCGCGCCGCTAAGTTCTTTGCTACTTCCGGCAAGCATCGCACCAAATATCACCATGATGATGGGGAAGGTGGATGAACCGAAGACCGTCCAACCTATAACGGCTCGTGAAGAACTATTGCGGGGTAAGTATCTCGAATAATCGGCAGCAGAGTTAACCCAACCAAGTCCGATTCCGGTTACGCCAAAAATAAGTGCACCGAGAAATGCCTGAATGTTTCCAGCAGGAAGATTAGAGATGTTGGTCCAGTCAATTTTACTAATGGTCAGAGCCATATAGCCGGCGGTAAGAATAAGTGTGGCGATTGTAAGAACTTTTTGAATTCTCATTAACACCGAGAGCCCCAGAACTCCACCGAGAATTGTTAGACCTGCGGCAACAATAAATCCGAGGACCTTTGAAAGAGTTGGATCAACATGGCCAATGCGAGTAAAGACTGTCCCGGTTGCAAGAGTTGCGAGCGAGACCAAGACGGTTTCCCAGCCGACAAAAACAAGGTACGAAAGCAGACCGGGTACTACATTTCCTTTCACTCCAAAGGCGGCACGGGAGATAATCATCGTTGGGGCATTTGCTCGTTTGCCTGCGAGGGAGGAAATACCGACCAAAATAAATGAGGCAATTACTCCAATTATCGCTGCCCATGTGGCCTGCCAAAATGAAATTCCAAAGCCAAGAAAAAATGAACCGTAACTAAGTGCGAGCAACGAAACATTGCCAGCTGCCCAGGGCCAGAAAAGTGAACGGGGATTACCTGAACGCTCTACTTTATTTATTACATTAATTCCGTTGAGCTCGATTGTGCCTTTGAATAGCGACATAAATTAGATCGCCAAGGTTGATTTTGATGCCAGCGGCGGGCGGGCCAATATTCCTTGAGCGCCAGATATCTTCCAAGAACCTGCAGATGCCGGGATAAGAATGGCATCGCCTTTCTCCACCGGAAGTTCCGAAGCATTTTCAAAAGTAATCGTTCCAACTCCTTGAAGAATAAGCAGAATTCCAAATCCAGCAGCAATCCGCGGTGAAGCGGGGCCGAGATAATCTGCTCGAAAATATGGATCTGCGGCGCCGGTGAAAATAGATGTATTGGATGATTCAGATAGACGTTGCTTTGTTACTAATGAATCTGCTTCAGCTCTCTCAATTGGGGTGTAGCGAAGGGCATCAAGAACTGTGTCGAAGCCAAGACCTAAGTGACCATCGACCGTGCCATCTACCGCAAAATCATTCCATTCAAGCAAGGCAGATAAATCTGTGGGTTCCTGTAATTCCATTACAAAAATTCCAGCACCAATTGCATGTGGTACTCCCGATGGAACCAATATTGCATCTCCAGCAGTGACATCAAATTTTTGTAGTGAATTAATTAGACCCGTGGAGTCACGCGCTTCAACCATTGCCGCAACTTCTTTCTTGCTCTTCTCCTGCGAAAAACCGAGTCCAACGTTTGCACCTGCTGGTGCCTCCAAAATAATCCATGCTTCAGTCTTGCCATGTTGTAAGGACAAGTGCTTCTGAGCAAAGGCTCGATTGGGGTGATAGTGAACAGGTAGTCGTTGATCAGGATCGAGCAGTTTGACGAGTAATTCTGTACTTGGGCCAAAGGTAGAAGTGTGTTCTAAGCCAAGCCAGCTCTCTGGATCTTTGATGATGGCATCACGAAGAGTTGTACCGTCGGCGAGAGTTGTAAGGCCCATTGTCTTCTCGCCAAAGCGAGTAGTTGTTGAACCAATCCATTCCTCGGGGCGCATCGGGCCGCCAGGTCCATGGCGCAATGCACCAATCTTGTAACCACCCTTATAGAAATGATCAAATTGATTCGATGCAAGCTTCTCTGGTTTAGCCATTTATAGAGTCTAGCGAACAGTCTCGTACTTTCCTTCAGCATGTAACCTGCGGAAAACAACTTGTAATAACTGCAAATTACGGGCTCTAAAGCCGGCGGCTGAACTCAGGAGATAGTAATTCCACATCCGTTTGAATCGCTCGTCGTAGGTGGGAATTTCACTCCATCTGGCATTGATGTTCTTATGCCATTCAAGGAGCGTTAAATCATAATCTGGGCCGAAATTATGTACATCTTCGATAATGAATTTCTTCTCTGTTGCTAATGATATTTGAGCTAACGAAGGCAGTACGCCGCCAGGAAATATATAGCGATCAAAGAAGGGATCGGTTACCAGTTTTGAATAGTTTGACGAAATCGTATGATGAAGCATCATTCCGTCCTCAGATAGCAAATCATCACACTTAGTAAAGAATGTTCCCAAATTCTTCGGTCCGACATGTTCCATCATTCCAACAGAGACAATTCGGTCGTATTTTCCTTGTAGGTCTCGATAGTCTTGCTGGATAAAGTTAATATCTAATCCAGCAGATTTCTCTCGAGCCAGATTAATCTGGTTATCAGCTGGAGAAATTCCAAAACCTTGTACGCCATAGTGCCGTACTGCATGGCGTAAGAAACCTCCCCAGCCGCTGCCGATATCTAAGACTTTCATTCCAGGCTTGAGTTGCAGT
>WLRE01000045.1 GCA_009698045.1 Actinomycetota bacterium | reverse complement strand
TGTTCTGTTGATACCAACACTGGCGCAGTTGCTGCGTATGGATCTATTGGAACTTGTTCCATAATTGGTGAAGTACCTGAAGGTCAGTATTACCTTGCTGAATCTGCAACGATCAACATCACCGTTGGCAAGGCAGATACTCTCGTTGTGACTTCATATGTATCGCAAAATACATTGAACTTTAATAACTCCATGGCTGCTATTACTGAATCATTCACAGTTGTCGGCTTAAAGGCCGCGGACACTATTACAGGTGTTGCAACTCCGGTTAAATACAACTTCACTGGTGGATTAACTTGTGCCACTGGCGGAACTTGTACCTTGGGCCAGACCGGACCTGGCGGCGGAATCGTCTTCTACGATGCAGGTTCAACACAGACTTGGGGACGTTATCTCGAGATTGCACCAACCGGTTGGTATGGCACTACTGAAACTTTGACTACTGGATCTTGGTGTGCAGTAAACAGGGCTGAAACTGCAACTCTCACCGGAATCGGTGATGGCTACGCAAACTCAGTGATGTTGGCAAGCAGCTGCGGAAGCGCAAGCAATGCGGCAACAATGGCTCGCTCTTACAGCGGTGGCGGATATTCGGATTGGTACTTGCCTTCATATGATGAAGCTGCTGCTCTTCTTACTCAAGATACATTAACTGGAATTAACATCATGTCTCAAGGTGGTGTGTTCTACTACACCTCTACTCAGAATGATTCTTCAAATGCTTACACTTTTAATCCAAATGGAAACAATATTCCTTATGGACTAAAGACCCAAACAAAACAGGTACGTGCAATCCGTGCCTTCGATACCAATATCTTGCCATCGACATTGGATACGCCAACGATTGCGGGCAAGTACACCGTGACGCCTTCTAACTTAACTTTGGCAAATGCGAAACCACTCACTAATTACCAAGGCGTGGTTTATGTATCCGATACCAATACTGGCAAATTCACTATTAATAAGGTGAGCCAGAGCGCGCTCAAGGTTGATCCAGTCGAGTTTGCGATTACCTCTGACTCCATCACCTTGCTCTCTATTGGTGGAACTTCAGCAAAGGCAACGACTTTCAAGATCACTTCGATTGACTCAACTGCTGCTGGATGTACATTGAATGGCAACAAGCTCAGTGCAACTGGAGTTGGAATTTGTAGCGTTTACGCTGTAAAGCCTGCTGATGTTAATTACTACCCAGTGATTTCACCAGTCATCTCAATCAAGTTCGATACCTTCTCTGTACGCGTGACAATCACCGTTCCACTTGGTGGCGGAAATATGATCATCACCGGTGGCGCACCTGTACTAGATACGTCAACACCAGTACCTACTGAAACATTGACAGTAATTAGCTTTAGCCCAACTTCAGGATCTCCAGGAACCGTAATTACAATTATTGGAACCGGATTTGTGAGCGCGGGTTACTCCTTGCAGTCAGTCCGAATCGGTCGCAACCTAACTAACGTTCCAATTAAGAGCGTCTCGAATAACACGACGATTTTAGCTACCGTTGATACAGCTTCTTCAAGCGGCCGAATCACTCTGACTTTCGTTGCAACAAATGGTGGAACTCAAGAGTTCGTTGCGCCGGGTGGAGTATTTAGCTTTACTCCAGCAGTTGTTGCGAGCCAGCCAACTATCTCTTCATTTACTCCAACTTCTGGAGTTGCTGGAACGGCGATAACTATCACCGGTACTAACTTCACAGGCACAACTCGCGTCACAATAGGTGGCTCACCTGTAGATACATTTACCATCAATAGCTCAACTTCGATAACTGCGTATATGGCAGTTGGCAGTGCCGCTGGAACTATTGCGGTCACTAATGCCGCTGGCACTGGTGCTTCATCTGGATCATTCACTACTTACAACACGGCACCAAATATCACGCTCTCATCTTCATCTGTGACAGCTGATAGCGTTACAGCGGTAAGTATTACTGTTGCTAGCAACTCTGGTGGGCCTGCAGCTTCCTATAACTTGCTCGGAACGTTGCCTCTTGGATTGACCTTCAATAGTTCAACCGGTGCGATTTCCGGTACACCTCAAGAAGCACGTGCCACATCGACTTATACAGTCGAGGCCATCAACCCAATGGGTACTGGAACGGCAACATTTACGCTCACCACTACGTACTAAGGGCGGTAAGTCACAGAAAGATGGGTCAAATCTCTGAATTTCAGGGAGAACTCCAAGCGTGAAGCCCATTAACCTTGGGGGCTGGTGAGCACTGGTGCCGCCTATTCAGATCTAACCATTTTTGCCTAATAAGTAAGGAATACCTGTGAAATCTCTCGGCCGTATTGCCTATCGACGCAAATATATTGTGATTGCCATCTGGCTCATCGCCTTTATAGGGATAACAGGCGCATCTCAGGCCATTGGATCGAAATTCAATGATTCATTTACGCTCAAAGGCACAGATTCGACGAAAGGGTATGAACTCTTAGCGAAAGCCCTTCCTGCGCAATCTGGCGCGGATGTGCAAGTTGTTTTTCAGGTCAAGAACGGCAGCGTTAATGACCCTGCAGTGCGAAATGCGATGGAGCAGGTGTTCGCTTCCGCCAAGACGATTAAGACGGTTGGAGATATTGCCTCACCTTATGATCCCATGCACGCGAATCAAATCAGTGCTGATGGAACGATTGCTTATGCCAACGTGACTTATTCAAAATTTGGTCGAGATCTACCAAACGCAGATTTGCGCGCGCTGGTGAAGTACGGCGAGGATGCCCGGACAGATAATTTACAAGTTGAATTTGGCGGCGAAACCATCGCCCAGCTCAACGCTCCAAAGGGCAGCCCAGGTGAAATTATCGGAATTATTGCCGCAGGAGTAATTCTCTTTATCTCTTTCGGCTCATTCCTATCAATGCTGCTTCCACTTGGAGTTGCTCTCCTTGCACTTGGAACCGCATCAGGCTTGGTAACACTACTTACTCACGCAGTCGCTATTGCTACATTCGCACCAATTCTTGGTTCACTTATTGGTCTTGGTGTGGGAGTGGATTATGCACTCTTTATCGTCAGCCGTTATCGCCGTGAAATTGCTAACGGAACAGATCCTGAGGATGCGGCAGCAATCGCAGTAAATACTTCAGGGCGAGCAGTTCTCTTTGCTGGAGCCACAGTGTGTATTGCACTTCTCGGCCTCTTTACATTGCGCCTCTCTTTCCTCAACGGTGTTGCAATCGCTGCCTCGCTCACTGTTTTAGTAACAATGGTTGCTTCTCTTACTTTGTTGCCAGCACTCTTTGGAGTCATGAAGCGCAAGGTTTATAACCGTCGCAGTCGCAAGGCAATTGACGCCGGAACGCATGCCGACATAGAGAAGAGCGCATGGGCTCGTTGGTCTCGTTATGTAGCAAAGCGACCAATTCAACTCTCTGCCTTGGCAATCGCGATGGTTGCTGTGCTCTCTATCCCTTACTTCTCACTGCAGCTTGGTTCATCTGATCAAGGAAATGCTTCTAAGAACTCCACTAACCGCAAGGCATATGACCTCATTTCACAGGGTTTTGGTAAAGGTGCGAACGGTCCTCTTCAAGTAATTGCCAAGGTTTCGACTCCTGAAGATTCCGCTAACTTCCAACGTGTAGCTGATGCGGTTTCACAAACTGCAGGCGTTAATTTCGTCTCTCCCGTGATTGCACCACCAGGAACAGGAGTCGCATTTGTTCAGGTGATTCCTTCCACGGGTCCTCAAGATGTGGCAACAAGTAAATTGATTACTCAATTGCGCGAATCAGTTATTCCTGGCGCATTGGCTGGATCAAAGACCGAAATTCACGTCGGTGGTATCACTGCAATCTTCGATGACTTTGCCTCCGTGATTGGAAGCAAGATTCCACTCTTCATTTTGGTAATTGTCATTTTGGGATGCTTGCTCTTGATGCTCGCGTTTAGGTCAATCGTTATTCCTTTGACTGCTGGTGCTATGAACTTAGTTGCAGCTGCTGCCTCATTTGGAATAGTTGTCGCGATGTTCCAATGGGGTTGGGGCGAGAAGATCTTGAATGTGGGCGCTGGTCCTATCGAATCCTTCTTGCCAGTAATTATGTTGGCGATTCTCTTTGGTCTCTCGATGGATTATCAAGTATTTCTTGTCAGCCGCATGCATGAAGAATGGGTTAAGACCGGCGACAATGAGCAAGCCGTCACAGTAGGTCAGGCTGAAACTGGTCGCATTATTACTTCGGCGGCACTCATCATGATTACCGTCTTTGCCTCCTTCATGTTTGGCGGAGAGAAGATCATTAAGGAATTCGGCTTGGGTCTTGCAGCCGCGGTCTTTATTGATGCATTCATTCTGCGCACTATTTTGGTGCCTGCGCTAATGCATCTATTTGGTAAAACGAATTGGTGGCTACCAAAGTCAATTGACAAGGTACTTCCACGCGTTTCTGTTGAAGAATAAGAGAGCAGTTCATGCGTAAACCCGCAGACTCGTCCGTAGATTTACATCCCATCCTTGCCGAACGCTGGAGTTCACGTGCGTATGATCCAGCTGCAACGATTGGTGCCGAAGATTTAACAGCAATCCTTGAGGCAGGACGCTGGGCGCCATCAGCAAGCAACGGTCAACCGTGGCGATTCATGTTGGCTCATCGCGGAGATAAAGCATTCACCACCATGGTCTCGACAATGGTGGGTTTCAATCAAATTTGGGCGCCTAACTCAATTGTTTTGATTGCAGTACTTGCTCGCATGACTAATGATGACGGCTCCCCACGAGCTACGGCGTTGTACGACGTTGGACTTGCTGCTGCCATGATGACAGTTGAAGGCCATCATCGCGGATACAACTTTCACCAGATGTCAGGCTTTGATCATGCCGCTTTCTCTGCAGCATTTGGACTTACCTCAGATTTAGCCCCAGTCGCTATTTTGGCTGTCGGCAAGCAGGTTGGCGCGGAAGCGATTGAGAACGAAGCGGTTCGCGAACGAGAACTCGCTGGTCGCGAACGTTTGCCACTTACCGAATTAGTCATTCAGACTCACTGATTCTCGTTTCACTAGGGCTATTCTTTCGGTATGAATAACACAGCGCAGCTCACTTCAGCCGTAGACAGCATCCGACTCTCATTGCACATATTCGGTGCATGTATCTGGGTAGGTGGACAATTCACACTTGCCGCACTTGTCCCATTACTCAAGAAATTTAATCCTGAGGCCCCGCGTATTGCGGCAAAGGGCTTTAACAAAATTGGTTGGGTGGCTTTCGCTGCTCTCATTGTCACCGGCATGTGGAATATGGCCGATGTTCCAGATGATGCTTCGGCTGGATATCAGCGCGTTCTTGGCGCCAAAATGATGATTGTTCTTCTCTCTGGAGTTGCGGCATTTGTTCACACCAAGGCAAAGACCTCAAAATCAATTGCAATGTGGGGATCCGTTAGCGGAGTGACTGCACTGCTTGCTATGTACTTAGGTGTTCTGCTCGCTGGATAAAGAATGAGAAAAGTTCTCCGCCGCATCGTCTCGCTCTTTACTGACCGGCGCGTCTGGGTCCGTCAAGTAGCGGTTGCTTCGCTGGCAGCAGGTGTTGCGTGGCAGGTCGGCGATTTAGTCATTAAAGATGGCGGCGTTGTTGCTGCCATCATTTGTAGTTTAAGTATTCGAATCTCACTCTATAAATCGGTCCGCGAGGGTTTCGGACAGATTGTGGGAACCGCAATTGGTGCTGGCGTTGCCTTGTTAAGTGTGTGGGCATTTGGGGTGGGGCTAATTTCGGTTGGAATCACCGTCATCTTGTGTTCGGTTGTTGCCCGCGGATTGCATCTTGGCGAAGTTGCCTCAGTTAACGTTCCAGTTACTGCACTTATTGTTATTGGACCTGGATTAAGTGAATCGACAGCTGCGAATCGACTGCTTTCCACTTTGATTGGCGCTGCAATCGCAATTCTCTTCTCTTACTTCTCGCATGCTAAAACACCGGCCGGCCGCACCATTGATCAAATATCTGCGTTAGCACGAAAATCAGCAAAACTATTGGGCGAAATGTCAGAGGGTGTGGCAGCAGGTTTTACCCAAGATGATGCTGGTCGGTGGTTAGCAAAAGGTCGATTGTTGATTGAAGAAATCCCTAAAGTGCGCACTCAAGCTTTAGAAGCAAAAGCACACGCACGTTGGTTCCCGACTGCGAATGAAGAGCTTGCGGAAGAGCTGTACACCAGGGGAGTGGCTATTGAACACACTGTTGTGCAAGTGCGCACAATTGCTAGAACGCTCTTTGACGCTGCAGTGGACGGCGGAATCCCTCATGGAATTCAGCGCCAAATTGCACAAGGTCTATCTGCGGCAAGTTATGCAATCTCTTCAAAGGCTGAGGGTTTCGCGGATATGGAAAGTAATTTAGATCAAGCCGATGAATTACGTCTCGCTGGTCAAACTCTTGCCGAACAACTCATCGAAGAGTCCGACAATGTTGATCACGAACAACTTGCCCGATCGATTTCACTTGTAACAAACCTCGAACGCATCGCAGATTCACTCGATGAGACTTCGCCTGCCTTGCGCGACGTTGAGACTCCCGACGAACCAGCGGCCAATCGGGTCTTGAAAGTCTCGCCCATCGACCAGACGACAAAGCTCTCTCGGCGGATTTCTCGCCCATTTATTAAGGTATTTAAGAAGTATTTTTAGCCCGATTTCAGCAATCGGCCTCAATTTCTCTGGAGCCTTAGGCAGGTTGTAGGCTCACCCTCTACTCTTTAGATAGGCCCCCCTAGCTCAGTCGGTAGAGCGTTTCCATGGTAAGGAAGAGGTCAACGGTTCGATTCCGTTGGGGGGCTCGGAAGTCCGATCTCGGTCGGATTTTTATGGCGGGATAGCTCAGCTTGGTAGAGCAAACGGCTCATAATCGTTGTGTCCCGGGTTCAAATCCCGGTTCCGCTACTCGATTTACTAGTTCGGCAGGTGTTGAAGTAACCTTCAACCCTCAGATTCTAAAAGGAGCACCACAATGGCAAGCAAGTCCGCGGATGTACGCCCAAAGATCACTATGGCCTGCGTAGAGTGCAAAGAGCGTAACTACATCACCAAGAAGAATCGTCGTAACGATCCAGATCGTCTTGAGCTCAAGAAGTTCTGCCCACGTTGCAAGTCCTCAACAGTTCATCGCGAGACTCGCTAATTTCTTTTAGCCCCGACCGTGCTTAATGGCGAATTAGTCGGGCGCACCTTTCCTGGTGCCGAAACAACCCTCGTTACCCAAGAATCCATTGCAGCTTTTGCTGCCGTTGTTGGCGAAACCAATCTTGATGTGGCGCCACCTACCTATGCAATTTCTATAACGCTTAACCAATCCCAAACACTTCTACAAGATAGTGGCTTGGACTGGACTCGAGTCGTCCATGGCGACCAACGCTTCGAAATCTTCCGACCCATTGTTGCCGGTGACAAGTTGATTTGTTCATCTACCATCGAGAGCGCTCGCGTAATGGCGGGAAATGAAATTGTCTCTATTCGCTCTGATCTTCACTCTGGTTCTGAGCTAGTTGTAAGTACCTGGTCCACATTGGTCGTCCGCGCATGAGCACATTAGAGATAGGGCAAGAGCTTGGCGCAAAGAGCTATCCCATTAATCGCGCGCTCTTGGTTGCTTATGCAAATGCCAGTGGCGATCAAAACCCGATTCATCAAAATGAAGAATTCGCCAAATCTGTCGGCCTGCCCGATGTGATTGCGCATGGAATGTTGACGATGGCGCTCGCCGGTAAATATGTCAGCGATATAGCTGGTTGCGCTGCCGTCAAAGAATTTAGCGCTCGCTTTACTAAGCCAGTTGTGGTGCCAGCTGGAGCTGACGTGGCGCTCGTTATTTCAGCCAAAGTTACTTCGGTTGAAGATGGCTTGGCAAAGTTGGATATCACTGCCACTGTGGATGAAGTTAAAGTATTAGGAATGGCTAAAGCGACGATTTCTTTCTTATGAGTAACGCACCTTTCAAGAAGTACGCTCGCATCGGTGATCTACGCAAAATTACCGGAATCGAATACCAGGCCACCATCGCGATGATTATCGATGGCTTCTGCCAAGACGCAGCACTCTCTATCCAAAGCATCAAAGCAAATACGCCAGCAGATATTGCAATCGTGGCCATCATTAATGGTGAGCATGATATTTCTGCGTTAGAAAATGAGATAGATGAGCGAACTTATTTTATTCAAATTACTGGCGGAGTCGGATGGGGCGAGGCAGCTAATGCCCTCCTTAAATCTGCGCCTTCGCCGTATGTAGTAATAATGGATCCGTCGACTCACTTCACTGGTGATGTAATGACGCCAGTATTAGCGAAATTAAATGAGGGTGAATTTGTTGCTGTCGGTTGGCGTGGGGGATTGGTAAATCTTGAAGATGACTGGCGTAGCGTTGATGATAAGGGTGCTGGCGAAGTTGATGTGCTCTTTAGTTATTTCATGGCGCTCAACCGAGATGCCGCGGTAGAAGCTAACGCCTTTAATATTCGCGCTATTTACTATCGCAATGCAGATATTGAGTTCTCGCTCAAACTTCGCCAAGCGCAAGGTCGCTTGTGGCAGATGGAATTACCACTTAAGCAAGAACGTCATCATGGGTACTACGACACCGATGAGGCCTATCGCGATGAGCAGAGCAAGAAGAATTACGACCGGATCTTGGATCGCTTCCGCGGAAAGAATGAGATTCTGGCTCCGCGCCGTTAGCCTTAACCCATGAGCCCTAAGTCGCTTTCGAACTTCACCACACTTCATGTGGGTGGGCCTGCACAAAAATTGATACGCGCTACAACCGAAACCGAACTTATTGCGGCGATTGAAGAAGCCGATTCCAAGAGCCAACCACTTCTCATTCTTGGCGGGGGATCCAATGTTCTTATTGGCGATGATGGCTTTCAGGGAACAGTCGTGCTGGTGGAAACTAAAGGCAATAGCTTTGAAATAGATGCTTGTAGCGGAGGGCTGTTAACAGTTGCTGCTGGTGAAGATTGGGATCAATTCGTTGAATTTACTATCGACAAGGGTTTAGCGAATCTTGAATCTCTAAGCGGAATTCCCGGCACTATTGGCGGCGCCCCAATACAAAATATTGGTGCATATGGCCACGAAGTCGGAGAAGTTATTGCGCGACTCCGCACCTATGACCGTACCGAGAAGAAGATTGTTACTTTCACGGCTGATCAATGCGATTTCACCTATCGCAGCTCAATCTTTAAGAAGCAGCCTTCTCGTTATGTCATATTGGATGTGACTTTCCACCTGCGCAATGGCGAGATGTCTCTGCCTGTGGAATATGCAGAGTTAGCAAAAGAGTTAGGTGTAGCAATCGGAGATCGCGCGCCAATTACTGCAGTGCGCGCAGCAGTTCTTTCGTTACGTGGCCGAAAAGGAATGTTGTTGGGGCAGAACATCTGGTCTGCAGGTTCATTCTTTACAAATCCCATTCTGAGCGCAATCGATGCCGCCAAGCTTCCCGCCGAAGCGCCTCGTTGGCCGCAAACAAATGGTGATGTAAAGACTTCCGCAGCTTGGTTAATGGAACATGCAGGAGTTTCTAGAGGAGATCAATTACACGGTGCACAAATTTCACCGCTGCACGTTCTTGCCCTTACTAATTCTGGCAGCGCGACAGCGCTTGATCTATTGGAATTAGCGCGCAGCGCACGTGCAAAAGTGCGTGACAAATTTGGAATTATTCTAGAACCCGAGGTACGTCTTATTGGGGTCGAGCTTTAGTTATTTAGCTTCGCCTAATAACTTAGCGACGCGAGTAATGCCTTCAACAATATCCTCATCGCTCGTGGCGTAGGAGAATCGCAAGTATCCCGATGGTCCAAATGCTTCTCCTGGTACTGCAGCGACTTCTACTTCTTCAAGAATTAAAGTTGCGAGTTCGGCCGATGTTTGTGGACGCTTGCCACGAATTTCCTTGCCCAAGATGCCTTTAACGGATGGATAAACATAGAAGGCACCTGTTGGAGTAGGGCATGAAACGCCAGGAATCTCGTTCAACATCTTGACCATTAACTTGCGGCGACGATCAAAGGCAATGCCCATCTCATGAACAGCAGAGAGGTCAC
>WLRE01000044.1 GCA_009698045.1 Actinomycetota bacterium | reverse complement strand
GGTGAGTGCAATTACTTCTTTACTTGCTGGCATAGAGGCCCCGCTCATTTATATATTTCGCTACCGATGGTGATAACACTGATGAGATCTCCTTCTTCGCCTGAAGAAGTGCACGAATATCCGTGGCAGATATTTCTAGTGCATTAATCTCAACTTCAGGAAAGGCAGACTTTTCACTGCCTGGACGCTTGACGACCAATATCTCTGCACCGCGCTTAATATCGGCTGCGCGCTTCCATTTATCAAAGTTGATTGCGGCATCGCTACCGATGATGATGGTAAAGGAATCGTGTGGAAAGAAGGCTTTGAGCTGTCCCAAAGTATCGACAGTAAAGGATGAACCCTCGCGCTTGATTTCAATATCGAGCAAGACAACTTTCTCTTGGAGCGCATCAGGGAGATCGTTTAAAGATAGTGCACACATTTCCAAACGATCTGCAGCGGTCGCGGTAGGAACTTCTTGGCGGAGCATGGGTTTTCCTGCAGGAATAATCATGATCTGATCAAAACGATCTGCGAGTTTCTTAATTATTTGGTGGTGCCCCAAATGAATGGGGTCAAAAGTGCCACCGAGAATTCCTATACGGATGATTTAATCGCGATCTAAGCGAAGAACGAGATAGAGAGCACCGGCGAGAAGTCCGAATCCAAGAATTCCAAAGAAGAGAGGTGGTGCTGAAAGTTCGCGAACTTGCTCACTTGCAAGAATCATTGAGTTAAACATGGTGCGAACTTTACCTTACACCTGAGGCAGAGCGCTCGGACCGCCGGCTAACAGGGCTTTGAATTGCGTCTCATCAAGAATGCGAACGCCTAGCTCTTCCGCCTTGGTTAATTTAGAACCTGCGGATTCGCCAGCGATAAGAAAATCAGTCTTCTTTGAGACCGAACTCGAGGACTTGCCTCCATGCCCAGTAATCACCTCGTTGACTCCATCGCGTGTGAAATCTACTAACGATCCGGTAACAACCAGAGTGAGACCAGTCAGGGTTTGAGGTAGATCTGATTCTTTTGCGATCTCTACTAAAGCAACGCCAGCAGCACTCCAATCGGAGATGATCTCTTTATGCCAATCGATAGCGAACCATTCAATAACTGAATCTGCAATGACAGATCCCACTCCATCAACAGCTGAGAGTTCCTCGTGTGATGCGGTCGAAATTGATTCGATTGAGCCGAAGGTCTTTGCCAGTGCCTGTGCTGCTGTAGGTCCTACGTGGCGAATGGAGAGCGCGACCAGAATTCTCCACAAGGGCCGGCTCTTTGCGCCTTCGAGGGCAGTGAGAAACTTGGTGGCATTCGCACCGAGCTCGCCGCCTTTCTTAGTGAAGAATTCCGAGCGAGAGAGATCCTCGATCGTGAGCGAGAAGAGATCTGATTCATCAACAATCAATTTGTCGGCGAGCAGCGCCGCGGCCGCCTCGTAACCCAACACATCTATATCGAGCGCTGCGCGCGAGCCGATATAGAAAATTCGTTCAATGAGTTGTGCTGGGCACGACTGCGAATTTGGGCAACGAATATCCACATCGCCTTCACTCATTGCTCGAAGCGCCGATCCACAATCTGGACATTTCTTGGGCATAATGAATTTCTTCTCAGCACCAGTGCGCTTTTCAATAACTGGACCGAGCACTTCAGGAATTACATCTCCCGCTTTACGAATAACAACTACATCACCAATCAAGACACCCTTGCGAGTGATCTCTTGCGCATTATGCAGGGTTGCATTGGTGACGGTAGAGCCCGCAACTTTGACCGGTTCCATGAATGCAAATGGCGTAACGCGACCAGTACGACCAACACTCACCTTGATATCCAATAATTTAGTGGTTACCTCTTCTGGCGGGTATTTATATGCAATCGCCCATTTAGGGGCTCTCGATGTAAAGCCAAGCTCTTCTTGTGCCTTAAATTCATTTACCTTTATAACGATGCCATCAATTTCGTGTTCAACATCGTGACGATGTGCAAGGTAATAATCGATGAACACTTCTACCTCGGCGCGAGTCGAAACAACCTTAAATCGAGTGCTTGTTGGAAGTCCCCAGCCCGAAAGGAGTTCGTAGGCACTGCTCTGTGAATCAAAGGTGACGCCCGAAGATGCACCAATTCCGTGTACAACCATCGAGAGTGGCCGGCTTGCAGTGATACGTGGGTCCTTCTGTCGAAGTGAGCCAGCAGCAGCGTTACGCGGATTGGCGAAACGTTCCTTGCCCTCTTCTTCGAGTGCATCGTTGAAATCATTAAATGCTTGAATCGGAAAGAACACTTCGCCACGAACTTCTAGGAGCTCTGGAATTTTCTTGCCGGTTAATTGATGTGGGATTGCCGAAATAGTTCGTATGTTGAGAGTGACATCCTCACCGGTAGTTCCATTGCCTCGAGTAAGAGCGCGAACAAGTTTGCCCTTCTCGTAGAGCAAGTTGATAGCAAGGCCATCGACTTTTACCTCGCAGAGCCAGGTATTGGTGGTCTCGCTCTTGGCAATGCGATCAAACCACTGTGTAAGTTCGGAGCCATCGAAGACATTATCGAGTGACATCATCTTTTCGATGTGATCGTGCTGTTGGAAATGTGTAGCGAAGCCGCCACCTACTAGTTGCGTCGGCGAATCATCTGCGCGAAGTTCGGGGTGCTTCTTCTCTATTTCTTCGAGCTCGCGAAGCAGCGCATCAAAGTCAGCATCAGGAATGATTGGCTTATCAAGAACGTAATAACGAAATTGGTGATCGCGAATCTCATCCGATAGCTCAGCGATTCGGTGGCGAATTGCGGTTAGATCTGCAGCCATAGGATATTTCTACTCGGTCGCACAGACAGTCGCGGAACCAACAACTCGGTCACCATCGTAAATAACTAACCCTTGGCCGGTTGCTAAGCCAAAGAGCGGTTCATCCAACGACACTGAGATAAAGCCATCTTTATGTGAATACGTACATGGAAGCGGAGTTCCGTGCGCACGCACTTGAGCAAAACCACGGTACTCGGTGGACTCGGCCGGAACTGGTCCGCACCAGATAGCTTTCTCGCCAGTGATGCCCGAGACAGCGAGAGCTTCATGATTTCCAACAACGACCGTATTTGTCTTTGGTTCAATCTTTAAAACGTATCGAGGCTCTCCCCCTGCGGCAGGAATTGTGATTCCTAGACCCTTGCGCTGTCCGATTGTGTATGTGTACGCACCTTTGTGCTCACCGAGTTTTGTTCCATCTTCATCCACGATGGGACCCACATCGCTGCCTAAACGATCGCGCAACCAGCCAGCGTTATCTCCGGAGGGAACAAAACAAATATCGTGACTATCGGGTTTATTGGCGACATAAAGCCCGCGCGCTTTCGCTTCTTTACGTACATCATCTTTAACGGTATCGCCGAGCGGAAAATATGCACCGGCTAATTGATCAGTATTGAGAACTGCTAAAACATAGGATTGATCTTTTCCTGGATCCACCGCGCGGTACATAACTCGACCAAGTTCAGTCTCGTGCATTTGGGCATAATGTCCGGTAGCAACACCATCGAAACCAAGTGCTTTAGCACGCTCCATTACTGCTGCGAACTTAATCTTCTCATTGCACCGCAGGCAAGGATTAGGCGTTCTACCAATGGCATATTCGGCCATAAAATTTTCAACTACGCCTTCGTGAAATTCTGCCGCCATATCCCAGATGTAAAAAGGAATTCCAATTACATCTGCCGCGCGACGGGCATCATGTGAATCTTCAATCGTGCAACATCCTCGTGCGCCAGATCGATATTTCTGCGGATTACTTGAAAGCGCTAAATGCACGCCAACTACCTCGTGGCCAGCGTCAACCATGCGCGCAGCAGCCACGGCAGAGTCCACTCCACCACTCATTGCTGCAACTATTTTCATCGCTTACTTCTTCACACTAAAGGCGGCGCGGGCACGCTGCACAACAGAAGGAAGTATCTCAACAAGTCGATCAATTTCAGCTTGAGTTGTTGTCGAACCGAGTGAGAAGCGAAGTGAAGACATCGCCTCTTCTTCAGTACGACCGAGTGCTAAGAGAACATGGCTGGGACGTGAAACGCCGGCACTGCACGCAGAGCCTGCAGAGGCGGAAATTCCCTCGCTATCGAGCAGAAGCAGAAGCGCTTCGCTTTCAGTATCAGGAAATGAAATATTGAGAATTCCAGGAAGCCCAGCAACGCCATTAATAGTTGCATCGGGAATTGCTTGAAGAATGCGAGCTGCAGCGCTATCCCGAAGTGCTGCAATCCGACTGGATTGTGAATCTCTATTGCTTAATGCCGCGCGAGCGGCGGCGGCAAAGGCGACGATGGATGGCGCATTGAAAGTGCCACTGCGAACATCTCGTTCCTGTCCCCCACCATGGGTAACAGGCGTGATATCTAATCCCCGCTTCAAAATTAACGCTGCGACTCCGAGCGGCCCGCCCACTTTGTGGGAACTAATTGTTGCAGCTGTTGCTCCGAGTGCGGCGAAATTAAAATCAACTTTTCCTAAGCTCTGCACCGCATCGGTGTGGACTGGAATATCTCCTGCGATATCTACAATTTCTCTAATGGGCTGCAGTGAACCTATTTCATTATTGGAATGCATCACTGAGATTAGAGCAATAGCGCTCTTGTTCGCTGCGATGTAATCCCGAACAAAATCAATATCGATGACACCATTGCGCAGAACCGGAATTTCTACTGAGGTCGCACCTTCGTGATCTACTAACCATTCAATCGGATCTTTAACAGCGTGGTGTTCGATAGCAGAACTTAAAATTGTTGTACGAGTTGGATTGGCAGCCACGGCTTTCCAATAGAAACCCTTGATTGCCAGGTTGTCAGCTTCAGTCCCAGTGCCAGTAAAGATGATCTCGCTTGGCTCGCATCCGACCACATCTGCTAATGACATTCGAGCATCTTCTACCGCTTTGCGAACTGCGCGACCATCAGAGTGCAGGCTCGATGCATTGCCCACGATGCGCATCTGCGCGGTGAGTGCCTGAACTGCTTCATCCACCATCGGAACGGTGGCAGCATGATCGAGATAGATCGACATGCGGTAAGTCTAAGCGGTTATTTTTTTGCGGTGATTGCGGCAGTCGCCTGCGGCAGAACAGCAAATAAGTCGCCTACGACGCCATAATCGGCTACTTCAAAGATGGGGGCTTCTGGGTCCTTATTGATGGCCACAATCATCTTGCTCGTCTGCATTCCCGCTCGATGTTGAATCGCTCCAGAAATTCCGCAGGCCACATACAAAGCTGGGCTCACTGTCTTACCGGTCTGCCCGACTTGATGAGAATGTGGATACCAACCGGCATCGGTGGCGGCGCGTGATGCACCGACTGCTGCGCCGAGTGAATCAGCAAAAGCTTCTACAGCTGCAAAATCTCCGTTGGTGCCACGACCACCTGAGACGACGATCTTTGCTTCAGTGAGTTCTGGGCGGCCACCTTTGGCGACCGGCTCTAGCGCAGTCACGGTTGCCAGAGTTGTCGATGATGTTGGAGAAGTTGAGATATTTTCTACGGATCCCGCCGTGCCGCTCTCGGCTTCAACAGAGTTAGAACGAAGTGTCACGATCGAAGTTCCGTGAGTGACAACTGAGTGAACGGTGGTAGATCCGCCAAACACTGATTGAGTGGCTATGCCTTGAGCATCGATATCAATTGCATCGGTAATCAATCCCGAATTAGTGCGGACCGCCAACCGACCAGCCACTTCTTTGCCGCGCGCAGAGGAAGTGATCAGAACTGCACTCGGCTTCTTAGCATCCATAACTGCCGCAAGTGCATCGACAATTGCTGGGACGCCATTCTTCTCTGCATCTACTCCCGCAACAACAACGATAGATGTAAGAGGAATTGCGCTGAGTTGTGCGGAAACATCAGTGCCAACAACAACTGCGGTCACATCACCCAAACGCTGAGCAAAGGTGGCAAGTTCTGATGTCGCTTTTGCAACTGAGCCATTGACGGAATCAACGAGTATCAATACCGAGCTCATATAACTCTCTTCTCTGCCAAGTACTCCACAAGCGTTGTGCCGCCATTGCCGGAATCTTCGAGTTTAATGCCAGCGCCACGTGCTGGACGTGGAAGTGAATCCTTAACCGAAGACCAGGCAGCTTTTGCTCCAACGCTATCTGCGCCAATTCCTAAATCCGCGAGTGATTGCGCAGTAATAACCTTCTTCTTTGCCGCCATAATTCCTTTGAAAGAGGGATAGCGAGGCTCGTTGATCTTTTCTACAACACTTACAACAGCAGGAAGTTTTGCTTCCATCTTCTCTAAACCTATTTCAGTCACTCGATCAATCTTTACTGAGCTCGTTGTGGGATCGACTGCTACTGAATTTGCAAAAGTGAGTTGCGCCCAGTTCAAGCGTTCGGCCAACATCGCTGGGACAACGCTCATGCGGGCATCGGTGGATTCAGTTCCGCAGATAACTAAATCAAATCCGCCATTCTTAATGACTTGAGCAAGTACCAAGGATGTGGCGAGCGCATCTGAACCAGCGAGCGCATCATCAACAACATGGATTGCATCATCTGCGCCCATCGAAAGCGCTTTGCGGATTGCTTCCGTTGCGCGATCCGGGCCCATCGAGATGACAGTAATTGAATGACCACTTGCTTCACCTGATTCACCGGTAGGCGAATTCGCTTCGACCAATTTAAGTGCTTCTTCCACGGCATATTCATCGAGATCATTGAGAACCGCATCGACTCCTGCGCGATCGAGAACGCCATTGACCATCTTCTTCTCTGCCCAGGAATCGGGAACTTGCTTTACGCACACAGCAATCTTCATGTCCCGTATGTTACTGGTGAGTAAGTATGTTGGCTAGCGAATTGAACCCAAACGGGCTTGTGCGCCAATACTCGGCAGTAAGCCCAATCCAGAAATAAACTCCAACAATGCTCGCGATCCTTGCTCCCGGACAGGGATCTCAAACACCTGGCTTCTTAACGCCCTGGCTTGAAGATTCCGATTCCGCGGCACAGATTGCGCACTGGTCCTCCCTTATCGATCTCGACTTGGCTCGACTAGGTACCACCGCCGACGCTGATGAAATCCGCGATACTGCAAATGCCCAACCCTTGCTGGTCGCTGGCGCCCTGCTTGGAACCGCTCGACTCTTCGCCAGCGATACGTCTGCTATTAGCTATGTCGCCGGACATTCCGTTGGTGAGCTTGCAGCAGCTGCTATTGCTGGCGTTATCTCCAATGACGATGCAATCACGCTCGTGCGCACGCGCGGAATTGAAATGGCTAAAGCCGCATCCGTTGCACAAACTGGAATGTCTGCCGTTCTCGGTGGCGAGCGCGATGTAGTTGTTGCGGCGCTTTCTGCCCTCGGATTGACTGCTGCAAACGAAAATGGCGCTGGCCAGATTGTCGCTGCTGGAGATATAGCGGCGCTGGCTCAATTGGCCGAAAATCCTCCTGCTGGTGCGCGTGTTCGTCCCCTAGCCGTAGCAGGTGCGTTTCATACTGCTGTAATGCAACCTGCGGTATCAGTATTAGCAGCGAAAGTCCGTGCGATTACCCCAAAGGATCCGGCGCTGGCAATCCTTTCTAATAAAGATGGAACTGTTGTTGATTCCGGCGAAGAGATCCTTGCTCGCATTGTTGGACAAGTAGCAGGGCCAGTTCGTTGGGATTTATGCATGGAGAGCCTTGCCGCACTGGGTGTCACAGGAGTAATTGAAATGCCGCCAGCAGGAACTCTCGTCGGATTGGTAAAGCGCGCGACTCCGGATATTGAAACCTTTGCACTTAAGTCTCCCGACGATTTAGCTGCTGCTCGTGAGTTCGTGGCAAAGCACGGTGGTAACTAATGGCAATTAAATTCTCCGCCGAACCACAAAACGCTCGGATTCTCGCTGTTGGCGCATATCGTCCGGCTCGCTCAGTTCCTAATTCTGAACTCGTAGACCGTATTGAATCTACCGATGAATGGATTCAGCAACGCACTGGTATTGAGTCTCGTCGTTTTGCGGATGCCGATGAATCCTTGATTGATATGGCTACTGCATCTTCGCTTCAGGCTATTTCTCGTGCAGGACTTGTGCCTGAGAATATTGATGCCGTTATTTTTGCCACTATTTCTTATCCCTACCAAGCCCCAAGTGCTGCAACCGAGTTACTGACTCGACTCAATAATTCCACTGCCGCCGCATTTGATATCTCCGCCGCATGCGCAGGCTTTTGTTATGCAGTAGCACTAGCAAATGACATGGTGCGCAGTCGTACTGCGACTAACGTATTAGTGGTTGGTGCCGAAAAACTCTCAGATTTTACTGACCTTGATGATCGCGCAACGGCATTTATCTTTGCTGATGGCGCCGGCGCTGTCGTAATCGGTCCATCACAAGATGTTGGTATTGGTCCCACTGTGTGGGGCGCAAACTCCGAAACTCGTGATGCCATTCTTCTCGAGCCTTCATACTTGGAATATAAGAAGCATCCTGGCAAGACTGACTTAGGTTGGCCCAATATCGCTCAACAAGGTCAAACTGTCTTTCGTTGGGCGGTCTATGAGATTGCTCCAATTGCGCTACGTGCGCTAGCAGCTGCAGGTCTCACTCCCGAAACCCTTGATGTCTTCATTCCGCACCAAGCAAATGATCGCATCATTGATTCTCTAGTAAAGTCGATGAAGCTTCCTGATTCAGTTGTCGTTGCTCGAGATATCCGCACTAGCGGCAATACCTCGTCAGCTTCTATCCCTTTAGCAATGGACGCGCTGCTCGCAGAACGCCCAGATTTGCATGGAAAGAGCGCCCTTCTCGTAGGATTCGGTGCTGGTCTTGTCTATGCAGGTCAAGTTGTTGAACTTCCACCCGTACCGAAGAATAAGTAATAGCTGGCTAATACCGGCTAATAAAAGAGAAAAGGAACCAAATAAATGGCACTAACACAAGATGCAGTACTCGCAGGAATCAAGGAGATCGTCGTTGAGGTTGCAGGTATCGATGCAGGCATTATCGCCATGGAGAAGAAGTTCACCGATGACCTCGATGTTGATTCACTGAGCATGGTTGAAGTCGTCGTAGCCGCTGAAGAGAAGTTCGGCGTAAAGATTCCTGACGAAGAAGTCACCAAGATGGCAACTGTCGGCGATGCCGTTAATTACATCGTTAATAACTCCTAAATAGAGTTATAGCCTGAAGATTTTTCGATGAGCAGACGTCGCGTTGTTGTTACTGGTCTAGGCGCTACTACCCCGTTGGGCGGTGACGTCTCGTCCACATGGGATGCACTCCTTGCGGGCAAGAGCGGTGTACGCAGCCTTACTGAAGAGTGGGCGAGCGAGATGTCAGTAACTTTTGCAGCGCGCGTCGCCGTTGAACCATCTGAGGTCATGGAGCGGGTTGAGATGCGTCGCCTTGATCGCTCTGAACAATTTGCGCTAATTGCCTCTCGCGAAGCTTGGAAAGATGCCGGTTCTCCCGAAATCGATAAGACTCGGCTCGGTGTAGTCGTCGCCTCCGGCATTGGCGGAGTTATCACTCTTCTTGATCAATACGATGTTTTGAAAACTAAAGGTCCGCGCTCGGTCAGTCCGCACACCGTTCCGATGTTGATGCCTAACGGCCCGGCCGCAAATGTTGGTCTAGAACTTCAAGCAAAAGCTGGCGTGCATACTCCCGTTAGCGCGTGCGCATCTGGTGCTGAAGCTGTCGGATACGCGCTCGAAATGATTCGCAATAATCGCGCCGACATCATTGTTACTGGTGGCGTTGAAGCAGCGATTCACCAATTACCCATGGCGGGTTTTGCTTCTATGAAAGCGCTCTCCACTCGCAACGATGCCCCCGAAAAAGCATCACGCCCGTACGACAAAGACCGCGATGGTTTTGTGCTCGGCGAAGGCGGCGGAATTCTTGTTCTTGAAGAGCTCGAACATGCCAAAGCTCGCGGCGCAAAGATTTATGCAGAGGTCGTCGGCCAAGGCCTTACCTCTGATGGATATCACATTGCTGCTCCAGATCCCGATGGCGCTGGCGTTACCCGCGCTGTTCAGTTCGCTCTTGATGACAGTGGAGTCAAACTCTCTGAAGTAGTCCACCTCAATGCTCACGCAACTTCCACTCCTGCTGGCGATGTTGCTGAAGC
>WLRE01000043.1 GCA_009698045.1 Actinomycetota bacterium | reverse complement strand
TGCTGCAAAACGTCCCATCAAAACTTATTCGGGTGGAATGCGTCGCCGTCTGGACTTAGCAGCTTCGCTCATCATTAAACCTAAAGTTCTCTTCTTAGATGAACCAACAACTGGTCTTGATCCTCGTGGCCGCCAAGAGATGTGGGGAGTCATTGACGAACTCGTCAAAGGCGGCGTAACACTTCTCCTCACCACTCAATATTTGGAAGAGGCAGATCAGCTTGCCGATTCAATTGCGGTAATTGATACCGGCAAAGTTATTGCACGTGGTACCTCAGATGAACTTAAGCGCCAAGTCGGTGGCGAACGCCTAGAAGTAATTGTTGAAAGCGCACAACTCACTCAGGCTATTGAAATCGTGAAGAGCGTGGCTGGAGTTGAGCCAACGGTCGATCAAGGCCTTCGCAAAGTTTCAGCAGCAGTTAATACCGGAAGTACTGCACTTATTCAGGTTCTCCGTAACCTCGATGATGCTCAGATCCACCCACTTGATATCGCACTCAAACGTCCATCACTAGACGATGTGTTCCTCTCACTGACAGGGCATGCTGCGGAAGAGAAGAAAGAAATCGATGTTAAAGCGAAAAAGAGAGGTGGCAAGAAATGACCGCCATTAGTGATTTCCTCGTCATTACCAAGCGCCAATTACTTCAGTTAGTTCGCGTACCTGAAGTCTTGCTCTTTGCAACGATTCAGCCAGCGATGTTCGTGCTCTTGTTCCGCTATGTCTTTGGTGGGGCGATCGACGCCGGCGTAGAGGGTGGATATGTCCAGCTCTTGATGCCTGGAATTTTCGTTCAGACCGTCGCATTTACTTTGGCCGCAACAGCAGTAGGCCTTGCCGCTGATATGCAGAAGGGTTTGATTGATCGATTTAGATCACTGCCGATCGCTCGTTCAGCAGTAGTAATTGGTCGCACTGTGGGGGATACCGCTCAAAACATTGTCACCCTGGCTGTTATGGGAATTGTCGGTTATGCAGTGGGATGGCGGCCATCAGGTGGGCTCTTTAAGACTGCGCTGGCATTCCTCTTTCTTCTCGCTTTTGGATTTTCTATGTCCTGGATCGGCGTAATAATCGGTCTCTCTGTCCGCGATGAACGAGTCGCTCAGAACTTAGTCTTCATCTCAGTCTTTCCGCTGACATTTCTATCTAATGCATTTGCTCCAACAACTGGAATGCCACGAGTCCTTCAATACTTTGCCGAATGGAATCCGGTATCAACAATGGTTGCTGGCTGCCGGGAACTCTTCGGCACAACCAATATCTTCGGAGCAACCGCAGGGTCTTGGCCTAGCCAACATCCATTGGCGATGTCATTGATTTATATGGTCCTGATCGTGGCAATTTTCTTACCGCTGAGCGTACGTAAATATAAAAACGCTAGTTCTAAGTAGATAAAGTTTAGAAGTAAGTCTGAGCTTCTAAAACGGCAACGTTAATCTCTTTGCCATTCGGAGCTTTGAAAATAACAGTATCGCCAACTTTTGCACCGAGAACCGCTGCACCGAGCGGAGACTTCTCGCTATAAACATCGACATCATCGGTGGCAATTTCGCGCGATCCCAACAAGAACTTCATCTCTTCGCCGCCGATATCAACGGTGATCAACATGCCGAGTCCGACTACGCCAGATTCACCAGCAGGTGGCGCACCAATATGGGCGTTTTCGAGCATGTGGCGAAGTTGGCGGATGCGAGCTTCGGTCTTTCCTTGCTCATCTTTAGCGGCGTGATAACCGCCATTCTCTTTCAAGTCACCTTCGGCGCGAGCAGCTTCAATCTTCTTGACGATATCGGCGCGACGCGGACCTTCAAGTTCAGCGAGTTCTGCCGATAGTCGGTCAGCCGCTTCTTGTGTTAGCCAGGTCTGGGTTGGAGGTGTACTCATAATGGAGAAGTCTAGAGGCTATTTGCGAAGAGTTAGAAGCACTTTTCGATGCCCGCATTAACTGCGCGCAAGCGGGTGGGAATTAAGACTTCGCGAGTGACTTTGGCCTGGCCGGTCGGAATTAGGTCGGTCAATTGGCCCACGACATTGACGCCGTAATCTTTAGCGGTCAACAAGCAAGTATGAGCAATCGATGGATCTTTAAGTTCGAGTGAATATCTGATTGAAATTTGAGAATCGGATACTTCTTCAAAGGATATTAAGGTAGAACGAATCTGCGGAGTTGAATGGTGGTTGGCTGTCCAAAGTATCCAGCCTCCGCCAACGATGCCCAGAACGATGGCAGGAATAAGCCAACCTGGTCGACTTGTTTCTCGGACTCCATAGCGAATCCGGAGGTACTCGTTCATGTGTCAATTCTAGGGTGTTGCGAGTTAGGCTATGCACATGTCTGAGCAAACCAATATTGATGTAAGCCCCGCAGGTTCAATCCTGATGATAATTCTGGTCATTGCCGTTGGCTTATTGCTTACTAGTTTTTACCGTCGTTATAAGCGAGCTGCCGCGAAACAAGATGACCGCACCACTGACTAAGAAGATAGCGACTGCACTTCTCTCACTACTTCTTGCCGGAGTCTTTCTTGAATTAGGGTTATGGCAATTGCATCGCGCTCGCGATGTTCTGGCCGCTGAACAAGTTAAACCCGAACAGCCCATTATTGCCCTAACTTCCGTTGCGGCCGCAGGAGCAAATCTTCGTCCAGTTGCTGCGAATAGAATTGTTACAGCGAGCGGAAGATATGTTCAGATTTATTCAGCGCCCAATCAGAGGCCTATGTTGGCAAATGGCAAGCGATCCAAACGTGCTGTCTCGTTAGAAGTTCGCCTCTTAGAAATATCAGATAACCGAGCAATTTTGGTATTGCGCGGGCTAGAAGATAACTCACCCCAAACAATTAGCGAGCAAGTAAAAGTGACCGGTCGTCTCTACCCGCGCCAAACAGTTGATACGAGTGACCCCGCACAAGGGGTGTTGACCCGCATTGATCCGGCGCTTATCGCAGGCCTATCCGACCTAAAACTCTTCGATGGCTACATAATTGTTCGAGAAGAAAGAACTATCGAGGGGCAGAAGATTTCTGATTCGCCGCTCGCATCCCCCCAACTGCGGACACGGATTGCTGGTTATTACTGGCAACATATTTCTTATGTTGGAATTTGGTGGCTAATGGCCCTGCTCGTTCTCGTTCTTCCCTGGATCTCTCGCGCCACAATTAAGCAACCTTCGCAAGTATTCACAAAGGGCCAAGCGAATGGATAAGGTAAAGATATGAATAACGCACAAGGTTTAGCCGGCGCTATGTTCCGCTTTCGAATTATGGCGATGTGGGCAGGTGTTATGTCGCTACTGCTCTGGTTTATCGATCTTCCCGTGAAGTACATCTGGCCAGATTCCGCCCTTGCCGATATGGTGACATGGATACCAATTCTCCATGGGTTTACCTATCCCATCTACGTCCTTGCAGCTTTCCACTACTGCATCAAAGCTCGGAAATCTCTGACTACGACGGTGATGTTCATACTTGCGGGCACTCTGCCGGTAGCTTCCTTTATCGCAGAACGTCGCGCAGTTGATGAATTTAAAGCTCGCGCTTAAATCAATTCTCTATCCGCTTTATGAGCAGCGGATCTTTCGCAATTTAGATTTTGAACAAACCCCGCATCACATCGGTGTCATCCTCGACGGCAATCGTCGTTGGTCTAAGGCCAACCCAAGCGTCGATGGCGATACCTCTTCTGCCCGCGGGCATAAAGCCGGTGCCTCAAAAATAGTTAGCCTGCTTGATTGGTCGGAGCAGACCCAAGTTAAAGTAGTAACGCTCTGGTTGCTCTCCAATCAGAATCTTCATCGTCCAGCCGATGAACTGGCACCTTTACTGAAAATTATTAGCGATAGCGTTCAAGAACTTGTTTCGCGCGGTCGCTGGGAGATCCGCCCGGTAGGTTCGATGGAGTTATTGCCGCTTGAATTACAAGAGAGTCTTAAGCAAGCTGCACTCACAACCAAGGGGATACCTGGTGTTGTTGTGAATGTCGCGATTGGATATGGCGGCCGCAGCGAAATCGCTGATGCCGTGAAATCTCTAATTCTCGATAAATCCAAAGCCGGGCTCTCTGCCCCAGAAATTGCAGCGTCGGTCAATGTCGATGAGATTAGTAAGCATCTCTACACCGCGGGCTTACCCGATCCTGATTTAGTTATCCGCACTTCTGGTGAGCAACGATTAGGTGGCTTCTTGCTCTGGCAGTCAGCACATTCTGAGTTCTACTTCTGCGAGGCCTATTGGCCCGATTTTCGACGAGTCGATTTCCTTCGAGCACTTCGGGCATATTCCGAACGTCACCGCCGCCACGGTATCTAAGAGTTTTTCGCTGGCCCCCTGTCTCTAAATAACCCCAGAAATTAATATTGGGCAGTCGCGTGTCGAGCGTCAAAGTGGTGCATACAGTTTTATCTTTTAGCCACTAAGACCGATTCCGACTGGACCGCCAGGAGGACTGAGTACAACTAGATAGGACTCGCATCCTTGACTATCAGCCAGAAAAACGGCCATAAGACTTATGTCATCGATACCAGCGTTTTACTTGCGGATCCCGCGGCGTTATCTCGCTTTGCTGAGCACGAAGTAATAATTCCTATCGTTGTAATTGGTGAATTAGAGACCAAACGCGACCATCCCGAACTCGGATATTTTGCTCGGGCCGCACTTCGCACGTTAGATGATCTGCGAATCTCTCATGGCCGGTTGGATGAAGCAATCACAATGAATGCTATGGGCGGCACATTAAAGGTTGAACTCAATCACTCTGACTCTTCTTCACTGCCTATGGGTTTTCTCCGCGATGGCTCTAATGATTCGCGCATTCTGGCGATAGCTCGCAACTTCATGGCTGAGGGTCGCGATGTCATATTAGTAACGAAAGATTTGCCACTTCGGGTCAAGGCTTCATCGGTGGGCGTGGAATCGCAGGAATATCGCGCGGAGCTAGCCTCAACGAGCGGTTGGACCGGGATGGTGGAAGAGAACGTTCCTGCCTCCGTCATCGACTCGCTCTATGAGAACAATCGCATTGACCATGAGTTGGCTAAGCAGCATCCATGTCACACCGGAATTGTTCTACATTCAGAGAAGGGCAGCGGCTTAGCTCGCGTCACTCCGGATAAACACCTGGTTCTCGTCCGCGGTGATCGCCAAGCATTTGGACTTCATGGAAGAAGCGCCGAACAGCGGGTGGCACTCGATCTTCTGCTCGACCACGAAATTGGGATCATCTCTTTAGGTGGCCGTGCCGGCACCGGTAAGAGCGCGCTCGCCCTCACCGCTGGACTTGAAGCGGTATTGGAAAAGCGCCAACATAAAAAGGTGGTGATCTTCCGACCGCTTTATGCAGTGGGCGGTCAAGAGCTGGGGTATCTGCCGGGTTCAGAGAACGAGAAGATGTCGCCATGGGCGCAAGCCGTCTTTGATACCTTGGGCGCACTTGTCAGTCAGAGCGTTATTGACGAGATTATGGAGCGCGGTCTCATCGAGGTCCTCCCGTTGACTCATATTCGAGGTCGCTCACTTCATGACTCTTACGTCATCGTGGATGAGGCCCAGTCGCTAGAACGAGGGGTCCTGCTCACTGTGCTCTCCCGTATCGGACAAAATTCGAGAGTCATTTTGACTCACGATGTTGCCCAGCGAGACAACTTGCGAGTCGGTCGGCATGATGGCGTAGTTGCGGTGGTGGAGTCTTTGAAAGGCCATCCACTCTTTGCCCACATCACCTTAACTCGAAGCGAGCGCTCGCCGATTGCGGCCTTGGTGACCGAAATGCTGGAAGAGCCGATCAACTTCACCTCCTAGGGCTGGGCATTTCGGCGTGTCACACGGCGGATTTGGGCCATTTTTTTATGCTCAGCGACAAAACGGGTAAATCGGACTTTATAGTGTCTGACCTGCGTTTATATATCTTCTATTTACTGTGAGAAAAAACTTTTTAAATTTTTAAGGGTGCTTAAATTTGCCTCACTCTTGCATGCCTGAAAGTCTGTCACCCAACTACCCCACCCCGTGGGGCAGATGAGATAGATAAGGAGGCAGAGAGATGGAAGCAATATCGAGTAAGTACTCGTTTGAACCATCGCGGACCACCCCGCTGCGCCGTCCTATCGTGACTCTTGCCACCGCGCTCTTCTTCTTCTTTCTCGGCTCAGTCGACACCACCTATGCCACCGGATCCTTTGCCCACGGAATCAATATCCCTGATCTAGTTAACCAAGAGAACCTGACCGGCCAGACCCTGATCGACGGCCAGGCCCTGCCGACCACCCCTGGTCAATCCAGCTCGCCAAGCCCAGCTCCGAGCTCTTTGATTTCAATCGACCTCAATGGCGTTGCCTCGGTGGATGCTAAATCGATTGCCCTGGTTTCGGTGATGGCTAAGAATGTAGAACTCGCCAAGACCCCAAACGGTGCACGCATCGTTGCCGCCAACCTTTTGAATTACTTCAACTGGAATAAGAGCCAGATGGCCTGCCTCGATAAGTTATGGACGAGTGAGAGCCATTGGAATTTCCAGGCCCACAACTATCGAAGCGGCGCTCGAGGAATTCCACAAGCCCTTCCGCCTACCAAAATGGACATTATCTCTACCGACTGGCGCCACAATCCGGTTACTCAGATTAAATGGGGACTTTCCTATATCCAGTCTCGCTACGGAACTCCGTGCAAGGCTTACGCGAAGAAGCGCGCTCGCGGGTACTACTAAGAATTACCTGCTTGGCTAGTTTGGCTTCTTACCAATAAATAAAGGCTTGCTCGTTTCAGCAAAGAAATCATTTCCCTTATCGTCCACCACGATAAAAGCCGGGAAATCTTCCACTTCAATCTTCCAGATCGATTCCATTCCAAGCTCTGCATAATCCAAGACTTCAACCTTCTTGATGCAATCTTGGGCAAGGCGAGCTGCCGGGCCACCAATCGAGCCAAGATAGAAACCGCCGTGAGATTTACAAGCATCAGTAACTTGCTTGGAACGATTTCCTTTTGCGAGCATTACCAACGAACCGCCAGCGGCTTGGAACTGTTCAACATAAGAATCCATACGGCCAGCAGTAGTGGGGCCAAAAGAACCAGAGGCAAAGCCTTCCGGAGTCTTAGCTGGACCCGCGTAATAAACGGCGTAATCCTTCATGTATGCGGGAAGTTCTTTACCGCTATCTAGAATCTCCTTCAATTTGGCATGTGCTAAATCGCGAGCAACAACCAGAGTTCCAGTCAGAGAGAGACGAGTCTTAATTGGGTGCTTAGTGAGCTCGGCTAAGACATCCTTCATAGGTTGATTCAAATTGATATTGACTACGCCACCAGATGACTCAATGAGATGTTCCTCGGTTGTATCAGGCAGGAAGCGTGCAGGATCGCGCTCTAGTTGCTCAAGAAATACACCCTCTTTGGTGATCTTTCCCTTTGCTTGGCGATCGGCCGAACAAGAGACAGCAATTGCAATCGGAAGTGAAGCTCCGTGGCGAGGCAATCGGACGACCCGCACATCGTGACAGAAATACTTACCGCCAAATTGTGCTCCGATACCTAAGGTGCGGGTGAGTTTGAGAACTTCTTCCTCTAACTCGATATCGCGAAATGCGTGGCCAGACTTAGGGTCGCCAGATGTAGGCAGAGCATCCAAGTACTTGGTACTCGCTAGTTTTGCGGTCTTGAGAGTGAATTCCGCGCTAGTGCCACCAATGACTATTGCAAGGTGGTACGGCGGGCAGGCGGCAGTACCCAGTGAACGAAGTTTTTCATCCAGCCAGGTAAGAAGTGATTGCGGATTAAGAACTGCCTTAGTCTCTTGGTAAAGGTAGGACTTGTTCGCACTCCCACCACCTTTAGCAATAAAGAGAAAGTTGTATTCATCGGCGTGCTGAGAATCTGAGTAAATCTCAATTTGGGCAGGCAGGTTGTTGCCAGTGTTCTTCTCTTCCCACATCGTGACCGGAGCCATCTGTGAATAGCGGAGATTAAGGCTAGTAAAAGCATCGTAGACACCGCGCGAAATCGACTCTTCATCTTGAGCGCTGGTGAGAACGCGCTGGCCTTTCTTACCCATAACAATTGCAGTTCCAGTGTCTTGGCACATAGGCAGGATTCCACCGGCCGCGATATTGGCATTTTTCAAGAGGTCGAGGGCAACAAAGCGATCATTCGGCGAAGCTTCTGGATCATCAATAATGTTGGAGAGTTGTTGCAAATGTTCGGTACGCAAATAATGGCTAATGTCGTGGATTGCTTCTGCAGTTAAATTCTCAATTGCTTCTGGTGCCACCTTAAGAAATTCCATGCCTTCAGCAGAGAAAGTAGAGACGCCTTCGGTGGAGATGAGGCGATACTTTGTTTTATCCTCGCCAGTCGGCAACATATCTCGATAAGAAAATTCAGGCATTACTCCGCCTCCGGGCGAGCAGCATCTAACTTAGCTTTTGCGCCATCGAGCCAATCCTGACAAATCTTCGCCAAAACTTCTCCGCGCTCCCAGAGGGCAAGAGATTCTTCAAGAGTGGATTGGCCACCTTCGAGCGATGCAACAACTTGAGTTAATTGATCTCGAGCTTGCTCGTAAGAGAGGCTCACTTCTTTATCGGCCATGGAGATAATCTACCCGCCCTATTCGACAACTGCGGTTGCTTGCCCTTGCGCAAGGCGCAGAAGCAGATGCTCGCCAGATGTGATTTCGCTTGCAGATCGTACGAGCTGACCATCACTCTTTTGGATAACAGAATATCCACGGTCCAGAGTGCTCTGCGGCGAGAGAGTGCGTACGGCAGTGCGCAGCGCACCTATCTCCTCGTAGGCCAGAGCGATGCGATGTGCGGTAGTTCTAAAGGATCGAACCCAGAGACTGTCAATTACTTCACGCCTAGAAGAGATCATTACTTCGGGGCTGGCCATAACCGGACGTTCTCGGAGAGATTGAATCCGAGCGAGTTCTAA
Source organism: Actinomycetota bacterium (assembly GCA_009698045.1). Taxonomy (GTDB): domain Bacteria; phylum Actinomycetota; class Actinomycetes; order Nanopelagicales; family Nanopelagicaceae; genus AAA044-D11. The sequence goes on along the minus strand of WLRE01000043.1, from coordinate 1,508 downwards.
ATCAATGCGACTTTCGATGCTGCGAATTGCGCGCTCTTTGAGGTGCGAAATCTTCGTTAATTCCTCGGCTATATCTGGGACCACTTTCTTGCCGGCATCGGTAGGGGTTGATGCTCGCCAGTCGGCAACATAATCCAGAAGCGGCGCATCTTTCTCATGGCCGATAGCGCTCACGATCGGAGTCTGGGCATTTGCGACTAACCGAACTAGTGATTCATCAGAGAAGGGCAGTAAATCTTCGAAGGATCCGCCGCCTCGAGTAATGATGATGACATCGACATCAGGGTGCGCATCTAACTCTTTGAGTGCTGCTGAGACTTCAACAACTGCCGCCGCGCCCTGCACTGCTACTTCGCGAATTTCAAAGCGAACACCGGGGAATCGACGCTTGGCATTTTCGACAACATCTTTCTCGGCATCGCTATTGCGACCACAAATTAACCCAACCGCCTTCGGTAAAAAGGGAAGTGGTCTCTTGCGATCAGCGCTAAAGAGTCCTTCACTTGCGAGTTGAGTTTTAAGAGCTTCTAATCGGGCAAGAAGTTCTCCGACTCCGACTTGGCGAATCTCTTTAACACTAAAAGATAAGGAGCCATTCTTGGCATACCAAGAGACTTTAGAATTCATCACGACGCGAGCATTTTGCGGAAGCGGCTGTACGGCTTCGAGCACTGATTTGTGGCACATAATCGAAATACTCATATCAGCACTGGTATCTCGAAGGCGCATAAAGACCATACTCGCACCGGGACGGACAGATACTTCAGAGAGTTCGCCTTCAATCCAGACTGCCCCAAGCCGAGCCAGATATTCACCGATTGCTTCGGAGATCACCTTGACTGAGGTGGGGGAATCGGCTGAAGTTTCTAGCATGAAGAGATACTAATAGAATGCCCCTATGGCTAATCGAGTTTTACTTGCTGCCCCGCGCGGATATTGCGCTGGCGTTGACCGCGCCGTTGTGACAGTCGAAAAGTCGCTCGATCTCTACGGTGCACCAATCTATGTTCGTAAACAGATCGTCCATAACAAGCATGTAGTTGCCTCGCTCGAGAAGCGCGGTGTCATATTCGTTGATGAGAACGATGAAGTTCCAGAGGGCTCTACCGTCGTCTTCTCTGCGCACGGAGTCTCGCCAGCGGTCCACGCCAGCGCCGCAGATCGCAATTTAAAGACCATCGATGCTACCTGTCCATTGGTGACCAAGGTGCACCACGAAGTAAAACGCTTTGCGAAGGAAGATTTCGATATTTTGCTGATCGGCCACGAGGGCCATGAAGAAGTCGACGGAACTGCGGGTGAAGCACCTGACAATGTGATTTTGGTTGATGGAGTCGAGGGCATTAACGAGATTAAAGTTCGCGATGAAAATAAGGTCATCTGGTTATCGCAGACGACTCTGAGCGTCGATGAAACTCTCACCACCGTCGCCGCTTTACGCAAACGTTTTCCGGCACTTCAAGATCCTCCGAGTGATGACATCTGTTATGCCACTCAGAATCGCCAAG
>WLRE01000042.1 GCA_009698045.1 Actinomycetota bacterium | reverse complement strand
GGAACTCCGAGTGAGCCCGCTGCGACTCCGCCACCAGAAAGATAGATTGCCTTATAGCCGGCCCGCTTAGCGAGAAGAGCGTGGTTGGCATTGATGGTCCCAATTACTTGAAGTGGGGATTCTTCTTTAAGCGCCTGCTTGAACCTAGCGCCCGCTGTAGGTGTCATCACGAGCCAACTTTAGCACGGGAGTTTTACGACCGACAGAGAGGCGATATATCCTTAGGAACGACCAAAAGGTAATCCGTATCACGGGTGAGCCTCAATTCAATGTTAAGTCGGAGCAAACCATGATTGTTGGCGTACCTAAGGAAGTTAAGAACAACGAATTCCGCGTATCAACCACTCCCTCTGGCGTACATGCTTTTGTCATCGCAGGCCATGAAGTTCTTGTTGAAGCTGGCGCAGGACTCGGCTCGGCAATTACCGATCAGGATTACATCACCGCTGGCGCAAAAATTATTGCAACTGCTGATGAACTCTGGCAAAAAGCAGATTTAATTATTAAAGTAAAAGAACCAATTGCTTCTGAATATCCTCGCATGCGCAAAGGTCAGATTCTCTTTACCTATTTACACCTGGCAGCTTCACGTGAATGTACCGATGCGCTCATTAAGAGCGGCACTACTGCTATTGCTTACGAGACCGTTGAAGTTAATCGCACTCTGCCCTTACTCGCGCCAATGAGTGACGTGGCTGGTCGTATGTCTATCCAAGTTGGTGCAGCTGCACTTCAAAAATCAAATGGTGGTCGCGGAGTATTGCTCGGTGGCGTTCCTGGAGTTCGCCCTGGCAAGGTAGTAATTCTCGGTGGTGGCGTTGTAGGAGTTGCTGCCGCAACAATCGCACACGGAATGCGCGCCGATGTAACAATTTTAGATTTGAATCTTGCCCGTCTCGCATTTATTGACGATCTCTTTAGTGGACAAGTTAAGACGCTTGCCTCATCTGCCTACGAAATTGAGAACCAAGTAACTCAAGCTGATCTAGTTATTGGCGCAGTTCTAGTTCATGGAGCAAAGGCACCTCGACTGGTAACTGATGCGATGGTCGCCAAGATGAAGCCAGGCAGTGTTCTTGTCGACGTAGCCATCGATCAAGGAGGTTGCTTTGAAGGTTCTAAGGCCACAACTCACGCCGAGCCAACTTTCCCAGTTCACAATTCACTTTATTATTGCGTTGCAAATATGCCTGGCGGAGTTCCTGCAACTTCTACCTACGCACTTTCCAATGCAACGATTGGATACGCACTCGCGATTGCTAATAAGGGATGGAAAAAGGCCCTTGCCGACGACGGTGCGTTAGCGAAGGGCCTAAATGTCCACGAGGGCGAGATTTACTACGAAGCCGTTGCACATGCGCATGGGCTCCCTGTTAAATCCCTTTAACTAATTAAGCGAGTGCTGCATCCAAAGTAATGTTTGCTGACGCGTAAAGCTTGGAGATAGGGCAACCGGTCTTTGCTTTAGTGGCCAGAGCAACAAACTCATCATTGGTGAGGTCTTGATCTTTTCCGCGGGTAATTAACTGAATTTCGGTAATCGCAAATCCATCAGGCAACTGCTCCATGATTACTTTTGCGGTTGTCTCTACAGTTCCAGGAACTTTACCGGCCTCTTCGATAAGGCTTGAAAGTGCCATGGAGTAGCAACCGACGAGGGCAGCTCCGACAAGCTCTTCTGGATTGGTGCCAGCGTTATCTTCAACGCGAGCCTTGAGTGTGAATGGAAGCACTTGTCCATCACGGCCAAGGGTCATCGCGCCGGTACCCGTAGGTACGTCGCCCTTCCAAAATGCGCTTGCATGGCGGAGAATCTTCATAGGAAAACCTTTCGATAGGAGTAATCAAGTGAAACCCGGAATTGTCTATAGCGCCGCTTCAGGATTAATAGAAAAAGAGTACCGCTCCACACGTGGTGCTGGCGAATGTTTTGCACTTTTAACTTCTAATACCTATGCCGAGCCTATAAATGTTTCAGAGATTTGGCTTGATGGAGACGCTGCACCAATTACTTTAGAGGGCTGCGATACTTTGATCTTTATCCGCGAAGGTTCGGCTACCTTACACATCGATTCTGAAAAATATGACTTAACTGAAAAAACTGCAGCACTCGTTAAATCAGGTTCAACTTTTAATTGGCTCAGCGGAAAAGGCTTGAAGGCGGTTGAGATAAGTATTCCTGATAAGACTTTTCCCTACTCGCGCAAGAATACGGTCGAAGCAAGTAACTACACCCCAGTAGTCAAACAAGGTGCCATGCCAACAGGTGATGCAACTGGTAACCGCCAATTTGAAGTTTTATATAGCGCAGCTAATGGAAGTGGAAGCGCAACCATGTTTGTTGGATTTATACCGACATCTGGTGCACCAGATCACTATCACTTGTATGACGAGGTCTGTCATATCGTGCAAGGAGGCGGTGAACTTCACGTTGGAGATTCCGTGCAAAAAATTGAAGCCGGTTCTACCTTCGTCGTTTCACCTCGACTTCTCCATTCCATTCGCAATAATCGCGAGGAAGATCTATGGATTCTTGGCACATTCAGGCCAGCTGGTTCGCCAGCGGCTGCCTACTACCCTGATGGCAGACCAGCCCCTGGCTACTCTGAAACTGAGTAAATTTTTATAACGTTTTTGTAACGGGCGTCAATTACGCGAAGAATTCATCGCCCTAGGGGTTGGCAACGGAAGGGCTCTCATAGAGAATAAGCCAGTTGGAAAATCCAGCATCCCTTGAAAGGAATACTCGATGAAGAAGTTTTCACGTCTAAGCGTGGTTGCACTCTCTTCTGCGATCGCACTCTCTGGTGCTGGCGCAGTAGTAGTTGCATCCCCTGCTAACGCAGCTGCATGTTCTGGAACCGTAGCAATCATGGCACCTCTTACTGGTGGCGTTGCATTTATCGGTGTTCAGCAAGCAGAGTTCGCAAAGCTAGCTGTTGCAGATTACAACAAGAAGAATGGAACATCCTTTATTACTAAGGACTATGACACTCAACTTGATGCTGCACAAGCAAGCACACAAGCTCCAAACATTGTTGCCGATAAGACAACAATCGGAATTATGGGACCTGCTGGTAGCCAAGAAGTTCTAGCAACTGGTGGCCTCTTCGGCGCGAATGACATTGCAGTCGTGAGCCCATCTGCTACACGTACCAACCTCACTGCCGGAACATATCCATCATTCTTCCGTTCAGTACCTAACGATTCACAACAAGGCCCTGGCGATGCTGACTTCATGGTCAAGAATCTCAAGGCTAAGGAAATAACTGTTATCGAAGAGAAGACCGCCTACGGAACAGGTCTTGCTACAGAAGTTATGGCACAACTTAAGAAGCTCAAGGTCAAGGCAACTAAGTACTCAGTAAACGAGAAGAACGCTGACTACGCCGCTTTGGTTACTCGTGTTTCTAAGACTTCAGATTTCGTCTTCGTAACATTCCAAGATGCTGCTAAGTCTGAATCAGTTGCTCAAGAACTTATCAAGCAGAAGAAGAAGGCAGTTGTCTTCGGTTCTGACGGTTCTGATCAACCTACATTCAAGACCAAGGGCACATACGTCTCAGCATTCGCTCCTGATATCAAGGGCATTCCATCAAGCGCTGCAGTTATCGCTGGATACAAGAGCACTTATAACAAGACTGATGCTGACATCACCACATTCGGACCTCCTGCATACGTTGCAGCTCAGGTTATTGTGGAGGCAGCAGGCCGTGTTTGCGCAGCAGGAAAGACTGCTGATGCAAAATCTACATTGGCTGAAATCTTCAAGACCAAGATCGCTAAGTCAGTCCTCGGCGGACCTATTGCTTTCACCGATAAGGGTGACGTCAAGGGTGGACGTTTCTACGTCTTCCAGACACAAGCAGATGGATCTCGCAAGCTAGTTGGCTAATTCCTTAGTGAAGTAATTAAGTAAGCACTGTTTACTTAAATAGGGACGATAAGTGGCGGCGGTGGTTTATCCACCACCGCCACTTACTCCGTAAAAAATAAATTTTGAAAGGTAGTAATGAGTTATCTCGGGCAACAGTTAGTAAATGGTCTAACTCTCGGCGGTGTGTATGCGCTGATTGCTCTTGGCTACTCACTTGTTTATGGCGTGCTGCAGATTCTGAACTTTGCGCATGGCGATGTTTATATGGTCGGGGCATTTCTCGGTTATTTCGTTGAGTTGGCATTAGGCGGTCCAACAAAATCCATAGTGCCTGTCCCCATAATGCTCTTTCTGATGTTTGCTATCTCAATGATTGGCACTGGTTTACTCGGAATAGTTATTGAACGTTTTGCCTATCGCCCGCTTCGAGGCTCTTCCAGAATTGCGCCTTTAATTAGTGCGCTCGGCGTCTCCATATTGCTGCAAAACGCCGCACAACTTATTTTCTCGGCAAATATTCGTAGCTATGACACCTCCTCTTTCATTCCATCGACACTCGGGTTTTCAATCGGAGATGTGACCATCGATTCAGTGCGAATTACGGTACTTATCTTGGCATTTGCTCTCATGTTTGCACTCTCTCGGTGGGTCAATAAGACGCAGGTTGGTCGCGCGATGCGCGCTATCGCTATTGATCGAGATGCCGCAGTGATGATGGGCATTGATATCGACAAGGTTATTCGTTGGACATTTTTTGTTGGAGCAGCCCTTGCCGCAGCAGCGGGTGTGATGAATGGATTACTTCTTCGCGGAGTTTCAAGTGGAATGGGATTTGTTCCAGGGTTAAAGGGTTTTACTGCCGCCGTTATCGGAGGTATTGGTTCAATTCCTGGTGCAATGGCTGGCGGACTTCTTCTTGGCGTGGTCGAATCACTCACTCAAGGCTATCTATCTACTAACTTCTCTGATTTCTACACCTTTATTCTTCTGATCGCCGTGATGTTGCTCCGACCTAATGGTCTCTTCGGCAAAAAAGCGATTGTGAAGGCATAAGACGATGAGCGAACAACAGGGCTTAGGTATCGGCACCGACGAATGGGTTGCCCAACATGAGAAGCGTCTAGCGCGTCGTTCAGGTTTATTAGGAATTTTGGATCTGCTCAACCAAAAGGTATCGCCAGCTATTCGTTATGGAATTCTTGGAGTTGCTGCAATCGCATTTGGATTATTCGTTGATGATTTCTATCTCCAACGAATTGCAGCAAACCTCGGGGTTTTCCTTATCTTGACCTTGGGCTTGAATGTCGTGATGGGTTTTGCAGGCTTGCTAGACCTTGGCTTTGTCGCATTCTTTGGTTTTGGTGCGTATGCATATGCCCTCACATCTTCCGGACATCTCAACCAGCACTGGCCTACATATTTGTCGGTCCCAGCTATCGTAATAGTCACTGCTTTTCTTGGATATCTAGTCAGCCTTCCATCACGACGACTCTTCGGTGATTATCTTGCAATTGTTACGCTCTTCTTCGGGCAAGTATTTATTCAATTGATCATCTCTTCAGATTCCATCACCTTTCCCGGTAATGAAGAGTCCACAGATATCACCGGTGGCTCAAACGGAATTCCTGGGTTAGATCCATTTGTATTATTTGGCTATAAATTTAAGGGCGCGGCCGACTATTACTGGCTCTTGTTAGTAATTCTGGTATTCCTTATTATCGCAATCATCCGAGTAGATCGCACTCGGGTAGGACGTGCGTGGAAGACAGTGCGCGAAGATTCACTTGCTTCTCAAGCTATGGGCATCAAAGTAAACAACTTAAAGATGTTGGCTTTTATCGTCGGTGCGGCAATTGCTGGCTTGGCTGGAACGATATTTGCAGGTATTCAAAACTCAGTGTTCATCAACGGTTTTGATATGCCACTGCTCACTCTTATCTATGCCGCGGTAATTCTTGGTGGAAGTGGCAGCATCCCCGGATCAATTCTCGGAGCATTCGTGATGTCCGTACTTCCAGAAATTCTTCGTGTTCAAAACTATAGCGAGATTCTCTTCTTATCCGTGCTAATTCTTACAATCGCTGTACTCGGCAAGAGCTGGAAAAAGTTTGCCTTCAATATCGCGCTCGTAGTCCTGATCGGATTCCTAGTAAAAGTTATTGTCTCTGCTCTAAATATTGCAACCACCCCTGCAGCAACTTGGGCCATCGCTCCTGTTAGCAAGGCGCTCCAACATTGGTTGGTTATTCCTCAAAGCCGTCTTCTCTGGGGAAATATTGGTTTTGTACTCCTCATATCCTTAATTGCCTATTACTCCATCGCCAAAGAGAAAATTAAGTTCTACTTGCTTCCGCTTATTACATATGTTGCAATCTTTGTTTGGGAAGACCGGTTAGTTATCGAGCCCAACACCACAAGGCAATTGATTATCGGAATGCTTCTCGTTGTTCTCATGATTGTGCGCCCTCAAGGCTTCCTTGGCAAGACCCGAGTGGAGGTCTTGTAAATGTTGGAGTTCAAGAAAGTAACCATGCAATTTGGTGCTTTGAAATCAGTCAGTGAACTAGACATCACTGTTAATAAAGGCGAAATCGTTAGTGTCATCGGCCCTAATGGCGCCGGAAAGACAACTCTCTTCAATGTTGTCACTGGCATCTATACCCCTACAGAGGGCGATGTGCTTCTCGAAGGAAAGAGCATCGCAGGCAAAGATCCAGCGATAATCAATCGCTTAGGCATCGCGCGAACATTTCAAAATGTACGACTCTTTCTCAATATGTCTGTGATTGAAAATGTAATGGCTGCGACTTATGCGCAGACAAAATCAAATATTTTCTCATCAGCCTTGGGGCTTCCTTCTAGCCGCAGAGAAGAGCGAGAAGTTCGAGCGCGTGCTGAAGAGTTACTCAGTTTCTTTGGAACCCGGCTCACTGGCTATCGCTGGGAACAACCCGCTTACTCACTCTCCTACGCAAACCGTCGTCGGCTAGAGATTGCTCGTGCGTTAGCTACCAATCCAAAGGTACTTCTTCTCGACGAACCAGCTGCAGGAATGAATCCCAAGGAAACTCAAGAAATTACCGAAGTTATCGAAAGACTCCGGACCGAGAAGGATTTAACTATTTTAGTTATTGAACACGATATGCATGTTGTAGAAGGCATTAGCGATCGTGTTATCGCACTTGATCACGGAGTAAAAATTGCCGAAGGCGACTTCGATTCAGTAGCTACTCACCCAGATGTAGTTGAAGCTTATTTAGGCAAAGGATCGGCTGATCGCAAATGAAACCATTACTTACTCTAGAAAATATCGACACTTACTATGGTGCGATTCATATTCTTCAAGGACTTTCTCTTCAAGTAAATGAAGGCGAACTCGTCTGCTTGCTCGGCGGAAATGCCTGCGGAAAATCCACAACCTTAAAGACAGCGCTTGGCATGGTCTCGCCCAAGAATGGATCCATTACTTTTGCTGGCGAAGATGTCACCAAGAAATCGACTTCTACCCGCGTTAAGTTAGGAATGGCTGTTGTGCCGGAGAATCGTCGTCTCTTTGGACCTATGACGGTTCTGGAGAATTTGAAGATTGGTGCTTATGTTCTCGGTGATGCTGATCCAGCAGATATCGAACGAGTATTCGAGCTTTTTCCTAAGTTAAAAGATCGTCAGAATCAATTAGCAGGAACCCTTTCTGGAGGCGAGCAGCAAATGGTCGCTGTCGGTCGCGCTCTTATGTCTCGGCCTCGTTTGATTCTTATGGATGAACCTTCCATGGGTCTATCTCCCCGACTTGTCGAGCAAAGCTTTGAAATGATCGCCGGGCTTCATGCTCAAGGAATTTCAATGTTAGTTGTCGAGCAGAACGCCAATATGGCGCTCTCTATTGCTGATCGTGGCTATGTACTCCAAACTGGGCGCATAGTATTAGAAGGTAAGGCGAGCGAACTTGCTGGCCATGAAGAACTACGGAGGGCATATCTTGGCCGTTAACACATCAGTTCAAGATCTTTCAGCAATCTACCGAGATCAATTCACTGTCTTTAACCATGTGACATATATGAACACATGCTCCCAAGGTGCCCTTGCTGATCGCGTTCGTGCCAGCTTTGATACCTATCTTCAAACACTCGAACTCAAGGGCTCTGCCTGGGGCGACTGGGCCGGACACCAAGAGAATGTTCGCGGACTTCTTGCAAAATTTTTCAACGTTGCTAGTGCCGAGATTGCTGTTACAACTTCAGCATCAGCAGCAGTTAGCTCTCTCGCTTCTAGTTTTGATTACACCCAGAAGCGCAACAAAATTGTTACTACCGAAAATGAATTCCCGACCATTGGTCAAATCTGGCACGCACAAGAAAGACGTGGCGCAAAGGTTGTTCACGTTGCTAGCAAGCCAGACCTCACAGTAGATGTTGCTGCAGTCATTAACGCGATTGATGATGAGACTCTCATTGTCTCGGTCACCATGGTCTGCTTCCGCAACGGTGCAATGACTGAGCTAGAGCCAATCATTGAAGCTGCACACAAGAAGGGTGCGCTTGTTCTCGTCGATGCCTACCAAGGCACTGGCGCTGTTCCCATCGATCTCTCTACTTTAAAAACCGATTTTCTAGTCAGCGGAAATCTCAAGTACATGCTCGGAGCACCAGGCGTTGGATTTATGTTTGCTCGTGAATCCACAACAAAACATTTAGTTCCGATCAACACCGGCTGGTTTGCCGCTCGAGACATCTTTGCCATGGATATTCATGCTTATGACCCAGCGACCGATGCTCGTCGATTCGAAGCTGGCACACCTGCAATCCCAGCGCTATATCCGGCTGCTGCGGGGCTAGAAATCATGCTTGAAGTTGGAATGCAGAATATTTATGACTATGTAGCACCACTTCATGACGAGCTACGAGCTGGCATCGAAGCTATGGGCGGAACTGTTGTCACCCCATCATCACGTTTAAACCATGGTGCCATGCTTGCGGTCGCATCCACTGATGAGAATGCACACGTTGCAGCCCTCGAAGGCGAGAAGGTTGTTACCTCTTGCCGCGATGGAAACATTCGCGTATCGCCTCACTTCTATAACAACCGTGAAGATGTCGAGAAAGTGTTGGCGGCATTCGCTAAACATAAATCTTTCCTCCGCAAATAGCTTCAACTATCGATCGGCGAGAATCTGCTCATGATTGAAAAGGTTAAGTTAGCTAAAGGCTTAGAAGTATCAAGGGCAATCACTGGACTCTGGCAGATTGCTGATATGGAGAAGGGTGGCAACACTCTCGATCCAGCAGCAACAGCCAAATTTATGGAACCTTATGTGGCTGCTGGGCTTAATACCTTTGATATGGCTGATCATTATGGTTCTGCCGAAATAATTGCTGGTTATTTTCAAACCAATTGGGCGGAAGGCCCAAGTACTCACATGCTGACCAAATGGGTACCAAAGCCAGGTCCTGTTACTCGCGAAGAAGTCCGCGCTGCAGTGCAAGAACGTTTGACAAGGCTAAATACAAAGAAAGTAGATCTACTTCAGTATCACGCATGGACTTACACAAATCCATACTGGCTAGATACTTTGCTCTACCTGCAAGAGTTGCAAGAAGAGGGCTTGATTGGCGCGTTGGGTACAACGAATTTTGATACTGCACATCTTCGTATCGCTAAATCTGTCGGCGTAAATATCGTCTCCAATCAAATCTCTTATTCACTCGTCGATCGCCGTGGTGGTGGCCGGATGGCTGATTACTGTGATGAGAATGGCGTGAAGATATTTGCCTATGGAACTTTGTGCGGAGGATTCATCTCCAGCAAATGGCTAGGTAAGCCAGAGCCAACCGGTGACGCCTTAACTAACTGGTCGCTCATGAAATATAAGCGCTTTATTGATACTGCCGGCGGTTGGGAGAAATTCCAACATGTGCTTGAAGAAGTAAACAAAGTTGCACTTGAAACTAATCACTCAATCTCAACTATCGCTAGCAAGTATCAGCTCACTCGCAAGGCGGTCGGTTCAGTCATTATTGGCGCACGATTAGGTGAGAACGCTCATATTGCAGATGCAGTTTCGCTCTTTGATTTCGAACTGACGAAGTCTCAGATAAAGAGCATCTCTGCCGCTCTCGATATTTTGGATCCAATCCCTGGTGATTGCGGCGATGAATATCGCAAACCTCCATATCTCACTGCGTCAGGTGATACCAGTCATCATTACGAAGAGCTCCCTGCAGTTTATGAAGTCACCACAAGAGGTAACCGCAGTTATATCGACTCTGGAACTTCATGGGAGACGCTCGCTGGCTATTCACGTGCCTTTCGAATTGGCGATCGCATCCTTGTCTCTGGAACAACTGCTACGCACGGAGATTTACTTGTTGGCGCAGATGACCCCATAGCCCAAACTCAATTTGTGATTGACAAGATTGAAGCTTCCATCGAATCTTTAGGTGGCAAACTCTCTGATGTAGTGCGCAGTCGGATTTACTGCAACGATCTCAAGTACTGGGAGCCGATTGCCCGAGTTCACGGAGAACGATTTGCCGACATTCGCCCTGCTAACACAATGGTAAAGGCGAAACTTATCGGTGATGGTTACATGGTCGAGATCGAAGTGGAGGCGGTTATTTCATGAAGAAGCGCTCCATGGTCTCTGGCTATGAGATCTCCCCTGTTATTAAAGGTGGTTGGCAACTTAGTTCTGGTCACTCTCTAGATAGAAAAATTGAAGATGAACAGGCGGTTGCTGACACTGTCTCATTTATTGAAGCTGGAATTTCTACTCTAGATTTTGGCGACATTTATACCGGCGTAGAAGAACTCATCGGTCGAGCG
>WLRE01000041.1 GCA_009698045.1 Actinomycetota bacterium | reverse complement strand
TCTCCGATGATGAGCATCAGGCAACGCTTGAATCGATAATCCAACAATTTGGTGATGTGCGGACTTCCTCTGAAATTCTCGAAATTCTAAATTAATTAGCGAGCTAGAGCGGCGCGTAACTTGTCGCCATTCTCATCCGCAAGAGCTGCTTTACGAAGTTCAGCAATCAAAGCGGCTGCGCCAGCACTCTTCTTAATCACGTCTAGGTGATCCATGATGGTTACAAAATTGGCCCAACCATTATGGTGAGTGGAGCCATAACCCTTAATGACGTTCGCGACTTCAGAGACTTCAAGTGCGAGTTGGTAGTCAATGGCGATAACTTCGTTAATGGATGCAATCCAAGCATCTATACGTGCTTGCTCAAGATTGAACCGTAGTGAGCGGCGGCGAATTGGTTTTAAGCGAGCTACAAAGTAGAGCAGAAGGTAGCCGTGTACGGCGGTGGTCTGAAGAATAATTCCATTCTTAGAAAGTCTTTCAATTGTGGCAGTGACCCACTTAGTGCGTAATAGCCACTTGCCAAGTGCTGTCGGCAGAGTATCTGCGAATTCATCAGATTGTGGGTGTAAGTATTCACGAACTTGGAGCATTTGATCTTCTTGAATCAGCGCTTCCTTGCCGACACGGGTATAACGACTGCGACGAGTCTTTAAATCAGCAACTCGAATAGTGTCTTCATATGTCATCCAAAGCGCGGTATATCGAGCTGTCTCTTCGAGAACGCGTGCGGAACCGTTGCCATGCTGTGCATCTGACTCTCGTACGCTAGCTAAGCGATCGAGATATGCCTCTGCATATTTAACATCTTGGTAATCGGCGCATCGCTTTATTCCATTGACCAACATAACTCGAGCAGGTTCTGGAAATTCATTCTTAATTCGAGCGGCAAGAAATTTAAGTTTTGAACCTACGGCGCTAGAAGGATCATTAATGATCGCTAACTCTTGCTCGGGGGTCAAAGAGTTGATTACTGCACTTGGAGCATCCTTTGGCTTCGTGCCGATAGTTACCGAAACTGCAGTGCTAGATGGCGCTGGCTTGAGCGCAGCTACTGCAAGGTCAAAGCTTGCATCAAATGCCTTAATCGAATTCTTAACTCCAACACCACCGCGCTCTATCGCGGAGATAAATTCTGTGCGATCAAATGGAAGTGCGCCAGAACCTGCAATTGCGCCAAAGAGTGCAGAAGAGATAACGCTGCCAGCGTTCTCAGCCACCTTTGCAAAATCTGCAGGAATGAGAACTTTGGCAGCCTTCTTAGCTGCGTCCAGAAGTACTTCTGAATCTACGCGACCATCTCCGAGCGCCATCTTCTCCGCCATGGAGTAGACGCGGTGGGTAGAGGTAATAAAAGTAGTCACAGTTGGCGCTACAAATCCACGTTGAACTGCACGACCGGCTTCCATTAATTCAGATGCAACAACGATATCGACTTCACCCGGTGCCGCCATAGTAGAGAGGACTGGTTCTTTACTTTCGCCAGCCAATTTAGGAAAAAATTCAAGGTAATAAACAGTTGTACCGGTGCGTTGTGCTACTCCAGGAACAGACGTGGTCTGTGCCCAAAATCCATTGCGCTCGGCCATATCTACGCACCAGTCAGCGAGAACTCCGCCGCCTTCACCACCCATAGCAAGAATTGCCATGGTGATGGGACGAGATTGTGGAGTAAAAGATTTAGACATCGATACCAACTAGGCGTCGATCAATTCCATTTTGCAAGAAGCCAATAATTGCATTGCGGAAAGCCAGCTTTGTCTTATCCCAGATAGATGGATTAGTAATAATTTCGCTGCGATAGAAAGATGGGCAGAGAACCGCTGCGTGCGCTGCTTCTCCGCAGAGACCACAACCAACGCAGGTATTAAGAACTTGTGCGATTGGATCTTTACGCATCGGATCTGGATTTGGCGCAATTGTTAATGAAGGACATCCATTAATGCGAATACAGGAGTGATCACCGGTACATGTCTCAGGATCTACGCCGTAACGTTCGCGTACTACCCGCTTGCCTTCTTTGACTCGCTTAGCCATCAGCGGCTTGATGCGTCGCTGGCGGTTGAGTGTGCACTCTGATTGAGCGATGATGACTTTAGGGCCCTTAGTCTTTGTTGTAAGAGCATCTTTCATAATCTCACGCATCTCAGAGACTTTGTAAGTATTAGATACTGCTTTTACCCACTTAACCCCGATACCGCGAACGGCATCCTCAATTGGATGCTTAGTCGAACGAATATTATTTTCAGCAGTTGATGACAAGAGATCCTGGCCACCCGTGGCAGCGGAGTATGCGTTATCAACAACAACAGTCAGGCCAGCACTTTCGTTGAATACAGCATTACCGATTCCGCTAGTCAGACCGTTGTGCCAGAAACCACCATCGCCCATAAATGAGATTGTTTCGCGATTACTTCCTGGATCTGAAAGCGCTGACGCTCCGGCAGTTCCGAGACCATAACCCATTGTTGTTGCACCAATATTAAATGGAGGCAAGATTGAGAATAAGTGGCAACCAATATCAGCACTGATGTGGTGGCTTCCAGTCTCACGCTCTGCCAATTTAAGTGCGGTAAAGATTGGACGTTCCGGACATCCAGTACAGAATGATGGTGGCCGGCCATGAACAACTTCGGCAGGAATCTCTTGGCTTAATGAGTTTGGCTTGTCACCTGATGGGCGAATAACTGCAGGCAAGTTATCTTCATTGAGAAGATGTGGTGCGTACTTGCGCAAAAATTCAAGCAGCCCCTTAAGTACGGCGGCTGGCGTGTATTCGCCAGCTGGAGGCAACATATCTTTACCGTGCAATTTTGTCGGAACATCGCCTCGACGTAGAACTGCATGAATATTCTGCTCGATGTAATCCGGCTGGCCTTCTTCGACGAGAAGCACCGCCTTCTTGCTCTTTGCAAAATCAATTACTTCATCATCCACTATTGGATAGGTGACATTGAGGATATAAAGCGGAACTTTGCTATTGCCGTATACATCCGAGAGCCCCAAGAGCTGAAGTGCACGAATAACAGTGTTATAGAGGCCACCTTGCATCACAATGCCGAAATCTTGAGTGCCGTCAGCAAAGACTTCGTTTAATTTATTCTCTTTTATAAATTTAACAGCTGCTGGCCAGCGCTTGGTTAACTTCTCTTGCTCGTGCAAGAAAGATGATGGTGGCAAAACGATTCGATCGGTAGCACGACGTGGATGCTC
Organism: Actinomycetota bacterium; assembly: GCA_009698045.1. Taxonomy (GTDB): domain Bacteria; phylum Actinomycetota; class Actinomycetes; order Nanopelagicales; family Nanopelagicaceae; genus AAA044-D11. Next base: position 7,607 of record WLRE01000041.1, on the reverse strand, counting down.
AATCGCTTCCTTCAAGGTAAATGGTGAACGAACATTGTCTTTTGCAATAAAACGTCCATGCAAGTGACAAGAACGAAGGCGCAATTGCAACATGACAGGAGAGTTAGATGCCTCTGAAAGTTGGAAACCTTGTTCAACGGAATCGACGATTGCGGTCAGATTAGGGCGGGGATCCATCAACCAAATCTGTGACTTCATTGCAAAGGCGTGAGAACGCTCTTGCATAATTGATGAGCCTTCGCCGTAATCTTCACCAACAATAATTAGTGCGCCACCGGTCACGCCACCCGAAGATAAGTTTGCGAGCGCATCAGATGCGACGTTGGTGCCGACGGTGGATTTAAATGTGATTGCACCACGGAGTGGATAGTGAACCGACGCTGCAAGTGAGGCGGCAGCTGTTGCCTCAGATGCACTATTTTCAAAGTGAACACCGAGCTCATCCAAGATCTCTTTCGCATCACCAAGGACATCCATAAGGTGTGAGATAGGAGCGCCTTGATATCCGCCAACATAGGCAACACCAGATTGAAGCAGAGCCTTCGTTACAGCCAAAATTCCTTCGCCGAGAAATTCTTCTCCCGCGCCAACGCGCAACTTATCCACTTCTGCTGCAAAGGAACGCTCAGCCATGGGACTCCGCTTTCTCAAGAACTCTTTCGAGGGTTCGGTAATTGTGCCAGTGGACTTGGTGGGTGTCCACCAATCCGGGTGGCTCGCTGAGTGATTTACCTTGCCTGAATTTGACGCCCGTCACAGGTAAATCCCTGCCCATTAGGGCTAGTGGAGCCGAGAAAATCCCGTTAATCTCATCCGGTAGCCCCACCGTTAACCCGGTAATAACCAGTCACAACCATTAAGAAGGAGACACTTCATGGCCAACCTAACCGATCTCGCCAATGAGCTTGCATCAGGTGCAGTACAGGTTCTCGACCTGACATCACCATTGCACTCAGAGACACCAATTCTTTCCTTGCCACCAGAGTTTGGCCAGACCGCGCCATTCAAATTAGAACTTATCTCTGAGTATGACGACAAGGGTCCAGCTTGGTACTGGAACAACTTCCACACTGGTGAGCACACCGGCACACACTTTGATGCACCTAACCACTGGATCACCGGAAAAGATCTTGATGACGTTGCATCCGTCCCTGCCGGCCGCCTCATTGGACCAGCTGTGGTTTTAGATTTCGTCAAAGAGGCACAAGCAAATCCTGACTTCCTTCTCGATGTTGAACATATCGATGCATGGGAGAAGACAAATGGCGCAATTCCAAAGGGCGCTTGGGTTCTCTTCCGCACTGGTTGGTCAAAGTTTGGCGACGATCCAAAGGCATTTGCTAACGCTGATGAGAATGGTCCTCACACACCAGGTCTCACCGTTGCTGCTGCTGAGTACCTCGGCACAAAGCGCGATGTTCTTGGTCTTGGAGTAGAGACAGTTGGTATTGATGCTGGCGCTGGATTCGGACTTTCTGTTCCATTTCCTTGCCACAACATGTTGATGGGAAATAACAAGTACGGCCTAACTCAACTTCGTAATCTCGATAAGTTGCCAGCACAAGGCGCAATTGTTATCGCAGCACCACTCAAGATTGTTGGTGGTTCTGGTAGCCCATGTCGCGTATTGGCACTCGTTCAGAAGTAAATCGATAATTAAAAAGCGGGCCAAGCTAACTTGGCCCGCTTTTTTATGCAATTTTTATCGCTTGAAGAGCCTCTTCTGTGTCAGACGCTTAGCTACCAAGTAACCAGAGCCACCGCCAAGACCAGGACCGGGATGCGTTGAAGCACCTATGTGCCATAAGCCCTTTATTGGAGTCTTGTGCCCGGTAGCACTAGCAAGTGGGCGCCAAACTGCATATTGATCAATACGGCAATCTCCCGCATAAGGATCCCCACCAACAAGATTCTTGTTCATCTCTTCAATCTGCTTGGGGCCTAGTACAACTTTGGCAAGGGTTGCTGACTTTAAGTTGGTGATTTGTTCAGATAGTTGATCAATCACGCGATCCGCGTATGCGCTTAGACGTTCATCACTCCAAGAGCCATCCCCAGGGGCAATCTCTCCAGCTAAATCACCGAGAATCTTTTGCGGATTTTCTTGCAGCTGTAACCACAAGATGAACTTTCCTTCTGGCGCGCGAGATTTATCGACAGCGGTTGGTTGTCCAACCACAATGGTTGGTCGTTTAGGTAGATAACCACGATTCGATGCATTGACAGATTCAGAGAGCGAATTCATGCCATCGAGCACATGCACGATTGCAACATCTTTAAGATTCGCATCTGCTTTCCAAGCAGGCGGCTCTGAGAGCGCTAGATGAATTTGAATTGCGGAGCGGCCGTAGCGGAAAGATTCTGCAGACTTAGTTGTCTCAACCGGAAGGTTCTCCCCCTTGAGAAGTCCTTGATAGAGCGCTTGCGGTGTTGCGGATGCAAGAATTGATTTATCAGCTGCGAATTCGCGGCCATCAGCGAGCTTGACGCCAGTGGCGCGACCGCCTGACACATTGATTTTTACGACATCGGCATCTGTAATTAGCGTGCCACCGTTATCAGCGAGAATTGAAGTCAGAGCATCTACTAGTTTTATTCCACCGCCAACCGGTACCGGCATTCCGCCTAGTGCAACTGCTGCGCCAATTACTTTAGTAATGAAAGCGCTGGCGGCATCATCTGGACCGAGACCATTGTGAAGCGCCCATGGCGCTAAAAGAGCTTTGCTGACTGGTGAAGTAAAAGTGCGATCTAGCCATGGCGAGGCCGGCTCTAAGAGTTCAGCGCCCGTTGCAACAAGGCCGCGATTACCAAAACGCTTGCGCGCGGTTCGAAGCAATTTGAGTGAATTACTGCGCCATAAGTCTGCGCCAAGTAAACCAAAAGCTAAATCAATCTTCCCTAGGAATTCATTAAGCATGTTGGTCCAAGCATCGCCGTCTCCTAGGCGTGCAAACTCTGCTGCAGTTGCTGCGAGATCAGTAGAAAGAATCGCACTTCCGCCCTCGCACACAACGCCAGTGGGTTTATCGGTGTTGAGGTACACAAGTCCGCGAGCTTCTAAATCAGCTTTCAATTCGCCGTACGCAGGACCTCCAACAAATAGTGGATGCCAACTCGATAAGAGCTCGTGAGTAAATCCTGGAAGGGTTGCGGTAGTAACGGTCTTAATTGCGCCGCCAGCCTGACTGTTGCGCTCGAGCACTAGAACTTTCTGGCCAGACTTACTGAGCAAGGCTGCGGCAACTAATGAGTTGATTCCGCTTCCGATAATGATGACATCACTGCGCTCCACGAATTTCCTCCATACCTAAATTTTCTATGGCAAATCTACCGCCTCGTGAGAGGATTTGGGAATGACTGACGTTCTGATTATTGGCTCTGGTATCAACGGACTTTCTACAGCTGCTCTCTTGAGCAAAAAGGGTAAGAAAGTACTTGTCCTTGAACAAGCACCTGCTTTTGGTGGTGCGGTTCGAACTGAAGAAGTCACTCTTCCTGGATTTAAACATGATCTATTCGCGACAAACCTCAGCCTCTTTGCTGGCGGTGGAGTTATGGCAGAACTTAAAGATGATTTGATTTCTCACGGCCTCGAATTCGTTCCATCGGATAAGCCGTACTGCTCACTCTTTCCAGATGGAAAGATGATTGGCATAACAATGGATCGCCAGAAGAACCTCGAAACGTTGCAACGAGTTGCACCTAATGATGTGAAAGCTTGGCAGGATCTCACTGCAAAACTTGGTGAACTTGCTCCACATCTCTTTCCAATTCTCGGCACCGAACTTCCCTCGCTTGCGGCTGCGAAGAGTCTCTTTAAGACCTGGCGCGCGATTGGAACTGAAGGAACGCTCAATCTGATTCGCATGCTCTTGCAATCTAGCCGTGCATTTACCGAAGAACATTTCTCGCATCCGGAAACAAAAGCCCTTGCAGCTATCTGGGGAATGCACCTGGATTACGGCCCAGATATTTCGGGTGGCGCACTCTTCTCTTTTCTCGAATCCATTGGCGGGCAAGAATTTGGAATGGTTCTAGGCAAAGGTGGAGCAAACGTACTAATTGATTCGCTCGTTTCTGTAATTGAGAAGAATGGCGGCGAACTTCGCACAGGCATGGAAGTTGTAGAAATTATTGTGGAATCCGGAAAGGCCATCGGAGTTCTCACCAAGAATGGTGAGCGCATTTTGGCAAAGAAAGTCGTTGCAAACGTCAATCCCGCTCTATTGCCAAAGTTATTGAAGGAAGCGCCTTCCACCCAAGAACTCCATAATTTCCGTCCTGGTCTAGGCACCATGATGATTCACCTGGCGCTCGATGAGTTACCAAATTGGATTGATGCGGAGGCCAAGAGCTTTAACTACGTACATATTGCGCCTTATATCGATGATATGGCTATTACATATGCCCAAGCGGCCGCGGGAATTCTTCCTGATACACCAGCCCTTGTTATTGGTCAGCCCACTGTTTCAGATCCCTCTCGTGCACCAGAGGGAAAGCACGTTCTCTGGATTCAAGTACGCGTTCTTCCATTAGACATTAAGGGTAAGAGTTGGGATGAGGTAGCAGAACAATATGCAGATCGCATCATTGATAACATTGAGAAATATGCACCAGGACTTAAGCAGAATATTTTGGGACGTAAAGTTTTATCTCCAACAGATTTAGAACGCTATAACCCAAATCTGATTAAGGGAGATTCCCTCGGCGGTAGCCATCATCCTGCTCAGTTCTTCTTCTTGCGCCCTACTCCTGGCTGGATAAGACATCGCACACCAATCGAGAATTTATTTATCTGCGGTTCTGGTACATGGCCTGGCGGTGGAGTTGGTGGCGGAAGCGGCCTGATGGTCGCGAAATTACTCTCCTAGAAAAGCTTTTTTCCACGCATCTGGCCAAGGCTTTGATCCTTCGCCAACAATAGGTGAATGAACAATTATGTAAGTGCCTTCGGCAGCAAGTTCGCCGGCAACATGCGCAGTAAATGCCATTTCGAGTGAGCTAGTTCCAACTCGAGCAACTTGTAGTCGAGTAAGAATCTCTTCGCCGAAAAAAATACGACGCTTATATTCCATCGTTACTTTGACACGAGGAATCTGACCAAAGAGAGTGGTGGGTAACCCTAATTTTCGGTAGAGCGCGGATTCGCACTCTTCGACCCATCGAAATGCAGATGTGTAATGCTGATGGCCCGCAGCGTCGGTCTCCATCCATTCAAGAAGACGAACCTTCTCTACAAATGCGCTAGCCATGATGTACCTAGCCAATCTTTATCGGTAGAAACTCTTTGTTTTCCTACTGACTCACACTAGCATTCCCGCATGGTCAGCATCTTTACCGGCGAAGCCCGAGATCTCGTCGATAGATCCGCTAGACCCCAATCTCTGATAATTACTATCTACGGTGCCTATAGCCGCAATCACGGTGGCTGGTTCTCTGCGAATTCCATCATCCAGCTCTGCACAGAACTTGATGTGCAAGAAGATGCTGCGCGCTCGGCTCTAGCTAGATTTAAGCGCCGGGGAATATTGATATCCAAGAAACAAAATGGAGTTATTGGATATTCCACAAGTCCAGAGATGCGCAAGACCTTTGATCAAGGTGATAACCGGGTATTGCAACGACGGGAAGCACCTATTAATCAAGGCTGGATACTCGTCGCCTTCTCGATTCCGGAGAATCTGCGGGCAGTGCGCTATCAATTGCGCTCACGTTTAATTCGAATCGGATTCGCCCAGGTAACTGGTGGGTTATGGATTGCTCCTATGCAATTAGCTGATGATGCAATCTCACTCGCACAATCTCTTAATATAGAAAAATACATGAATGTCTTTTCGGCAGAACACATGGCATTTTCTCCGACGCCAGTTGCCGTTGGGCAGTGGTGGGATTTGAATGGAATCCAAGAAGTTTATAAATCATTTAATAAAACTGCGCGGCCCGTCGTTAATTACTGGGCAACTAAGCGCGGTACCCCAGATCCTCAAAAAGCATTCAGGGATTACACCAAGATATTAACTAATTGGCGCCATGCCCCATATTTTGACCCTGGGCTTCCGAAAGAATTTCTGCCCAAGACATGGGCAGGATTTCCTGCAACTCAAACCTTCTTTAAGATTCACGACAAACTAGCTGGGCCAGCGCTCAACTACGTCTTGAATCTAACCAAATAATTTAGCTTCTAAAGATTTGGCTGGTAATCCTTATTTACATACAAGTCCAGATATTCGACGATAGACATCTTCTCTAGCCCAGCGCGATCAAGAGATACCTTTGCAATTGCATCTTGTTGTGCCTGGCCAAAGATGCGAGCAAGGTTGGTCTTAAACTTTGCATGAAGGAGTGGAATACCTTCGGTGCGACGACGTGCATGTCCCACTGGATATTCAACAACAACTTCATCAAGAGTAGAACCGTCATTAAAGGTTACTGTTAGAGCGTTCGCAATAGAACGCTTCTCTGGATCGTGATAATCAGCGGTAAAAGTGGTGTCTTCTACACACTTAATCTTCTCGCGCAGTGCATCGATGCGCGGATCACTCGCTACATCATCCTCGTAGTCGCGCGCAGTCAAACGACCGAAGATCAATGGAACGGCGACCATATATTGAATGCAGTGGTCGCGGTCAGCAGGGTTATTGAGTGGACCTTGCTTATCGATAATACGAATACATGCTTCGTGGGTACGTATCGAAACACTCTTGATATCGTCTGAAGTCTTACCCATGGCAGCCATCTTGCCGTGAATTGTCATTGCTGCTTCAACGCCAGTCTGCGAGTGAAACTCTGCTGGGAATGAAATTTTGAAGAGAACGTTCTCCATTACATATGAGCCATATGCACGTTGGAACTTAAATGGATTTCCACGGAAGGATGAGTCGTAGAAACCCCAAGTCTTTGCAGATAAGGCTGTTGGATAACCCATCTCGCCAGTCTTTGCGATGAGAGCTAAGCGCACTGCGCGAGAAGTCGCATCTCCTGCTGCCCATGATTTACGGGAACCAGCGTTGGGATAGTGGCGATATGTGCGAAGAGACTGTCCATCTACCCACGCGAGTGAGACCGCGGCCAGAGTTTGATCGCGGTTTAGACCCATCATCTGGGCGACAACTGCGGTTGAAGCAACTTTGACTAATACAACGTGATCGATACCGACCTTATTAAATGAGTTTTCAAGTGCGATGCAACCTTGAATTTCATGAGCCTTGATCATTCCAGTCAATACATCTTTAACGGTAAGGGCCTTGCCACCGTTAGCTAGTGCAATACGAGAAAGATAATCAGCTGTAGCAAGAATTCCACCGAGGTTATCGGAAGGATGTCCCCATTCAGCGGCAAGCCAGGTGTCGTTGAAGTCCAACCAACGAATCATGGCGCCGATGTTGAATGCACCTTGTACTGGATCGAGTTCAAAGTTAGTGCCGGGAACGCGAACACCGTTTTGAATAGTCACACCTGGAACAACCGGCCCAAGCATCTTGCGACATTCACGGTATTCCAGCGCTTCTAGCCCGCAACCTAAGGTGTCGAGGAAGCAGTTCCAAGCGGTTTCGTAAGCCACATCGGAGGTAATTTTATAATCGAGAACGTAATCGACAATATCG
>WLRE01000040.1 GCA_009698045.1 Actinomycetota bacterium | reverse complement strand
TATCAAAGATGATATCTGCATTTACTGAAGTTTTGCGAAGAGTCAGTGCACCAGTTCCGCCAGAGGCTGTGAAGGCACCTGTTGTGTCCGAGCGAGTGAGAGTGGTGTAAATATTGTTTCCGCCGGTCACTTGCACTGGAACATTGATATCAACAGTCATTCCAATCGAAGCGGTAGCGCCAGCAGAATCTGTCGCAATAATCGTTTCGTCATAATGACCAGCAAGTGCAAGTGTCGAAACAATTACCCGACCAGTAGTTGTCTCAATCGTGATGCCAGTCGCATATGACGCGAGCGAGTATCGAACAGTTCCAGTTCCACCAGTCTTAGATACAGCCGTTGAACTATCTGCACGGCCTTGAGTAGTGATGATATTTGTGCCGGCTGTTAGAGCCATTGGTGCTGCAATCACCAGCGTGAACGTCTGTTTTGAAGTAGCACCTACTGAGTCTGTGACAGTAATGGTTTCTAGATAAGAGCCCGCGCTTAACCCTGTCGTGACAGTAATTGCGCCGGTTGATGAATTGATCGTGACATTGGACTGTCCTGCTATCGAATAAACCTTAGTTCCGGTACCGCCTGCAACATTAAGGGAGCCAAAGAGCGTTGTGGTTCCCTGTGTAGCAGCTGGAGCAACAAAACCTGTAAATGTCATTGCGGCGGCAATGTTGAAAGTAACCATTGTAGTTTTAGAAACATTGAGCGAGTCAGTTGCTGTGACTGTTTCATATTTCGTTCCCTGAGTCACAGAACTTGAAACGGAGATAACGCCAGTGGTCGTATCGATGGAGAAGAATGAATTGAGATTTGTCATCGAATATCTAATAGCGCCAGTACCCGTACCCACTAGGGCAGAGATATTGCTGAAACTATAGGCAAACCCGGCGGTGCTACTAAGGGCTCCATAAGCATTGAAAGCGATACCTGGATTTACCACAATTGTAATTGGTGTTGTTGTTTGCGTACCAAGTGAGTCAGTGACTACAACTGTTTCATAATAGGTATTTGCTGCAACCGCTGCAGTAACTCGAACAATTCCATCTGAACCAATCGATATGCCCGTAACAAACGGCGTGATAGTGAATGTATCCGCACCAGTTCCGCCAGCAACAGTGAATGCCAAAGAAGAATCTGCACGACCGAAAGTTGTCGTAATGGCAGATCCACCGCTTAGAACTAATGGCGGACTAACGGTGATTACAAAGGAGATTGTGGATTGCGCAGAAGCAGAGTCGGTAACCGTGATTGTTTCGCGATACGTACCTTGAGCCAGACCTGTGGTTGTGATCGCACCAGTGGTTTCGTTGATGGTTAAACCGGTTTGAGTAGGAGAGATTGTAAAGAGCTTGCTGCCTGTTCCGCCGAGAACTGTGAGTGCGTTAGATGTATATGCTCGACCTTGAGTTGTAGTAAATGCTGCGATTCCACTCACCGTCATCGTGTCATTAACTGTGATGGTGACATTCTTAGTCACAGTTGCGCCGCGCGCATCAGTCACTGTGATGGATTCGTTGTAAGTAGCCTTAGCTAAGGATGAAGATAGGGTCACTAACCCAGTAGCGGTATCTAGAGTGATATTAGAAATTAGTGGCAACATCGAGTACGTATAAGGTGCAGTACCACCACTGACTGTTACAACTTGAAGTGTGCGTGCTCTACCGAATGTTGTTCCGAGTCCAGTAATTGGCGTGACGGTGGCAAGTGCATTTACGGTGATGACGATGACGGAGGTCGATATAGCACCACGTGAATCAGCGAGAGTGACAGTTTCAGTAAAGGTGCCGACATTTGCACCAGTAACAGTAATTTTTCCAGTGGTCGAATCAATCGTGATTCCTGGAACCAATGGCAAGATCGAGAAGGAACGTGCACCAGTTCCACCCGTAGATGTGTATGTGTCTGAATAAGCAGTGCGACCAAGTGTGGTGGCTAGCGTTGCCGATCCTCCGCCAATTTGGATAGACGAGTTCACTTGAATGGCAATAACACGAGTAGTTGTATATCCCACGGAGTCAACGGCAGTTACGGTTTCTACATAATCTCCCGCGGGAAATGTTCCGGAAATTGTTATCGCGCCAGTTGAAGATTCAATAGTTACATATCCAGCGTTTCTCGCGGAGATAGAGAAAGTTACTGATCCCGTTCCACCGGTGGTGACGAGCGCTCCAAAGGTCGATGTCGCGCCCAGAGTATTAACAAGTGTGGAAACCGGCGTTATGGATAACGTCTCATTGACTACAAATGTTACGGGTGCGATCTGTGTTAGGCCGTAGGCATCTGTTGCAGTCACAGTTTCGTAGTAATTGCCGGGCGCGAAAGTTCCATTAATTGTCAGAGCGCCAGTACTTGAGTTGAGTGTGATTCCACCATTGTTGCTCGTCTTAGTATAAACGATAGGTCCTGTTCCACCAGTGACGATTACTGAAGTGAAGGTACGGGCGACGCTACGAGTTGTTTGGAGCGAAGAGAAGCTCTGGAAAGTGATTGCGGTATTAACAATTATTTGAATCGCTTTGGTAGCGACAACGCCACGGATATCAGTAATCGATACTGTTTCATTGTATGTACCTGCAGGAGTGTTAGACGCTGCACGGACAATTCCAGAATCATCGATGCTAATGCCGGTAGTTGATCCAGTTATCGCAAAAGTTCGAGCTCCAGTTCCACCGGCAATGGTAAATGCTGTAGAAGAGTCGGCGCGTGAAACCGTTGTAGTGATGTTTGAGCCACCACTAATAGTGAGAGGACCATTAACCGTAATAGTTATCGGGGCTAGAGAGATTGCACTCACTGAGTCAGTGACAATGATGGTGTCGTAATAAACTCCTGCGGATATCCCGGCGGCAACAGTAATGACACCAGTTGCAGGATTGATGGAGATATTTCCATTTGCACTTGGATCCAAGGTGAAAGTTTGGGTACCAGTTCCACCAGTTACCGAAAGACTTCCAGAAACGAATGCTTGACCTTGAGTCATCTCTATATTTGAAACGCCAGAAATAGTTGTTGTGTCATTGATTGTTATGGTGACAGTTATTGTTTTAGTTTGAAGTAGTGAGTCTTTCGCAATTACGTCAAAAGTAATTGATGGTTGCGCAAGCGTTGATGTAACAGATATCTGAGCGCTATTCGTATCAATCGATACTCCAGAGACAGGAGTCGCGAGCGAATAGGTCAGCGTGCCCGTTCCAAATTGTGCGGTAAGTGGCGCAAAGGTCCAAGCCTGTCCTTTAGTAACAGCAAGACTTCGTGTACTAGAGCCGAATGAGATCTCTTGATTCACAACGATGGTTATTGAATAAGTTCCATATTCACCCAGTGAATCCGTAGCCTTCACATTTAAGTTATAGGTTCCTGGTACTACCGATGAAGCGACAATCACTCTGTGCGAAGTTGCATCAATCGAAACTCCACTCGGAGCGGAAGGGATGGAGAACTCTAAGCCAGAGCCACCCGGTGTTCCGCCAGTAGCGGTGAAAGCGGTTGACGAATCAGCACGTCCGGCAGTTGTTGTTACGTTACTTCCGCCAGAAACAGTGACAACTGGATTGACCAAGATTGAGTAGGCAACTGACGATGTTGCACCAGCAGAGTCAGTAACAACAATTGTCTTTGAGTAAGTGCCCGCATTAACACCACTAGCAACCGTTATTACACCAGAGCTTTCATTTATTGCGATTCCAGAATCAGAGGTCGAGAAACTGAACTTCAAAGTGCCGGTACCGCCAGAAGGAGTAATGGAGGATCCTGTAAACGAATATCCCTTAGTTGTTGCAATGTTGCTCGGTGCGGTGAATGTAATTCCAGTCGCGACATTGACTGTTACTACGAGCACACTTTGAATTCCTAGCGAATCTGTTGCTTTAAGTGTGATGGTGTAGGTCCCAACAGTTACTGTGTCGCTGATTCGTAGCGCTCCACCAACAAGTGTTATACCGGCAATCGCAGGGCTAGTCGCATTAGTGAGCGATATCGAGCCAGTGCCGCCAGAGGTGGAATACGTCGGAGAAGTGAAAACAAAACCTGTTGTTGAGTTAACGGTTGTGGAACCAGTGATTATCGCGGCGCCATTTACGGTTACATTAATTAAGGATGTTGCAAAAGCGCCGGAAGAGTCTGTAACCGTAACGGTAAAATCTTGATTCATCGCAGCAGAAGATGTATCTACAAACACCACGCCACTCGAGTTGATAGAAACATATGCGCTTGATGGAGATATCGAATAGCTCTTACTGCCCGTTCCTCCAGCACTAGTAAATGCTGACGAACTCAATCCGCGGCCTACAGTTGTTGTTAAAGTTTTCGAATCCGAGATTGTGAGCGCACTATTAATTGTGATCACAATCGTCTTTGAATCAGAGATGCTCGCTTCATCTGTCACAATCACCGAAAGTGAATATGAACCTACTGGCGTAGTTGAAGTTATGTAGACAATGCCGGTATTAGAGTCGATAGTGATTCCGTTGGCTGATTGATCTGCACTCAACCGGAAGCTATGTGCCCCAAGTCCCCCTGCAGCTGTAAAGGCGGTAGAAGATTCGGCAAAGCCATAGGACTTCGTGATATTTGATCCGCCACCAATAGTGATTCGATTAACCCACAATGCGTACAAAGTCGAGGCACTCGCTGGCACCGAATATGAATCAACCTTTGTAGCGACATCGTTAAGGACGGTCGACCATCCAGCGAATGTATAACTGGTGCGTGTCACGGTTGGGGCAGTGGAGAGGGCATTGACGTTATAAGTCAATGATTGAGTGTTTCCACCGGTACCGCTGTTTGCATTGAAAGTCACGTTGTAAGAGTTAATGCTCCATTGGGCATAAACCGATGTATCAACGGTGACATTTAATGAACTAAGGATTGTCGTGCTATCCGCCTCGCTGGCAGACCAACCTAAGAATGTGTAACCCGTGCGCGTGACGGTTGGTGGATTGGATCCAGATAATGCATTGGTTCCATAGTTAAACGACTTTGCCTGACCACCAGTTCCACCATTCCCTGCAAAATTAATGGTGAAGGTATCCATCACAAATGAAACTGCGATGGTGTGGTTCGCGGTTATCGATTCAAATGTGTAGGTACTTGGACTGCCAATTAAGGTTCCATCAACTGAAACGCTCTCGACGTGATAATGCGAACTTGGCGTAAAAGTGTATGTCTTACTCTGGCCGTAGTTCAGTACCGTGCTTCCAGAAGACGAGATGCTTCCATTAGCGCCGCTAGATGCAACTAATGTAAATGTGTCAATCGCAAAACTTGCCGTCAGCGAGTGTGGTTGAGTGATATTTCTAAACACATACGTGGTTGCGGGAGCTACTGGACTTCCATCAACATCTAGAGCTGAAACGTGATAACCCACATTAGGAATCATCGTGATGGTGTCATCACTTCCATAACCAATCGAGTGAGTTCCTAAAGGACTTACCGTTCCATTCGCATTTGCATAGGTATAGATCGCAAATTGATCGAGGATTGATTGGAAACTCAAAGTGTGACTCTGCTGCGGATTGGTGAATGAGGTGTAGTAAGCAACTAACGCTGTAGGTGAAGCAGTTGTTCCATCATCACTAAATGAGTCTGAATATCCATCGACAACCAGGCCATTGAGATCGAGGGTATAGCCAGCTTTTGCATTGAAGCGTAAGTAGAACGCAGTTCCACCTTGGCCTGCTCGTACAGAAATTATTCGATTCGCTGGCAATGCGGTGAAGGAAGCATTATCCAATTTGTAGAAGACGTTTACTCCGGGCATATCTCCCACCGTGATGGTGTAGATATTGATTGAGTATCGAACATCAACCGTATGAGTTTCAGTAACATTCGTAAAAGTTAAAATGTTGTCAGCAGGTGGCGTAACAATTACACCATCAACGGTCAGAGTCTCAACGTGGTAGTCAGCATCGGGAGCTAAGTCGAAGGATTGGGTAGTTCCATACGGAACTGATGTGGTGCCCGGAGATGGGGTACCACGTGTTCCATTTGTAATCGTAATTGTTGGGTTTGAAAGTTTGAAAGTGGCATTGACTGTATGCACAGCAGAAATATTCTCAAATGTGTATGAAGATACCGGAGTTGTTTCAACCCCATCAATCAATAATCTCTGTAAGAAGTAATCAGTATTTGGAGTAAAGGTAAATGTCTGGCTCTCTCCAAAAGTTGCAACCCGTGCAGGTGTTGAATCAATTGTTCCAAACCCATTACTAGTTGCAATTATTGCGTATGGATTAGCGCTCCATACCGCATAGAAAGTTTGATCGCTATCTACGCTCTTTGTATAAATCACCGTAGAACTATCTAAAGACCAACCTACAAATGTATTGCCAGCTTTTGTTACGACTGGAGTTGTTTCTAGCGCATCAGTTCCGTAGGCAAGTGTTGTTGTTGAATCAGTTAATCCGCCATTTGCATTATATGTAATTATGAAAGTATCAATAGCCCAAACCGGAGTTAAAGTGTGAAGTGCGAGAGTGACAGTAAAAGAGTCACCAGGTTGATAGGTTCCATTTGCATCTTTCCAACCTAGGAAGCGATAGTGCGGCTTATTGAGGGTCGCGGAATCCGAAATTGTTATTGAGTCACCTATGAGTGCGCTAATTGCATCAGGTGGTACACCAGATGTGGAAGTGCCAGTATCAAAAATAATGACAGCGGCATCTCCAATTGCATTTGCAACTTTTGGTTTTATCACTTTAGGAATCAAAGTACTTTGCCAAATTGCGTAATACGTTTTATCACTCGTTAACGTGATGTCATCGCCGGGAGAGATTAACGATTCTCCTACAGCAGAAATGCTCCACCCTAAAAATCTATAGTTGTTGCGGGTTAGAGCAGCAGGGGCCTTTATTATCGAATTATGCGCACCTGAAATTGAATTAAACGTTGCGGTTTCGTCATTGCTGCTGAAGTAGGCAATATCCCCTACCGCTCCACCGATCTTAAAGGAGATGGATTTGTTAGCTGATTCGTAATACGTACCGCGAGATACTACGGCGGTAATTAAACAAGTTCCGCCAGAGAATGCTGGAGAAACAATTCCTGTTGTTGGTGTGACTGTACATCCGGTGGAATTGCCAGCGCTGTAGTTAATTGTGCCGTCACTTCCAATGATTCCACCATCCATCAGCGGAGTTGTTGAATCTACGAATGGATAAATAGTGGCAGTCTCAATACCGCTTAACGTCTCTCGCGATTGATATAAATTTAAAGTTCGAGAAGCATGATTAACAACGAATGTAAATTTCTTTGATTCGGTATACCCATTTGCATCAGCAACGGTAAGAGTCTCTTCGTATCTACCCGCCGGCGTCATGGTGTCGATAGAGAAAATACTTGTGGTTGTGTCAATCTGCCGAAGTGTGATTCCTGGATGTTGCGCGGATAGGGAGAGGTTGTATCCCATATGAACAATTGATCCACCATCTACCGAAACGGTGGTTGAAGCACCTTCGCCAAATGTTGTCTCTAGATCTTCGCCAGTAATCGTGATGACGGGAGGCGCGGTGACTGCATACGATGCAGGAGCTGCGAACGCATTTTGAAGCAGTCCAAGAATGAAAACCGTAATGAGCGTACGTACAACGCGCTCTGCCCATTCCGACTTGAGGTTAAAGATCCAGAAGTTACTCATGCGTGTGCTCCGCGTGAGCTTGGCTTGAGCGTGTCATGAGCGTAAAAGATTCTGATACGCACTTAGTAATAAGGAGAAGTTTTTCAAAATTAAAATTAAGCGTAGATGAGCGTGAGGTGCGTGTGATTTTATTCAGGGCAGCGCGAACTTCAAGCGCGCCTTCACCCCAGAAATCACCCATGGGGTAATCCTAAATTCGGACATAACAGGCACAGAAATAGGATTTTGGGAAGCCCTACTTTGTAACAATTAGATGAAAAAAGGCAGAGCCGTGGGGGGTTTTCCCCAATTTTAAGCCTGAATTTCTGCCTGACTAACGAGTTTTACAAGTCCCTCGACCACCAGATCTACACCTGTATGAAAATCAAACGCGTCATCGAGAAAGGTGTTTGAACGCGTCTCCATCATGATTGATTTAACTCGATTATCCAAACCATAAAACTTCAGTGGAACATATGTGCCTGCATATGGTTCGTTTTCATAAACGTCACCTAAAGCAGAAAAGCTTGCACGAGCTGCATCTGCGAGTGTAATTGGAGTATGAAATTTATCGGTACCGATACATATAGCTGGTCGCTTCTGACCGTGGTTAACTGCATTTTCATGTTGTTCAGGTCGGTATGAATGCACATCAATAATTGTGGCAACTCCAGTGGATTCGATTCTGGAACTCACTAATTCTTCAAGTGCTTGTGCATATGGATGGAAGTAATTGTCCAATAACGCTTTCTCGCCAGCGAAGTTAGAACTACGTAAATCCCTACCTGTTGAAGTCTTGCGATAAACCGCACCCATACCTACCTTGTTCATGATTTCACGGTCATCGGGAAAGCGTTCTGGGTCAATAACCAGACGCGAAAAACGATTAATAAATAGCCAAGGTTTAGTTGCAGATTTTTCAGCAGCAGATAGTGCAATCTCATCTGTGCGACTATCGGTCATAGAATCGAGTTCTTCCAGCAACTCATCATCATTGAGAAGTAGCTCAGAACGCACGTCGGCTGGAATAAACCGAGCAGAATGCGGCACATGCAGAATTACTGACGACTGGGGATCTCCCGGAATGATTTCGAAATTAGTTGCCACTAGAGGCGACCGGCCTCATGCACTCGTTTCAAGAAATCTTGTGTGCGAGGATCTTTAGGATTTTCAAGCATTTCTGATGGGCTTCCCCATTCGATAATGCGACCGCGCTCTAGGAAGCAGACCTCATCGGCCACCTGCTTGGCGAATCCCATCTCATGAGTAGCTAAAACCATGGTCATTCCATGGTCTTTGAGATCTCGGACGGTGCTCAAAACTTCATTCACGAGGACTGGGTCTAGCGCAGAAGTGACTTCGTCGAGAAGTAGTAGTCGTGGCTCAACTGCAAGAGATCGAATGATGGCCACTCGTTGTTGCTGTCCCCCACTCAGGCGATCTGGATATTGATCAGCTTTCTCACGAAGTCCAAAACGAGTGAGTAGTTCTAGCGCCTTCTCTGTTGCCTCTTCTTTTCCAAGACCGTGAACTCGCATTGGTGCCAAAATTATGTTTTCCAGAACTTTCATGTGTGGAAAGAGATTGAAGGACTGAAAGACCATTCCTAATTTGCGGCGAATCTCGTCGGGATTGGTGGAAACATCAGTGATATCGATTCCGTCCAGTTTGATGACGCCATCATCAATGAGTTCAAGCAAATTTATGCAGCGAAGCATTGTCGATTTACCTGACCCAGATGCTCCGATAAGTACGGTCGCAGTGTGTTCTGGAACTTTGATGGAGATATCTTCGAGGACTACTTCTGCGCCAAATGCTTTGCGAACCTCAACGAGTTCTAGGACTGGATTACTCATGCTTGTCCCTGTGCATTCTGTCGCTCAATAGATTTACGAAGTGTGCGATCGGTATAGCGAGTCAGTGGAATAGTGACGATTAAGAAGACCAGCGCCGCCATGACATAAGGGGTGTAATTAAAGGTTCGGCTGGTTTCAATCTGGGCCGCTCGAATCGCATCCGTCACGCCCAGAATCGAGACCAGGCCAGTGTCTTTGATGAGTGCGACCAAGTCATTGAGGAGCGGTGGGGTCACGCGACGAAGTGCCTGTGGCAAGACCACGTAGCGGAGAGTTTGAAAATTAGAGAGTCCAAGGGATCTGGCAGCAGCACGTTGGCTGGGGTGAACAGTCAGAATTCCCGAGCGAATAACCTCGGCCACATAGGCGCTGTAGGTGATGATGACGGCAATAATTCCAAGAACAAATACATCGTTGGTGACGCCTCGAATTTGTAGGGCTGGAATACCGAAACCCACAAGCAAGATAATCAAGAGCATTGGGATGCCGCGAAAAGCATCTACATAGCCAGTCGCAAGAATTCGAAATGGCGTTAAGGCCGGAGACCGAGAGGTTCGAATTAGCGCGATAGTTAAACCCAATATGCCTACCGATGTGGCGGCGATTAGTGTCAGAATGACGTTAGATTGAAAGAATCCGGTCAGAATTTTTGGGAGAACTTCAAAGCCATAACCCCAGTCAAAGAATGTTGCAGATAAAACTTTCCAGCCAGGTGATGTGACGACAACAATCGCAAGCGTTCCGAGCACTAACAAACTGGAGAGTGCAGCAATCAATCCGTTACGACGGCTTTTAGCTTTTCGAGAAGCTCTCCGACCAAGTTCGATCGGACTGGGTTGCCACTCTCCGCCAAATGAGTAAGGCGCAGCTCCGGAGTTGCCTCCATTGCTGCGCCCTACCTCTTGAGACATAGGTCTTAGAGTATTGGATTACTTAAGTAGCGGTGCGCCAGCTGATGCGGTCAACCACTTGGTTGTAATTTTTGCGAGCTCGCCACTTGAACGAACGGCCTCGAGTGCCTTGGTTACGCATCCAGTGATAGGGCTCTTCTTAGCGAGCAGAAGTCCAGCTCCCTTATCTGCCTTATCGACATTTGCGAACTGGCCGGCAATAACACCATTAGGAACTTCAACTGCTGACAAGTAGAAAGCAGTTGGAAGATCAACAACAAGACCGTCAATCTGCTTGTTCTTAAGAGCAGTGACTGCAGCTGCGTTGTCGTTGAATACCTGTGGCTTTACGCCAAGGACCTTTTCGACTGCATCTAGTGAAGTAGAAGAAACAGCAGCGCCGATTGTGGCCTTCTTTGACTTAACATCTGCGATGCTCTTTACGCCATCAAGCTTGCTGCCCTTGTAGGTAACAATTGCTTGGTTGGACTTGTAATAAGAGGTAGAGAAATCAACAACTTTGGCGCGATCAGCAGTAATTGAATATTGCTGAATATTGAAGTCGAACTTCTTTGGTCCTGGCGCAATTGCTGAGTCAAATGATGTGCGAAT
>WLRE01000004.1 GCA_009698045.1 Actinomycetota bacterium | reverse complement strand
AGGCTTTTGCTAGTCCCTGTCCAAATTGAACTGGTGAGGCGGAGTTAATTGTGATATTTGAAGCAAGAGTGGTTTGAATGAAGAAGCTTCCGCCCACAACCAGAACGATTAGCGCCATGGCGCCGGCGAATCGCTTTCTTAAAGTGTTGATACGGGGTAGGGCTTCTGGATCATCGTGAAAAGATTCGAATTCATCATCATTCTCAATTCGAATCATTGCCAGTCCAATCTTAAGTATTGGTCGAAGCGTAATGGTGGCGGGTGAAGGATTTGAACCTTCGAAGGCAGAGCCGGGGGATTTACAGTCCCCTCCCATTGGCCGCTCGGGCAACCCGCCAGGTTGTTATTACGGCTGACGAAGATTACCGCAGTTCTAGGTTTACTAAAAATTCGCTAGATATCACAGGCGAGAGCCTCATTCCATAAAGGGATGGCAGCCCCTGACCAGTAAACTCACTCCGTGAATAAGGGGCCCTCAAAGAGATTTATCAAAGTAACAACTGGGATCTCCCTAGCCATCGTGGCCATCTCTGCAATCACTTGGATTGGTCTTGGTCAACTATTTGGCGCGATAAATACTTTTGATGCTTTTGCTGGACTTGGCAAGCGCCCAGATAAACCGACTAGCGCACTAAATTTCTTAATTGTTGGCTCTGATTCTAGAGAAGGTCTTTCACTTGCAGATTCGAAGCGACTGAGAGTTGGTACAACTAAATCAGCGGCTGGTGCGCGCTCGGACACGATGTTTATTGTTCATATCAGCAAAGACCGAACAAAAGCTGTACTCATCTCTATCCCCCGCGACTCTCTCGTTACGGTTCCTGCGCATACATCATCCGATGGCAAAACTCAGATAGCAGCAACGCACGCAAAGATTAATGCGGCTTTTGCATGGGGCGGCGCTCCACTTTTAATTCAGACCATCGAACAGAAATCCAATTTACACATTGACCATTACATCGAGATAAATTTCGTGGGGTTCACAAATATCGTTAACGCACTTGGTGGCATCGAGGTCTGTTCTAAAGTTGATATCAATGATCCTAAGAGTCACTTAGTGATGAGCGCAGGAGTTCATACCCTTGATGGGATTGAAGCCCTTAAGTACGTTCGTACTCGTGACTTTGATGGGTTGGGCGATATTGGCCGCATGCAACGGCAGCAACAATTTATGGCTTCAGTCTTGCGCAAAGCTACGAGCGCCGGAGTTTTACTAAATCCGGTCAAACTTCTAAATTTCTTTAAGGCTGCAATTTCAACAGTAAAGACTGACTCTGGCCTCTCGCAAAATGATCTACTTACTCTCGGGCAGCAGATGGGCAAACTCTCTGCGAACAAGGTCCGCACACTAACCGTTCCGCTTTCAACAGCCAATGGAAGTTATCCAGGGCTCGGATCAGTTGTCATTTGGGATGCAGTCAAAGCCCCTGAACTCTTTAATCGACTGATTAACGATATTCCGATTTATGATGTAGCAACCCCATCGCCATCGGCTAAGGCCACGAATAAGGCGAATAAGTCGGGCGCTAAAGCCACACCAAAGCCGACCATCATTGAACAATTCAAGGTCCGTACCGCTGCAGAGAACCCCTGCGGTCAAATCAACTACTAATCTAGGTCATTATGACAATGGACTTTGAAGCAGAGCTTCTCGCTGTATCAACAGAGCGAGCCACTCGTCGAGCTGCTATTAAGAAATACCCAGCTCTCTCGGTCGTAATATCTACCGCTCGTCCCTCGGATCTCTCAAATATTTTGCGTCAACTAGAGCTACAAACAATGAAGAAATTTGAATTATTACTGGGCATTCACAAATTTAAGATGAGTCCAACACATAAGAGTGCAATCACGCGCCTGCAGAAGCGCGGAATATCAGTTATTACTCAAGACTTTAGCCCAGCTCATACCCTTGGGTCAGTCCTCACCACAATGGCGCAGAGATCATCCGGTGAATATTTGGCCAAGATGGATGACGATGATATTTACGGGCCAGAACACTTGCGAGATCTTATGGATACCGCAATTACAACGGGCGCGGAGGTCGTTGGTAAAGCGATGAACTACATTTACTTAGAGGCAATAGATCTCACAGTTAGACGAATGGGCCCTACCGGAATTGCATCTGTAAACCAATGGGATGACTGGGTCTGTGGTGGCACAATCTTGGTCAAGAGTTCAAGTGCGAGGGCAGCAGGTTGGTTTGGTGAAGGAAAGAGCGCCGTCGACCACTTCCTGCTCTCAGGGGTTAAGAACAATGGTGGCAAGATTTATCGAACCTTTGGCCTGGGCTATATTTACAAACGCAGCATTGCTACCCAGACTTACATCACTAATTATTCAAAATATCTACGTGGTACCAGTGGTCAAAAGGTCGGTATTTGGAGCCATGAGGAATTTGGAAATATCGGATGAGAACTAATTATCGTTACATCCGTCCATCATTCTTAGAGATTGTAAAGAAGCCTAATCTCAAAGTGGCGGTTGTTATCGCCTGCCGCGATGGTCAAGATAAATTGGATTTGGTTCTAGCTGCACTTAAGGAGCAGACCTATCCTGCAGCACTCTTTACTGTCTATATCATCGACGATGGTTCAGTGAAAGCACTGGTCCTTCCAAAGATCAGACCTGCAAAAACAAAGTTAATTAAATTTAAGAATAAAGATCGTGCGTGGGGCAAGACGCTAGCAACTAATTTCGCAGTCTCTACGCTTAAAGAAGATGTGCTCTGGTTCTTGGATGCAGATATGGTGGTTGAGCCAGATCACCTATCCCATCACATGAAATGGCATCATTACGCGGATGATTTTGTGGTTCTCGGCTGGAAACGCTTCGTTGGTGATTGGTCTTACACCCCTGAACTTCTGGGCTCTGAGTTAAGGAATGGTTCTTTCTCAACACTTCACAAGGTCAGCGAAGGAAAAGATTCGTGGGAGTTGCTCATTAAAGGAACCGATGATCTACGTGCACCGAGTCTTGAAAGTTTTCGCGCTTTAGTCGGAGCAACATTCTCTATCTCTCGTAAGAATTGGAATAGCCTCGGTGGTTATAACCCAATCTTCACAACCGGTGAAGACAATGAGTTAGGTTGGCGCGCACTGCTGGGTGGAATGCGTTTTGTGCCCGAGCGGCAAGCCCTCTCTTGGCATTTAGGTATTAGCACCGTAGAGGTCCACACTGATACTGTCATTGCTCACAATCGTCCACTCTTTGCACATCATGTACCAGCAATGAGCTATCTGCGCGCCAATGATCAACTTACGTGGACTGTTCCCGAGAATTACATCGTTGCAGATTGCCGATCTATGCCTGCCGAATCATTTAAGAATATGGTCAATGAATTCCTAGCTGATGAGAGTGGGCAGGCACGCTTCATACTCATCGGCAACTGGAAGGCTCTGACCGCGCGATACAAAGTCACCGAGGATTCCCTCAAAGAACTCCGTGAAATAAATCGTTGGATTGCTGGAGATTCCCGATTTTCCTGCGAAGAATCGGCAAGCGAGAAGAAGCTACTAATCTCCGAGATTCTCCAACGATTCGATGAACCATCTACACCCTTCTTTTACTTTACCGAAGGAGCTATTGATCCGGTTATTCGCTTTGCTGCTCTTCGCCATCGCATCAGTAAATCTGGAAATGGTCTTGAGGGAGTTGTGGACTCAAAGGATCAACGAACCTTTGTTATCTATGCGCCAGCACTCGGCCGAGCTAATCGTGCCGGCGGAAATGTCTATCGCAATATCCAAGAACTCTGGGGAATGCGTTGGAGTGAGATCAGCCAAGTGGATTTCTCGAAGTCGCTCTCAACAAATAACTTATTACCACTCGTGCGTATAGCTTTTCGAGCAGCAAAAAAGATTCGCAATCTCTCGGATTTCACTAAACTTCTCAAAAAAGCCAGACAAGTTCTCAAAAAAACGATTTCTAAGTAGAGCAGGAGTAAAAATGGCTGATTCCAGTTTCGATATTGTTTCCGAGGTAGACCATATGGAGGTCGATAACGCCTTCAATCAGACTGATCGCGAGATCAATACTCGCTTTGACTTTAAGAATACCGGCACAAAGATTGAGAAAACGGGCGATAAATTCTTGATTGAGGCAGATACCGAAGAGCGGGCAAAGGCAGCCCTTGAGGTATTTCGTGACAAATTAGTAAAACGCACGGTCTCACTCAAACATCTAGATGCATCTAACCCAGAGCTCAGTGGCAAGGTTTATAAAATTAACTGTCTCTTCAAGGAGGGCATCTCCACCGAGAACGCAAAGAAGATTGCAAAACTTCTCCGCGACGAAGGTCCTAAGGGTCTAAAAACTCAAATTCAAGGAGACACTCTTCGCGTCACCAGCAAGAGCCGCGATGATCTTCAAGATGCAATCGCAATGGTTAAGGCTGGCACGTGGGACTTTGCGGTGCAATTTACGAACTACCGTTAAATAATGAGTCGTTATAAGACAGGACTCGCCTTTGGTTTCTCTACCTATTTAATTTGGGGTCTCTTTCCCCTGTATTGGCCGCTGCTCAAGCCAGCAAATCCATTAGAGATTGTCTCCAATCGGGCCGTCTGGACACTCGGATTCTGTTTCATCTCATTAGCGCTTACCAAACAATTAACTTCTACCCTTGCTCTCTTTCGCAACAAGAGAGTTATTCAAGGGTTATCCGTAGCCGCAATTCTTATCTCAGTTAATTGGCTTACCTACATATGGGCGGTTAACAAGGGTCATGTCGTAGATGCCTCATTGGGCTATTACATCAATCCATTAGTGAGTATTGGTTTTGGTGTGATCATTCTTCGAGAACGAATGAGTAGGTGGCAATGGGTTTCGGTAATTATTGCAACTATCGGCGTAATAGTACTCACCGTTGATGCTCGCACATTTCCTTGGATTGCAATTACTCTAGCGCTCTCATTTGGAAGCTATGGATTTGTGAAAAAACGCCTCGGGCTAGGTTCGCTCGAAAGTTTGGCAATTGAGACCACCCTTACCCTTATCCCTTATGCTGGATATCTGATCTTTCTTGCTAACGCAGGTACGGGTCAGCTTGGTCAAAGTAGCGGACTCACTACGCTGCTAATTCTCAGCGGCGCAGTCACAGCTATCCCACTTCTACTATTTAACGGTGCAGCGACTCGAATCCCATTGTCACTAATGGGATTAATTCAATACATAACTCCAACCGTGCAATTTTGTCTTGGAGTTTTTCTCCGTCATGAAGAGATGTCGATTGCTCGGTGGGCTGGATTTTTTATTATCTGGATTGCATTGATAATTCTTGCAACCGACTTGATGAAGTCAGGCAGTGCGCGTAATAACGGTGTTGCTGAGCTCGATTAACGCTTCACGTGCTGGCCCAGCTGGAAGAGTGGAAAGTAAATCTCGTGCTTCTGCTGCATATCTCTCGACTAATTCGCGTGATTGAAGAAGAGCGGAATGAGAACGAAGTCGCTCCAGCGTGCTTGCTACTACGGCCTCGTCAGTAATAGGAGCAGAAAGAATCTTCTTTAACTCATCATCTGCAGGATCTGTGGATTCCATAACAAAGAGTGTGACTAAAGTTAGAACTCCTTCACGCAAATCAGTGCCAGGAGTCTTACCGGATTCAAATGAGGTACTAGCAATATCAATAATGTCATCTGCTAATTGAAAGACGATGCCAATCTTCTCTGCATACTCGGTGAGAGTATCTCGCGCCGCAGCCGATGCGCCAGAGAGTAGAGCTCCGTAGTTGGCACTCGCAGCGATGAGTGATCCGGTCTTATCAGCGACCACACTGAGGTAGTGCTCGAGCATCGACTTTCCGGCAGTGGAGCCTTGAGTCTCTGTAATCTGGCCAATAACTAATCTCTCGAAGGTGATTGCATGAAGGCGAACTGCCTCGGGACCTAAATCTGCAAGCAGTAGCGAGGTCTTAGCAAAGAGATAATCTCCGGTTAAAATCGCGACGCTATTGCCCCAACGATTATTCGCACTTTCTACTCCCCTACGTTTTGGGGCCTCATCCATTACATCATCGTGATACAAAGTTGCTAGGTGCGTGAGTTCGCAGACCACTGCCGCATCGATAACTTCTTTACGGTTGGGGTCTCCAAATTGAGCTGCAAGTAATACAAGTAGCGGACGAAGGCGCTTGCCACCGGCTTCAACAAGGTGGCGAGAAGTTTCAATAACAAATGGATACTTGCCAACAATATGCGAGCGGAGCAGAGCTTCCACCGCCTCCATATCAGCAATAATTCTCGCTTCAAATTCTGGGTCGATACCTGCAATTCCTAAGCGAGACATATATTCAGCTTATTGGAAGAAGGTAGCGAATGTTGTAGCAGGATTGAGAAGAAGTGAGGGAGCGATACCCAGAACTATGGTTGCGATAGCGGTAATAAAAATTGCAATTCGAGTCAGGATGGATGGGATTACCACCGTAACTGAATCATTTGTTGGCTCGGTAAACCAGAGCATTAAAACAATACGGAGATAGAAGAAGAGTGCCACGGCACTTGCTAGTGCAGCAATAACGACTACCAACATATTTCCACCTTGGTAGGCAGCGGAGAAGATGGAGAATTTTCCAATAAATCCAGCCGTGAGCGGCAGGCCACCAAAACTCAATAGATAGAGAGTGAAAAGTCCGGCCACAAGAGGCGACTTTTTAGCAAGCCCCGCCCAACGATTGAGATCGGTAACTTCACCAGAGGAGTCGCGAATCATCGTGATAACCGCAAATGCACCAAGAGTTGCAAGACCATATGCGATGAAATAGAACAGTGAAGCGGCTAGTCCCTCTTTATTAAGTGCGATGACACCAATAAGCAAGAAGCCCGCATGAGCGATAGATGAGTAGGCAAGTGCACGCTTTACATCGCGTTGCACCATCGCTGCAATTGAACCAATGACCATGGTGAGCATGGCAATTGCAGTAATGATTGGCTTCCAAGTTTGGGAAGCGCCATCGAGTGCAACATAGAAAAGGCGAAGTGTTGCTCCAAAAGCTGCAACTTTTGTTACAGCTGCCATAAATCCAGTTATTGGAGTTGGGGCACCTTGATACACATCAGGAGTCCAGGCATGGAATGGAACTGCTCCCACTTTAAAGAGAAGACCGACGCTCACGAAGATAATTCCGATATATAGGAAGGTGGAGCTTGAACCATTGCCGCCTACTGCTCCTGCAATATCGTTGAAGGACAGAGAGCCGGTATATCCATAGAGGAATGCAGTACCAAAGAGGAATATCGCAGATGAAAAAGCTCCGAGAATAAAGTACTTAAGCGCCGCTTCCTGTGAAAGTAGACGACGTCTGCGAGAGAGACCAGCCATGAGATAGAGCGGAAGTGAGAGAACTTCCAGTGCAACAAAGAGAGTGATTAAATCTGTTGCGACCGGGAAGAGCATTGCGCCAGCAATTGCAAAGAGTGTGAGTGGAAATACTTCAGTCTGCTGCTTTCCAGATGCAATAGAAGTTGCCTCTTCTTCAGAACCAGGAATAGCCGAGGCTTGAGCGGTGAAATTATCTTGATCTGCGATGAGCAAAATTCCAATAAATGCGAGAACCAGGATTGTTCCTTGTATAAATATTCCAGCAGGGTCCATTGATACAGAGCCCACTGCAGCCGTGGCTGAAGGTTGGTTATGTGAGCGCCAGAGAAATGCGAACGAGAGGATTACTGAACCCAGAGCAATCGGAAGTTGTAGAGAAGCGCGGAGGGCTTTGCCTACAAATGCTTCAACAAGGACACCGATGAGCGCGCCACCAAGAATGACGAGGATTGGTGCAAGCAGTGCGTAGTTAAGTACTGGAGCGGTCATTTACTTACCTACCTTTACCGCTGGATCGACTACCCCTGCATGTTGCATAACAACTCCCGTGGTGGGGTTAATGACATCAAGGACCGGCTTTGGATAAAAGCCAAGCAGAATTATCAGCGCGATAACAGGAGCTAGCGCAATCTTTTCGCGAAGAATGAGATCTGTTAAAGATTCATTTCCTGGCTTTACCTCACCGTGAAGAGATTTCTGGACCGCGATTAAGACATAAAGGGCGGCAAGAATAATTCCCAGTGTTGCAAAGATTGCAGCTATTGGATAACGAGTAAATGTTCCAGCAAGAACTAAGAATTCAGAGATGAAACTGGAGAGACCAGGAAGAGCAAGTGCTGATAGACCTGCGATAAAGAAGGACCAGGCCAAGATAGGCGTAACGCGCTGTAGTCCACCAAAGTCATCGATCTGTGAAGACTTGCGGCGAGCGACCATCCAACCTGCGGTCATAAAGAGCGCAGCAGTGGAGAAGCCGTGGTTAACCATATAGAAAGTAGCACCAGTCAGGCCTTGGGTTGTCATAGCAAATATTCCAAGCGTGATTACGCCGAAGTGTGAAATCGAAGTAAATGCGATCAAGCCATTTATATCTTTCTGACCGATAGCTAGGAATGCACCATAGAGAATTGAAATAACAGCAAGGGTGATAATTACCGGCGTAAATGTCTTTGTGGCATCTGGGAAGAGCGTCATGCAGAAACGGATCATTCCGTATGTACCGACTTTATCCATGACTCCTAGAAGAAGGATTGAAGTTCCCGGTGTCGCCGCTTTAGCCGCGGATGGCAACCAAGTATGAAATGGCCACAGCGGGGCTTTAATTGCAAAGGCAATAAAGAATCCTAAGAACAACCAGTTCTGTGTAGGTGCATCAATCTGCATCGTCGATAACTTGGTGAGATCAAAAGTTCCGCCGATTTGATTGGTAGAGATGATGTATGTGCCAATAAGCGCTGCCAACATCAAGAGACCACCAAGAAGACTGTAAAGCAGGAACTTGAGTGCAGCGGCTGCCCGCTCTCCGCGCCCATATCCCCCGATGAGGAAATAGACCGGAATGAGCATTGCTTCAAAGATGACATAGAAGAGGAAAACATCTGTAGCGGCAAAGACGCCAATCATCATTGCCTCTGAGATGAGAATCAAAATATAGAACGTCTTAGTGCTCCATCGGCCGCCTTCGGATTCATTCCAACCAGCAAGGATGACGATGGGGACAAGGATCGTGGTTAACAAAATGAGAACGAGCGAGATCCCATCGATACCTACCGCGTAATTTATTCCGAAGTTTGGAATCCATGAGCGCGATTCCACAAACTGGAAGCCTGAGGCAGAGAGCTTAAATTGAGAAGCCATCACTGCAGAGACTGCAGCGACAAGGAGCGAAAATCCAAGTGCGATTCTCTTTGCAAGAAGAGCGTCCGCTTTGGGGCTAAGAGCAAGAGCCAGGACTCCAACTAACGGAAGAAGTTCTAGCGTAGTCAAGATACTCATAGCGTCACCACCCAAACTGTTGCAATAAGCGCAAGTAATCCGATGAGCATTACGAGTGCATAGGTCCGGATAAATCCATTTTGAAGGTTACGAATCCACCCTGCGATAGTTTGCAGAGAGAAACCAACCGCTTTTACTGCGCCATCGACAATTGATTTATCAGTGAAGAGAAGCCCGGAAGTGAGCTTCTGGCCCGGCCGCATAAGTACTGCCTCGTTAAAGCTATCTTGATAGAGATCCTTACGCGCAGCCTTAGTAAATACTGAAACTTCCGTAGGAGCCTCAACTGGAACGGTGCGGTACTTAACAATTGCAGCGAGAACTCCAAGTACGACCACCACGATAGCCATAGTTGATACAACGATTGGCTTGAGAAATTCTTCGCCATGCTCGTGATGATGTGGGTCAACAATTGGTTGAAGCCAATTGACCATCGCATTACCGGATGCGAGTAAGAATCCAGAGGTAACAGAACCAACTGCCAAAATCGCCATTGGAATCCACATCAGGGCTGGACTCTCGTGCGGATGAGCTTTATCGTCCCAACGCTTAGATCCTGCAAAAGTAAGAACTACAACTCGGGTCATATAGAACGCGGTTATTGCTGCACCGAGAAGTGCCGCACCACCTAAAAGAATTCCTTTGAGACCGCCGGCGTTAAATGCAGTTTCGATGATTTTATCTTTGGAATAGAAACCGGCAAATGGAGGTACTCCGATAATTGCGAGATAACCCAGACCAAATGTGACAGTAGTAATTGGCATAAATCTTGCCAAGCCACCGAATCGACGCATATTTACTTCGTCATCCATGCCATGCATGACAGATCCAGCACCAAGGAACATTCCCGCCTTAAAGAATCCGTGAGTTATGAGGTGCATAATTGCAAATGCATAACCGATAGGTCCAAGGCCAGTTGCAAGAATCATGTAACCAATTTGCGACATTGTTGATGCAGCAAGTGCTTTCTTGATGTCATCTTTAGCGGTACCAACGATTGCACCGAAGAGCAATGTGATTGCGCCAACGATTACAACAAGGAGTTGTGCGGTAGCGGAGGCATCGAAGATGAAATTAGAGCGAGTAATTAGATAGACGCCAGCTGTCACCATTGTTGCCGCGTGGATCAGAGCAGATACTGGGGTTGGACCAGCCATTGCATCTCCGAGCCAAGATTGCAGTGGGAATTGTGCGGATTTGCCGGCAGCGGCAAGCAACAACATCGCACCGATTGCAGTTAGCGCTGCTGGCGATGCATGGTGGGCGTGCTCTTTAACGCCTGCAAATGAGACAGTGCCGAATTGAGCGAAGGCAATCATGATTGCGAGTGAAAGTCCTACATCACCGACGCGGTTAGCAACAAAAGCCTTCTTGGCTGCGGTGGCGTAGGCAGGCTTCTGATTCCAGAAACCAATAAGTAGATAAGAGGCAAGGCCAACGCCCTCCCAGCCAACATAAAGATTGAGATATGAATCGCCCAATACAAGGAGCAACATCGCTGCAATAAATAGATTGAGGTATGCAAAGAAGCGACGTCGATCGCGATCATGCGACATATATGCAATTGAATAGATATGAATAAGCGTTCCTACGCCAGTAATAAGCAGGACGAAGGCGATTGAAAGTTGGTCGAGAAGGAGTGAGGCATCGACCTGAAAGGAGCCAACAGACATCCAGGTAAAGATGTGTTGGGTAGCCGGACGTGCATCGCCTGAGCGGCTGCGCATCGCGAAGAATTCAAGTACTCCGATGACAAATGCTGATCCCGACACCAATGTTGCTAAGAGGTGGCCCCACTTATCAGCCTTGCGGCCAAGAATGAGAAGTAGTGCAGAACTTATAAGAGGAAGCGCAATGAGATAAACGAGAAGGTTGCTAGTAGTCATGGTTATCGCTTCAACAAACTAGCATCATCGATTGATGCTGATCGACGGGAGCGATAAATCGTTACGATAATCGCTAGGCCAATTACCACTTCGCAAGCAGCCACAACCATGGTGAAGAAGGATGCGACTTGACCATCCAAATTACCGTGGATTCGTGAGAAGGTGACAAAGGCAAGGTTGGTTGCGTTGAGCATGAGCTCCACGCACATAAAGACCACAATTGCGTTGCGACGAACAACAACGCCAACTGCGCCAATCGTGAAAAGAATTGCTGAGAGGTAGAGGTAGTTCGAGATATCCATTTAGTTCTCCTCCTCTTCCTTGAGTTCAAGTTCAAAGAGTTTGCTATCGATCATATTTCCACGAGCGTTAAGCGTTGCAGAAATAGATGAAGGGGCTGGTGTTCCATCAGGAAGTAACGCAGGAACATCCACCGCATTGTGTCTGGAGTAGACACCTGAACTTGGGAGACCGGCCGCCGTTGCTAACGATGCACCACGGAAACGGGCGATTGACTTATCGCGCTGCAGATTCCTAGCAATTGGCTTCTGGCTATGGGCCAACACCATTGCACCTAAGGCAGCAGTGATAAGGAGTGCTGATACAACTTCAAATGCCCAGACATACTTAGTAAAAAGTTCGGTTGCAATAGATTGCACATTGCCAACAATTTCTAGATCTTTCAGGCCTACTGCTGGTTTAGCTTGTACAGCACGGGAGATCAAGGAGATAAGGAGTCCACCTACGCCGACCGCTGCAGTAATTGCAGTTGCGCGCTGACCCTTAATTGTTTCGACTAGCGAATCAGAGCTATCGACTCCTACTAACATCAGAATAAAGAGGAAGAGCATCATGACTGCGCCGGTATAAACAACTACTTGGACGATTCCAAGGAAGAGCGCATCCTGTGCGATATAGAAAATCGCAAGAGTTACCATGACCCAAGCGAGGAGTAGTGCAGAGTGAACCGCCTTCTTCACAAGCAGCATTCCTAAGGCAGATAGAACTGCAAGAGGGGCAAGGAACCAGAAGAGAACTGCTTCGGGAGTTGCAGTTGCACCTGATTCAAGAGCGAGAGTAATCACTGTTACTTCACCTCTTGAGATGGATGCGGGCCAGTAATTGCGCCCTTGTAATAATCGGTATCAGTAGTTCCTGGATACATAGGGTGCGGCGCAGGAATCATTCCGGCGCGCATGGGTCCCAGGAGATCGTCTTTTTCAAAAATTAATTTTTCGCGAGTGGAATCTGCGAGTTCGTATTCGTTAGTCATAGTGAGTGCACGAGTTGGACAGGCTTCAATGCAGAGTCCACAAAAGACGCAACGAAGATAATTAATTTGATAAACCTTGCCATATCGCTCGCCAGGAGAGAAGCGTGCTTCTTCGGTGTTATCTGCTCCTTCAACCATGATTGCATCCGCAGGACATGCCCAAGCGCAGAGTTCGCAACCAATGCACTTTTCTAGTCCATCGTCGTAGCGATTGAGTTGATGGCGGCCGTGAAAACGCTCTGCCGTTGGTTCTTTTACTTCAGGGTAATTAACGGTGGTGACCTTCTTGAACATCGTAATAAAGGTGACCCAGAAGCCTTGCAGCTGAGCAAAGAAACTCTTTGCTTCAAGATCTTGACCTGTAATTTTCATCTCTGCCTTAGCAGCTGCAGTCAGACCTAAATCTGGATAGCGGGGGGTAATGGGATTTTCAGCCATGTAATTGCTCCGCTCGCTGTGATGGAATCTGAGGAACTGGGAAAGATGGTTGCGGAATATCGCCGATTGCGTTCTCCGCTTTTGACTTCTTCTGAGAGCGCTCATAGAGAGAAGTACCGGCAAGGATTAGAACTACGACACCGGATGCAAAGGCGAGTGTCACGGCTCGAGAAGTGTTCTGTTGTGAGAGAACACGAAGTGTGGCAACAATTAGAATCCAGAGCAGGCTCACTGGAATAAGAACTTTCCAGCCGAATTTCATGAATTGGTCATAACGAAGTCGTGGGAGAGTTCCGCGAAGCCATACAAATATGAAGAAGAAAGCGATCACTTTTGCGAGGAACCAGATCATCGTGAACCAGCCGCCCCACCATTGTTCAGTGAAGGTCAGTCCTGGAAGAGCGTGATATCCGCCCAAGAATAATGTGGTGGCAAGTGCAGATACGCCGATGATGTTTACATATTCAGCTAAAAAGAAGAGTGCGAATTTGAGAGATGAATACTCGGTATGGAAACCACCTACGAGTTCTCCCTCTGCTTCAGCTAAGTCAAACGGTGCGCGGTTTGTTTCACCGACCATAGAAATCATATAAATTACAAATGACGGGAACAAAACAACTGCAAACCACCAGTCATGCTGCGCTTCAACAATTGCAGAAGTAGACATTGAGCCTGAATAAATAAAGACGGCGACGAGTGAGAGGCCCATGGCTACTTCATAAGAAATTACTTGTGCGCTCGAGCGAAGTCCGCCGAGTAGTGGATATGTGGAACCCGAAGACCAGCCAGCAAGAACGATGCCATAAACACCGAATGAGGCGGCAGCTAAAATATAGAGAACGCCTACTGGAATATCGGTGAGTTGCATTGCAGTCTCATGACCGAAGAGATTAACAACGCCGGTCATAGGGATTACTGCAAAGGCCAAGAAGCAAGCGGTAACGCTGATAATTGGAGCGATAACAAAGACGATGCGATCTGCCGCTTTAGGAATGAGATCCTCTTTTAGCGCTAGTTTTACGCCGTCGGCAAGGCCTTGAACAAGTCCAAATGGACCAACGCGATTAGGTCCTAGGCGTTGCTGCATGCGAGCAACCAGGCGACGCTCGCCCCAGATTGCTACAAGAGTGAGAAGAACGCAGAGAACAAAGATAAAGAGTGCTTTAACAGTAATGATCCAGCCTGGATCGGTTCCGAGAAGTTCTGAGATTTTCATGCTTTGACCACCGTAACTACTCCAGAGCTAAAGCCCAGTGCGGGAATAACTTGTGAGTTAAGAGAATTGCGAGGAACCCAAACACAATCATCAGAAATATCAACAATGACTGCAGGAAGCGTGAGTGAGCCACGCTCACTTGATACGCGCACGCGATCGTCGTTCTTAACGCCTAAAGCGGCGGCGCGAGATGCAGAGATGTGAGCGCGAGCAGTGCGAGCAGTACCTGCCAAATTCGCTTCGCCTTCTTGAAGTGTTCCGAGGTCGAGTAGCAAACGCCAGGAATGAAGCATTGCAGTTGTGCCTTCGGTGCGCGGAGCAGATCCGGCAGAAGTTTTCTCAAATGCAGCGCGTGCGCCATCCCATGTGCCAAGCGATTGAATTTCGCGAGCAGTGGCCGAAACACTTGGCAAATTGATAGGTGCACCAAGCTCGTCCGCCAGCATCGAGAGAATGCGAACATCGCTCCGAGTTTGAGCATCATCAATTGCCTTTTCAAATCCACGAGCGTGACCTTGCCAATCGACAAATGTTCCTTGCTTTTCGACAACAGCAGCTACCGGAAGAATGACATCTGCAATTGCTGTAATTGCACTGTGAGAAACTTCGAGTGAGACTACAAAGGTATTGAGAAGTTGTGAGAGCGCATCTGCCGAAATGTCAGCTGGATCTACGCCACCAATAACAACAGCCTCTAAACCATCTGGCGTATTGAGTCCCTGCAAGATTTCAGAAGTAGAGCGACCTGGATTTTGTGGGAGGTGCGAGACGCCCCACGCAGATGCGACATCTACACGTGCGGAAGCATCACTAACAGGGCGGCCACCCGGGAGAAGAGATGGGAACGCTCCAGATTCAAGTGCACCACGTTCTCCTGCTCGACGAGGAATCCATGCCAACTTTGCACCAGTTGAAGCGGCGAGTGCGACTGCGGCTGAGATTGTTCCGCCGGTCTCAGCAGCGCGTTCTCCGAGAATGATTACTGACTTAGCTGTAAGGCCACTTACAGAAGATAGTGAGGTGCGCACTGCGGTGAGCTTGTGATTTCCACGAGAGATCCGTGGAGCTGTTGTAGAAATATGGATAGCGCGCTTGCGAACTTGCTTATACAAGCGCAAGAAGACGATCGGAGATTCTTCTTCTGGTTCGAATTCAACAAGAACTACGTGATCTGCTTTATCAAGATCTGAGTAGGTAGTTGAAAGACCCAGTGCGATGGAGGAGAGGAATGATGTTTCTTCATCAGAGTGAGGACGAGCGCGGAAATCTATATCGTTGGTGCCGAGCGATACACGAGCAAACTTGCTATAGCCGTAAGCATCTTCGCGAGTTGTGCGACCTCCGACAAGAACACCTGCACGCTTTGACTTTAAACCAGCAGCTGCAGCTGCAAGTGCCTCTGGCCATGAAGCTTCGTGAAGTTCGCCATCACTGCCGCGAACCATTGGTGTTGCAACGCGTTCACGAGTTATTAAATACTTAAATGCCCAGCGACCCTTGTCGCAGTTCCATTCGGCGTTGACAGATGCGTCATCGCCGGCAAGGCGACGCAGAGTCTTGCCGCGACGAATATCAGTGCGCATTGCACAACCGGATGCGCAGTGTTCGCAGGCACTATCTACTGAAACTAAATCGAATGGACGAGCGCGGAAACGGTAAGAAGTTCCGGTTAATGCACCTACTGGGCAGATTTGAACAGTGTTGCCAGAGAAGTAAGACTCGAACGGCTTATCTTCGTAGATGCCAACTTGTTGTAGTGCGCCACGTTCGTTCAATGTAATAAATGGATCTCCAGCAATTTCTTCAGAGAATCGAGTACAGCGTGCGCAGAGAACGCAACGTTCGCGGTCGAGTAGAACTTGAGAAGAGATTGCTACCGGCTTGTCATATGTGCGCTTTACGCCTTCGTAACGTGAAGTTGGGCGACCATTGCTCATTGCTTGATTCTGAAGTGGGCATTCGCCGCCTTTATCGCATACGGGGCAATCCAATGGGTGGTTGATGAGCAACAACTCCATGACACCTTTCTGTGCTTTATCTGCAACAGGAGAGGTCAATTGAGTTTTTACAATCATGCCAGGTTCAACTGGAATCGTGCATGAGGCTTGTGGCTTAGGAAATGCGCGACCATTGATCTCAATATCGACTAAACATTGACGACATGCACCGGCTGGAGAGAGAAGCGGGTGATCGCAGAAACGAGGAATCTGAATTCCCAGTTTTTCAGCGGCACGAATAACGAGAGTTCCTTTGGGAACAGTGACTTCAAAACCATCGATAACGACGGTAATCATCTCAACCTCTGTTAATTGTTCAGTACTCATTAAGCACCAACTGTCGCAAAGGTAGTAGAAGCGATTGGATCAAAGGGGCAACCACCGTTGCGTTGGTGTGCCAGGTATTCATCTCGGAAATATTTGAGTGAAGAAATAATTGGTGCCACTGCGCCATCTGCAAGCGCGCAGAATGAACGGCCCGCAATGTTGTCGCAGAGATCCAAGAGCTTGGTCAGATCTTCTTCAGTGCCCTTACCGGCTTCAAGGTCGTGCAACATTTGTACTAACCACCAAGTGCCCTCGCGACATGGCGTGCACTTTCCACATGATTCGTGCTTGTAAAACTCGGACCAGCGAAGTGCTGCGCGGACAACGCAAGTTGTCTCATCAAAAATTTGAAGTGCTTTTGTTCCGAGCATCGAACCTGCTGCGGCAACGCCTTCGTAATCCAGAGGAACATCGAGGTGTTCAGCGGTAAATAGCGGGGTGGATGATCCACCTGGTGTCCAGAATTTAATCTGATGTCCGGCGCGAACTCCGCCTGCTAGTTCTAGTAGTTCGCGGAGTGTGATTCCCAATGGTGCTTCAAATTGTCCTGGGTTAGTAACGTGGCCGGAGAGTGAGTACAAGGTAAAGCCCTTGCTCTTCTCGGTGCCCATTGCTTGGAACCATTCAACGCCATTAGCAATAATTGCTGGCACTGAAGCGATTGATTCCACGTTGTTTACGACGGTTGGGCGTGCGTATAAACCAGCGATGGCGGGGAATGGTGGACGTAAGCGAGGTTGACCGCGGAAACCTTCGAGGGAATCTAGGAGCGCAGTCTCTTCACCACAGATGTATGCACCTGCGCCGATATGAATTACGAGTTCGAGATCAAAGCCCTTGCCCAAAATATTCTTGCCGAGAAGTCCAGCCTTGTATGCATCTTCAATCGCTTTCTGTACTCGACGAACAACATGCGCAACTTCACCGCGGACATAAACAAATGCATAGTTTGCGCGGATGGCGTATGACGCGATGATCATGCCTTCGATAAGTACATGAGGATTTGCCATCAACAGCGGCATATCTTTGCAAGTACCAGGCTCGGACTCATCTGCGTTAACAACTAAGTAATGCTCTTTATTATCGCCCTGCGGAATAAATCCCCACTTCATTCCGGTGGGAAAGCCAGCGCCGCCGCGACCGCGAAGACCAGAATCTTTAACTAATTGAATAACTTCATCAGGTTGCATGGAGAGCGCTTTTTCAAGAGCCTTGTAACCGCCATGGCGCTGGTAGCCCTCGATAGTAAATGAATCTGCTTCATCCCAATGTGCAGAAAGTACGGGGGTCAGTTGGGTCACTTGGATCCACCTTCTTTAGCAATCTTGAGTCCTAATAGCGTTGCTGGTCCTGCTGATACGCCTTCACCAGAAAGTCCATCAGATAGTCCAGCTAAAACTTCTGAGTTCTGCTTCCAAGTGCGAAGCGTCTTTGGTCCACGAGTGGGTGCTGGAGGATTTCCGGCACGCGCAGCATCGACCAGATTGCGAACTGATTGTGGAGTCTGGTTATCAAAAAATTCCCAGTTGACCATTACAACAGGTGCATAGTCACATGCAGCATTACATTCAATTTTTTCGAGTGAAACTTTGCCATCTTTTGTAGTCTCGTGATTTCCGATTCCTAAGTGATCGCTGACAGAATCGTAAATCGCGTCGCCGCCCATTACGGCACACAAAGTATTGATGCAGACGCCCACGTGATATTCGCCCACTGGCTCTGATTTATATTGGGTATAGAAAGTAGAGACTGCGGTAACTTCAGCAGCTTCAACTTCGATCTTTTCTGCAATTTTTTCGATGCCATCTTTAGTGACATAGCCGTAGATGGATTGAACAAAGTGCAATAACGGCATGATGGCAGAGCGCTTGCGTGGATAGCGAGCAACGATAGAGTCCATGATGGCTTCTTGTTCTGTTGTAAATGCCATTAGCGATCAACACCACCCATCACAGGATCGATAGAGGCAACTGCGCCAATAATGTCGGCAATCATTCCGCCTTCACTCATTGCTGCTGTGCTCTGTAAGTTATTAAAGGATGGTTCGCGGAAGTGAACCCGATATGGATGCGTTCCGCCATCAGAGACCAAGTGAACGCCAGTTTCGCCACGTGGGGATTCGACAGTTGCGTAGACCTGTCCGGCCGGGACGCTAAATCCTTCGGTAACTAATTTGAAGTGATGAATAAGCGCTTCCATGGATTCGCCCATAATTTCGCGGATGTGATTGAGTGAATTACCCATTCCATCGCCACCCACAGAAAGTTGTGCTGGCCAAGCAATTTTCTTGTCGGCAACCATTACTGGCGCTCCCGCAAGATTTCCTAATTTGTCACATGCTTGTTCAATGATGCGTAGTGATTGTTCGAGCTCTTGCATGCGAATGAGAAATCGTCCGTAGACATCGCAGGTATCAGTTGTGATGACATCAAAGTCGTAATTTTCGTAGCCACAATATGGCTCGGTCTTACGTAGATCCCACGGCATGCCAGCCGAACGAAGAACCGGACCTGTCACTCCGAGAGTGATGCAACCTGCAAGGTCTAGATAACCAATTCCTTGTGTGCGCTTCATCCAGATGGAGTTGCCGACAAGCAGCTTCTCATTATCCTTAAAGTTGTGGCGAAGTTCTTTTACCGTCTCGCGAATCTTGGTAACTGCTCCGAGCGGAATATCTTGCGCCACTCCGCCGGGACGGATGTACGCCATATTCATGCGTAAGCCAGAGATCATTTCGAAGAGATCGAGGACTTTCTCGCGCTCGCGGAAAGCGAAGATCATCGGTGAAAGGGCGCCGAGTTCAAGTGCGCCGGTGCCGAGTGCAACCATGTGGGAAGAGATGCGATTGAGTTCCATCATCATGACGCGAATAACGCTGGCGCGCTCTGGGACATCATTTGTAATTCCGAGGAGCTTTTCAACGCCAAGGCAGTACGCAGCTTCGTTAAAGAGTGGAGCTAGGTAATCCATGCGCGTGACAAATGTGACGCCCTGAGTCCATGTGCGGTACTCGGTATTTTTCTCGATACCAGTATGCAAGTAACCAATACCTGCGCGAGCTTCAGTAACAGTCTCGCCTTCGAGTTCAAGAATTAAACGAAGAACGCCGTGAGTAGATGGGTGTTGTGGGCCCATGTTAATGACAACGCGCTCTTCTTTCGTCTGACCAATTTCGGTAACGAGGGAATCCCAATCTCCACCAGTTACAGAGTAGACGCGACCTTCAGTCGTTTCGCGTGAGGATGCTTCGGTTGTCACTTGTAAGACCTCCGCTCTGAAGGAGCCGGAACAGTTGCACCCTTGTATTCAATGGCGATTCCGCCAAGTGGATAATCTTTACGTTGCGGATGTCCGGGCCAATCATCAGGCATCAAGATGCGAGTGAGACCTGGATGTCCATCAAAAATAATTCCGAACATGTCGAATGTTTCGCGTTCGTGCCAATTGTTGCCGGCCCAGAGTTCAACAAGTGATGGCAAGTGTGGATCAGAATCAGGAATTGAAACTTCGAGACGAATTCGACGGTTATGTGTCATCGAAAGAAGTGGGTAAACCGCGTGAAGTTCACGGCCAGCCTGATCTGGATAATGCACACCGTTAACACCAAGGCAGACTTCAAAGCGAAGAGATTCGGTATCACGAAGGATGCGTGCAACATCGACAAGACGTTCGCGCTTTACATGCAAAGTTAGTTCACCGCGGTCAACAACTACGCGTTCGATTGCATCTGAAAATTCTGGATAAGCGCGCTCTAAATCATCGGCGACGCTGTCGAAATAGCCACCATATGGGCGCTCGGTTGAACCCGAATCAATAGCAGTACGCACTAGGCCACCAAAGCCGGAGGTATCTCCCGTTCCGCTGACGCCAAACGAACCCTTTTGCGTTGAATCACTCATGCGAGAAGGCCCTTTAGTTGGTGAGTTGGCTTAGCTGCCATTGCTGCTGCTTCTACCTCTGCAATGAGCTTTTCACGGTTAACGCCGAGTTTTTCTTGGCCAATAACTTCGTGCAACTTTAAAATCGCATCCATTAATTGTTCTGGACGTGGTGGACAACCTGGAAGATAAATATCTACTGGAACAACGTGATCTACGCCCTGAACAATGGCGTAGTTGTTAAACATTCCGCCGGAAGATGCACATGCACCCATCGCAATAACCCATTTAGGACCAGCCATTTGATCATAAATCTGACGAAGCACCGGTGCCATTTTATTTGATACTCGACCTGCAACAATCATGAGATCAGCTTGGCGAGGAGATGCCCGGAAAACTTCCATTCCAAAACGAGCTAAGTCATAACGACCGCCACCGGCTGCCATCATTTCAATTGCACAACAGGCAAGACCAAAGGTTGCAGGCCAGAGTGAGTTCTTGCGCATGTAGCCAGCAAGACCTTCAACTGTTGTTAAAGCAAAACCACTCGGTAGCTTCTCTTCTAAACCCATTCTTAATCCCATTCCAATCCGCCACGTCGCCAGACGTATGCGTAAGCGACAAAGACGGTTCCGATAAAGATCACCATTTCAACTAAACCAAAGAGACCGAGTTGATCAAAAGAGACGGCCCATGGATAGAGAAAGACAATTTCAATATCAAAGACAATAAAAAGCATTGCAGTGAGGAAGTACTTAACAGGGAAACGTCCACCACCAGCTGCTTGCGGTGAGGGTTCGATTCCACACTCGTATGCATCGAGTTTTGCGCGGTTGTAACGCTTAGGTCCCGTGATGGCGGCAGCCACTACGGAGAAGGCTCCGAATCCAAAGCCGACGGCGCCGATAGCCAAAATCGGTACATAAGGGTTCACGATTAGGAAGTCTACGGGCTTAGGTGTGCGAGGAAAAACTGACGGGTAGGTCTAACAGCCTATTTTTGAGCGTAACCCATGTGAATTGCGACAATACCAAAGGTGAGATTCTGCCAGGTCACTCGCTGCCATCCGGCCTCTCTCATTAGCGCCGCCAAGCCCTCTTGATTGGGCCAAGCAATGATGGATTCTGCGAGATAGATGTAGGCATCAGGATTTGACGATAGGCGCCGAGCAATCGGAGGCAGGGCGCGCATCAAATAGCGCAGGTAGATATGTCTAAATATTCGATTTGTGGGCTGTGAGAATTCGCAGATCACAATTCGTCCGCCAGCTTTTGTTACTCGAAGCGCTTCTGCGAGCGCCGCCTTTGTATTCTGCGTATTTCGTAGACCAAATGAGATGGTCGTCACATCAAAGCGCTCTTTTTCGAAGGGTAAGGCAAGGGCGTCGCCCTGAGTAAAGGCAAGATCAGGATGGCGCTTTCGGCCAGCATCGAGCATTCCGATCGAGAAATCTAGTGGGATGACCTTTGCCCCGCCATCTGCCAGTGGGCGGCTAGATGAGCCGGTCCCGGCGGCAATATCGAGGATTTCCATGCCGGGCGCCGGTGCAATGATCGCAGTAACTACCTTGCGCCAGGCTTTTGTGCGGCCCAGACTCAAGAGGTCATTGAGCAGGTCATAGCGTTTTGCCACGCCGTCGAACATCCGAGAGACGTCATCGGGTTCTTTATTGAGGCCAGCTCTACTCACTCGTACATTCTCTCGGGAGTAGGCTCCGACCACAAGTTAGACCAGTGAAGACCTGCAGAGATAGGAACTTTTAATGTCACAGATAGCCACATTGAAGGCGGTTGTTCTACCTACCCGAAGCGCAGTTTCCAACCTTGGACTTGTTCTTGGGGGAACCGTCTTTCTCGCTGCTATGGCGCAAATTTCACTGCCCGTTCCTGGTTCACCCGTCCCTATTACGGGCCAAACACTTGGCGCACTCTTGCTAGGCAGCGCATATGGCGCTTCGTTAGGTTTCTCGACTTTCGCTTTTTATATCGCAGCTGGAGTAGCTGGTGCACCAATTTTTGCAGACCAGAGTGCAGGTATTGAACGCTTAACCGGTGCAACTGGTGGATATCTCGTGGGAATGCTTTTAGCATCATGGATTACTGGTGCGCTCGCAGGTCGCAAATGGGATCAAAAGATTGCAACAGTGATTCCTACGATGCTCATTGGCACAACTGTTATTTTCACCTTCGGTTTATTCTGGTTACATCAATCTACCGGCCAGTCATGGTCATGGACTCTTGAAAAAGGGTTACAACCTTTCATAATTGGTGAAGTTCTAAAGATTGCAATCGCAAGCACCGCTCTTCCTACAGTCTGGCGGTTTGTCTCAAAGCGTTAATTCGTTTTCGGAAATTTTATGGCGACAACAATTACTACCGAGATTCTCGGTGACCATCCAGCCCTCAGTTCTATCGCATGCAGCGAAGAATTCGCTACATCTTGGCTTCGCGGCGGCGATGGCCTCATCGGATTTGGTATCTGGAAATCAACCACCGTTAAGGGCCCAAATCGATTTAATCAGGCACGTGATTGGTGGCGTACAAACCTCAGCGCATTTGATATCCATAACAATGTGCACGGCAGTGGTACAGGTCCAATTCTTTTTAGCTCTTTCTCGTTTGATGAGAATGAGGAGTCCTACCTAGTTATTCCGCAGATAATTGTTGGGCAGAAGAGTGGAAAATCTTGGATTACCTGGGTGGGTAGTACAGAACAACCGTCACTGACTACTAATGTCGCTGAAATTTCACATCCTGCAATTACTTGGCAGAACGGTTCACTTAGCAACGATGAATGGAAGAATCGAGTTGCCACTGCTATCTCTAAGATAAAGAACGCTGAGCTTGAAAAAGTGGTTCTCGCACGTGATCTCACTGCAGATTCTGACTCCCCTATTTCTGCTCGCGCACTTATTCAAAACCTTGAAGCGAAGTATCCAACTACTTGGGTATTTAATGTTGCTGGACTTATTGGTGCGACTCCCGAGCTACTAGTCCGTTTAAGTAAATCTCTAGTTACCTCGCGCGTGCTGGCTGGAACGATTCGCATGACTGGGGATGAAGCGCGCGATATGGCACTTGCCGCCTCACTTGCTAAATCTTCTAAAGATTTAGAAGAGCACGAATATGCGGTTCGATCGGTTGCAGATGCCCTTGCGCCATATTGTTCCTCTACCAACGTCCCTGAATCACCGTTTGTTCTCCACCTTGCCAATGTCATGCACTTAGCTACAGATGTGACCGGTGTAGTAAATGACTCCGCAACTCCAGTAGATATTTTCACTGTTATTAACTCTCTTCATCCATCTGCAGCGGTATGCGGAACTCCTACCGAGGTTGCTAAGACGGTCATTAATGAATTAGAAGGAATGAATCGTTCGAGATATGCAGGGCCGGTAGGTTGGGTCGATTCCCGAGGTGATGGTGAAATCGGAATTGCTCTTAGATGTGGATTGTTATCAGAAGATAAGCGTTCCATCCGCCTCTTCGCAGGATGTGGAATTGTTGCTGGATCTATACCTGATGAAGAACTGGCAGAAAGTCAGGCTAAATTAAGTCCGATGCGCACCGCTCTCGAAACGCTCTGATAAATTTCTTTTAGCCCAGCTGCCATTTCTGCACGTTCCGGTACCTCAATTATCACAACATTCAAATTATTTTCATTTGCAGAAATAACTCGCGCAATATCTGATGGCGTTTTTACCTTCTCAACTTTAATTCCATAACCCGCAACCACTCGCTCCAGATTTACATTCTGAGGAGTTCCAAAGATCGTCTCAAAACCTTCAACGCCAGCCTGTGGCAAGGTAGAGAAGATGCCGCCGCCGTTGTTATCAATGATAAAAATAGTTAAATTCGCAGCTGTAGGAGCAACTAATGCAGAGAGGTCATGCATGAAGGTTAGATCTCCCAAGATGGCATATGTACGATCGAACTTTTCTGCGATTCCAAAAACTGTCGAAATATTGCCATCAATGCCGGCTAATCCTCGATTGGCGAAGACTGTGATGCCCTTTCTTGGCGCTGCAAATGCTTCGATATCTCGAATCGGGCGAGAGGAGCCAATAAAGAGAGCGGAATCCTCGGGCAGAAGCTCAGCAATAGTACGAACTACGGCGTGCTCGGAGAATGGATCAAGATTATGTAAGTCAGCATGAGCGTTCTTGGAAGCCAAATTCCAATTATCAAAGTATTGGCCCGAGAGATGCGCATCAAAGAATGGAAGAGTATGCAATTTCTGTTCAGCAGTCCGAGCGATGTCAATCGTAGCCATCCGTGGATCAATAACTATTTGAAGTTTCGCTTCATTGATAAATGCATTAATACTTCGCGACAACGTTGTTCGACCTATAACAATGACTTGATCAGCTTTTAGTGCACTGCGGATACCCTCATCAGCAAGGATGATAGAGGCGTGGGCAAGTGCTTCTGGGAATGAAAGCGGGTCCTCAGCAATTATAGGAACGCGCAGACCCGCTAGTGCCTCTCGGATCTCTTCTACGCTAAATGTTCCACGATCGTGACCGATAACAATCGCAGAACCTTCAGTGATTGGGATGGCATCACAACTCTCCTTCTTTGGAGAAACAGGCGCAATCTTTATTCCCGCTAACCAATCTTTGGAATCTGAAGGAAGTAAGGGTTCATCAAATTGCATATTGAGATGAACCGGACCACCAACAAGTAGCGCAGCAACGTCGATTGAATGAGAGATATCGTGACTCTCAATATCCCCAAAAATATTGCTCTGATTTGTTGTCTGGTTTGCACCGGTTGAACGTAATCTCGCAGGTCGGTCCGCAGTGATTACCAATAATTTGTTAGCACCGTGGTGCGCTTCAAGAATTGCTGGGTGATAGTTGACGGCTGCAGTTCCGCTAGTGCATATAACTGCCACATAGTGATTTGTAGCTTTTGAGATTCCAAGCGCAAAATAGCCGGCGCCGCGTTCATCAATTTTGACGTGCAGGTCTACTAGCCCCTTTTTGCTTGCTTCGTAGAGTGCAATAGATAGCGGTGCATTTCTTGACCCTGGAGATAAGACAAAAGTATTAACACCGCATTCGATGAGTGAACGAACTGTTGTCCGGGCGAGATCAGTTGATGTGCTCAATTGACCCACCCCTTAACCTCTTCGCTCAGTGCGTTCTCCCAAACTTCAATAACTCTATTCTCCCACCAAGCTACGCGTTCTGGCGAAGCCTGGTACTTAGCGAGAAGTTCAGGGTTAGGTTCAACTCTCTTTAACTCAATCACGCCGTTAATGGGCCTTGGCGATGGTTTAACAATATCTTCTACTAGCAGAGCGGTAGTTCCGAGGCCACACGCGTACTCCAAAGAATCCAAGGATGCAGCTAGTGCGAGCCCATGAGTTATACCGATGCCAGTATCTACAGCACTAGAAATAACGGTTGGAAGACCAATGTCTGAAATTATTTTTCGTGCATCCGTGATTCCGCCTGATGGGGCCCACTTCATAATTGCAATATCTGCGAAATCAGAGATTGATGTGAAATCACTACCGATGAATTTACGGATTGCTTCATCAACCGCAATCTTCATAGGAACTTCACTTTTAAGAGTTGCTAAATCTTCCAAGTTCTCGCACGGCTGTTCGATATATTCGAAAACGCTGCCAAAGCGCAGGAAATATTCATGCAGGTACTTACGAGCTTGCGTGAGAGTCCAGCCGCCATTGATATCAAGGCGAATCTTGGCATCGGGGACTTCATCTATTACGGCTTCAAGGCGATCTGCATCGCTCTCAAAGTCATTTACCTTCATTTTTATAGTTGTGCACCCTGGATAGTTAAGGAGAAATGACTTCACTGCCTCCGGCGCAATTCTGGGAAGGGTTGCATTGATGCTAATACTTGTCCGCTTTA
This sequence comes from Actinomycetota bacterium, assembly GCA_009698045.1. GTDB lineage: Bacteria > Actinomycetota > Actinomycetes > Nanopelagicales > Nanopelagicaceae > AAA044-D11. The sequence goes on along the minus strand of WLRE01000004.1, from coordinate 4,338 downwards.
ACTCAGGCCAAGGTATGTATGCACCTTCAATTGCAGCGCGCAACCAGTGGGCTGCTTCTGTAGCTGTGTATTCAACAAAAGGAGCGAATTCAGACCAGCCGCTAGAACCACGGAAGATAAGCGCTTCGCGAACACTCACTCCACGAAAATCTGTCTTCGTGGGAATCGCAACAACGACGCTATCTCGAAAGATATCCCGCAATGCGAAAGTTGATGTCATGAAATTTACGGACGCTTGGGGAATTTGCTGAAATCAGGATCGCGCTTCTCTTGATAGGCGTTGCGACCTTCTTGCCCTTCTTCTGTCATATAGAACAGAAGTGTGGCATCGCCGGCAAGTTGTTGTACTCCTGCAAGTCCATCATCTGCGGCGTTCAGTCCAGCTTTAAGTAAGCGAAGTGCCATAGGTGAATGGCGCAACATTTCGCGACACCAACTGACTGTCTCTGCTTCAAGTTCTGCAACAGGTACAACAGTGTTAACGAGGCCCATATCTAAAGCTTCAGCCGCATCATATTGGCGACACAAGAACCAAATTTCACGAGCCTTCTTCTGACCGATGTGCGCGGCAAGTAAACCTGCTCCGTATCCGCCATCGAAAGAACCAACCATTGGGCCGGTCTGACCAAATTTTGCGTTATCGCCAGCAATAGTGATGTCGCAAACGACATGTAGCACATGACCGCCGCCAACAGCCCAACCTGCAACCATTGCAACAACTGGCTTTGGTAGGCGACGAATTTGAATTTGAAGATCCAGGACATTAAGTCGCCCAATACCCTTTTTAGCTAATTTATCTTCGCCAAGATATCCATCATCTCCGCGAACGCTAACGTCTCCACCAGAACAGAATGCTTCAGTTCCTGCGCCTGTAAAAATAATTACGCCGACTTCATCATTGTCGCGAGCTAAATTAAATGCTTCTTGTAACTCAAATAGAGTTTGAGGGCGAAACGCATTGCGAACATCTGGTCGATTGATTGTTATCTTCGCCATTCCATCAGCCGTCTGATAGAAGATGTCAGAGAATTTCTCGCCGCCTTCGCCAGTTTTCCAAGCAGGAATTGTGCGGTCACCGGGTTCGCGCTTAAATGGCTTGCTCACATCTACTCCAATTTTTCAGGATTCTTATGGATACGGATAGCCTACGGGGGTCATGAACGAAAATCATCCGCGCTTAGTTGCGTCCATCTCACCTGAGTGGTCGATTCCACAGGTTGCAGACGCTCTATCCCGCGCACTTGCCGGAGATGGTCCAGCCCTGGCCGCCGCCCCAATTTCACAACAGAGCGTTCCTGCTGAAATTAGCGTGGTTGTTCCAACGAGCGGATCAACGGGTGCACCAAAAGAAGTTGCATTCACTTCTGCAGCGCTTCTTGCTTCCGCGCGAGCCGCACATAAATTTCTTGGAGCAGAACCAGGTGAGCAATGGTCCCTCCTACTTCCGGTTAATCACATCGCTGGCATCAATGTTTTAGTTCGTGCACTTGAGTTAAGTGTTCCGGTTGTTGGAATCGAAGATGCTGCTGCTTACACGGCAATTGTTCCCACTCAATTGCATCGCGCGTTGCATGGAGATCAGCAATTACTCTCACATCTACAAGGGTGTAAAGCAGTTCTAGTTGGTGGAGCTGCCGCTTCTTCACATCTGTTAGAGAGCGCGCGTAAGGCAAATATTTCAGTGCTCACCACATATGGCATGACCGAGATGTCAGGTGGTTGTATTTATAACAACCAACCCCTTTCTGGAGTAGAAGTAAAAATCTCTGCAACCGGAAATATTCAACTCCGCGGCTCCATGATGGCGGCCGGATATCTCAATAATTTGAGTGCATGGAAAAATGCCACTGAAGATGGTTGGTTTACGACCAGCGATCTCGGTGAATTAGTGGGTAAAGAAATTCGTGTCACAGGAAGAAGCGATGATCAAATCATCTCCGGCGGCGAGAAGATATCTTTAGGTGCGGTAGAGAAGTTCTTAAGCCAGGAGTTCCACGAGCAAGAATTTATTGCATGCGGAGTTCCTGATTTAGAGTGGGGAACAAAGCTTGTCCTACTCAGTAATTTAGATATCAATATTGAATCAGTGCGCGATAAATTGAAGAATTCCCTCGGAGCACATGCGGTACCAAAGGGCTTTTTAACGGTTGAAAATTTGCCCCTCACCTCTTTAGGAAAGCCAGACCGAACAATTGCCCGTGAACTATATTTAGCAGCGAATTAAGGAGACCGATGAAGAAATGGATTGATGGTGCGCGCCCGCGTACTCTGCCAGCGGCCATTGCTCCGGTGCTCGTAGGTACTTCACTTATAGCTACAACGGATCTTGCCTTCCAATGGCTAAATGCTGTACTCGCATTGTCTGTCTCGCTCTTGCTCCAAATCGGTGTGAATTATGCAAATGACTATTCCGATGGAGTACGAGGTACAGATGAGGTTCGGGTAGGTCCAGTTCGTCTTACGGCCTCTGGATTAGCTAAGCCTCAAGCAGTCAAGAACGCTGCATACTTAATGTTCTTTCTTGCTGCGGTATTTGGCGGATTATTAGCGCTGCGCACAAGTTTGATACTTATTTTCGTCGGCGCAATTGCAATTGTTGCAGCATGGGGATACACCGGAACAAGTAAGCCCTATGGCTATATGGGTTTTGGCGAACTCTCTGTATTTATCTTTTTTGGAGTGGTCGCAACGATGGGCTCGTACTTTGCTCAGAGCGAAATCATTAGTGGACGCGCATTTTTGGTATCGATTCCAATGGGTGCACTCTCTTGTGCAATTCTCTCCATAAACAACTTACGCGATCGCCCTAAAGATGCATTAGTAGGCAAGAGAACTGTTGCTGTTCGCCTGGGCGATCTCCGTGCTCGCGCACTTTTTGTGACTCTGTTGGCCTTCGCCCATCTCGCCAGCGCGGTAGCACTCTTCATCTCTCCCTGGACTCTGCTTACTCTGCTATTACTCCCCCTCACTCTCTCCATCGCTAAAAGTGTTCTTAAGGGTGCGGTGGGCGTTGAACTCATACCGTTGCTCGGCAAAACCGGGCGGCTACAGATGCTCTTTGCCTTGTTGCTATCGCTCGCCTTCATTATCTAAATCAGGTTAGACTTTTCCTATGCGCATTCTTCCCATCATCATAACTTTTGCAGTAACCCTGTATGCCCTCTTTGACTGTGCGCGCACTCCCCAAGAATCAGTAAGAAGTCTGCCTAAGTGGGGTTGGTTATTGATTGTCATTCTTCTCTCCCCGTTAGGGTCGATAGCTTGGCTCTTTGCTGGGCGTCCGAAGCGAAATCCTGGTTCCGGAAATAATCGTGGGTCTGGTGGGCCTCGTCGCCCAATTGCACCAGATGACGATCCTGATTTCTTACGTAATCTCTAACTACAAACCAGAGTATGTGTGGCGACCAGATCCCCACACATTTACATATACGTAGTTGAACAAGAAAGTTGAACCTGCGAAGAGGCATAGCCATGCTGCGCGACGTCCGCGCCAACCAATAGTTACGCGAGCGTGCAAATAAGCGGCGTAAGCAACCCAGGTAATAAATGCCCAGGTCTCTTTTGGATCCCATCCCCAATAGCGTCCCCATGCAGACTCCGCCCAAATTGCACCAGCGATTACTGCAAAAGTCCACAATGGAAATACAAATGCAACAAGACGATATGAAAGTTGATCGAGAACATCTAGCGATGGCAAGCGGGTTGCCCAAGGTGTGCGTGGGCCTTTACTCTCCATGTTATCCAAATATAAATAAGTTGCTGCAACACAATTAGCTAGTAAGAAAACTCCGCCGGAAATTATTGCCGCTGATACGTGAATTGCTAACCAAGTGGATTTAAGAGCTGGAACAAGTGGCGCACTGGGGCGATACAGAATGGTGATGGCAGTTCCAAGAGTCAATAAAACTGCGATAACTACCGGAAGTCCTAACCAACGAATTTTGAATTTCCAGAGCGCAAAGAGGTAAGCGCCAGAGAATGCGAGTGCGCCAGTAATCGAAAATTCATACATATTGCCCCAGGGGACACGATGGGCCGATACTCCACGAATAATTACACCCGCAAAGAGAATCAAAGTACCAAGAACCATCATCGCTGATCCGATCCGACCAGATTTAATAGTGCGGCTGAAATCAAACTTGGTATCTGAACCAACGTTACGAACAGAGAATGCAACTTCGATTGCATGGGCGATGAATGCAATTGTGTAAACCACCATAGAGGAATAGATCAAGTAGTTAGAGAGGTAGGCGTAATTTGTTGAACTCATACAACTCTCCCTTTTTCTAACTCGCTCTTTAGCGAATCGATTTCATCTTGCAAGCCTGGTAAGCCATT
>WLRE01000039.1 GCA_009698045.1 Actinomycetota bacterium | reverse complement strand
CAGTTCTAGAAGTAACTGGAATTACTGATTACACAATAACGGTGGCTGAAGGCTCACATGTAGAAGCAGGACAATTAATTCTTGAGGCAAGAGGTAACACGCGTGCGCTATTACTGAGTGAACGTACTGCACTCAACTTTCTTGGTGGATTAAGTGGAATTGCCACCCTCACTCATCGTTGGGTGGAAGAGGTAAAGGCTTTTCCAGTCGAGATTAGAGATACCAGAAAGACCACTCCGCTACATCGCGAACTTGAAAAATTTGCAGTGCGTTGTGGTGGGGGAGTTAATCACCGAATGTCTTTATCAGATGCTGCACTCATTAAGGACAACCACATCGTCGCCGCCGGAGGCGTAACACAAGCATTTCAAGCTGTGAAAGCGCAGTATCCAGATATTGAGGTTGAAGTCGAAGTAGATGCCCTCGAACAACTTCGAGAAGTTGTTGCCGCCGGAGCAGACCTAGTTCTTCTCGACAATATGAGTATCGAACAATGTCGTGCGGCTGTAGAAATAGTGAAGGGCGCGACAAAGTTGGAAGCGTCTGGCGGACTCAGATTAGAAAATGCAAAAGCGTATGCAGCTACCGGAGTGGACTATCTGGCGGTTGGAGCACTTACGCATTCAGCAGTTGTATTAGATATCGGCTTAGACCTAAGGATGGCATGAGATGTTGTTAACTATCGATGTAGGAAATACCAATACGGTTCTTGGAATTTTTAGTGGAGAATCGCTGGTTAAATCTTGGCGTGTTAAGACAGATCCTCGTGACACTGCAGATGAGCTCTGGATTCGTTTCCGCGCCCTGATTGAAGGTTTCGATATTACTGGCTTGGCTGTCTGCTCAACTGTTCCTGCCTCATTACGTGAAATTCGCACAATGATTTCTTCCTATTTCAGCGAAATTCCTACCACCCTTGTAGAACCAGGAATTAAGACTGGGGTTCCACTTCTCGTTGATAACCCGAAAGAAATTGGTGCAGATCGAATTGTTAATACATTAGCAGCGCATGCTTTATACGGAGAAGACGGCCCATGTATCGTCGTGGATTTCGGAACTTCCACAAATCTGGATGTGGTCTCTCCTAAAGGTGAGTTTCTAGGTGGGGCACTTGCTCCCGGGATAGAGATTTCGGTCGAAGCTCTTGCGGCGCGCGCTGCCCAACTTCGAAAAGTCGAATTAGTGCTTCCTAAAAATGTGATCGGAAAAAATACGGTAGAAGCTCTTCAGTCCGGAACGATCTATGGATTTGCTGGACAAGTAGATGGACTGGTCTCGCGAATATCAGATGAACTCGAGAAGCTCTATCCCGATGCCGGCGTCGTCAGCGTTATTGCTACAGGTGGGTTAGCCCCATTAGTTATTGGAATTGCCGAAAATATTGATTTTCATGAGCCAGATTTAACGCTAATTGGATTGCGACTAGTTCATGAGCGCAATACCTAAACGATAGACTTTCTCACCTTATGACGCAGAATCCGGATGACACCTCGCACGAAGAAGACCTCCCCGAACAACTTCGTATTCGCCACGAAAAAAGGGCAGCCATTATTGCTCGTGGCCAAGAGCCTTATCCTGTCTCAGTTCCACGTACTGCCTCACTTAAAACAATTCGTGAAACCCATAAAGATTTAGCGATTGATACCGCCACCGGAATTATTGAAAGTGTTGCTGGCCGAGTTATCTTTAAGCGAGATACCGGCAAACTCTGCTTTGCCACTATTCGAGAGGGCGATGGCACAGAACTTCAAGCCATGTTATCGCTCGACAAAGTAGGTCAAGAAGTTCTCGATCTCTGGAAGAGCGAGATAGATCTCGGCGATTTAGTCAGCGTCACCGGTGAAGTTATCACCTCTAAGCGCGGTGAGCTCTCGATTCTTGCGAATTCTTTTGTAATGGCAGCGAAATCGCTACGCCCTCTTCCAGTTGAACATAAGCCACTTTCGGAAGAAACTCGCGTTCGCATGCGTTATGTCGATTTGATTGTTCGCCCTGAAGCTCGCTCTAACGCTAGATTGCGTCCCGCGGTAATGCGTTCATTGCGTGAAACTTTTAATGCACAAGACTTCATTGAAGTAGAGACCCCAATGCTTCAAGTAATGCATGGTGGCGCTACTGCCCGCCCATTTAAGACGATAAGCAACGCCTACGATATGGAACTCTTTCTTCGCATTGCTCCCGAACTCTTCTTAAAGCGCTGTGTAGTTGGTGGCATTGAGCGCGTCTTTGAAATTAACCGTAACTTCCGCAACGAAGGCGCAGACTCCAGTCACTCACCAGAGTTTGCAATGATTGAGAGCTATCAGGCATACGGTGACTGGAATTCCATTGCAGATCTCACTCGTACTCTCGTACAAAACGCAGCGATGGCAGTTGCTGGTAGCCATGTTGTTACCCACCATGATGGCCGCCAGTTAGATCTAGGCGGAACTTGGCGCGAGGCCAATCTCTTTGATCTCATTACTGAAGGCGTTGGTGTCGAAGTAACCCCGCAAACTTCACACGGGGAACTCAAGGAAATTGCTACCAAACTAGGGATGAAAATTGATCCCAAGTGGATTACCGGCAAACTTGCAGAAGAAATTTTTGAACATGTAACAGAAGGCCAGCTCAATGAGCCAATCTTTGTTAAGGGATACCCAGTTGATACCTCTCCACTTGTTCGTGCGCACCGCACAATCCCAGGAATAGTTGAAAAATGGGATTTATATGTTGAAGGATTTGAACTTGCAACTGGTTACTCAGAACTCATTGATCCGGTAATTCAACGCGATCGCTTAACTGAACAATCACTTCTCGCAGCAAAGGGCGACCTTGAAGCGATGCAACTCGATGAAGATTTCTTACGAGCCATGGAATACGCAATGCCTCCTATGGGCGGAATGGGAATGGGTGTAGATCGCCTACTCATGGCACTGACCGGGCTTGGAATTCGCGAAACAATTCTCTTCCCATTAGTAAAGCCAGAAGAATAAGCCGATACATGTCAGTTCAGATTCGTCCAGCTCACACCAGCGATGTAAAAGCAATTCGCACACTAATCGATACTCATGCAATTCCTGGTCGCATGCTCGGAAAAGAGACAGTGACTTTGTACGAAAGTGTTCAAGAATTTTCAGTTGCAATTGAAAATGAAAAAGTGATTGGATGCGCTGCACTTCACATTTTATGGGAAGACCTGGCAGAAGTTCGAAGCGTTGCTGTTGCACTTGATCATCAGCGTCAAGGAATTGGCCACAAACTTCTTGAATCGGTTATTGAACGTGCCCGCGCACTTGGTGTAACTCGAATTTTCTGCTTAACCTTCGAAACTGAGTTCTTTGGTAGCCATGGTTTCGAAGTCATTCAAGGAACTCCAGTAGATCCCGATGTCTATGCCGAGCTCTTACGCTCTTATGACCAAGGCGTCGCCGAATTCTTAGACCTTGAAAGCGTCAAGCCCAATACCCTGGGCAATACCCGAATGCTTAAACTTCTCTGAGTTCTCTGGCTAATTACGCCGATATCGGGCATAAATTGAGCCTAAAGCTGGTTCTACCCCTATATCTGGGTAAGCGGGGGTCCGCCCCTTCGCATTAGGCTTAGAGTGTTATTCCGGTAGTACTAATAGGAGGCATGTAAATGTTCGAGCGCTTTACCGATCGAGCCCGACGAGTTGTTGTGCTGGCCCAAGAAGAGGCACGCATGCTCAACCACAATTACATCGGCACTGAGCACATCCTTCTTGGCCTCATTCATGAAGGTGAAGGCGTCGCCGCTAAGGCCCTGGAAGCTCTCAACATCTCACTCGAAGCTGTGCGCTCGCAGGTCGAAGAGATTATTGGTCAAGGACAACAAGCCCCATCCGGACATATTCCTTTTACACCTCGCGCAAAGAAAGTTCTTGAACTATCTCTCCGCGAAGCACTTCAACTTGGTCACAACTACATCGGCACAGAACATATTCTGCTTGGCCTCATTCGCGAAGGCGAAGGCGTTGCCGCCCAGGTACTTGTAAAACTTGGCGCTGATTTAGCCCGGGTTCGTAATCAAGTTATTCAACTTCTCTCTGGCTATCAAGGAAAAGAAGCTGCAACTACTGGTGGCCCAGCTGAAGGAACTCCTTCAACATCATTAGTGCTCGATCAATTTGGACGTAACCTCACCGCTGCTGCACGCGAAGGAAAACTCGATCCGGTTATCGGTCGCGATAAAGAAATCGAACGCGTAATGCAGATCCTCTCTCGTCGCACAAAGAACAATCCAGTTCTTATCGGTGAACCTGGCGTCGGAAAGACTGCAATTGTTGAAGGTCTCGCACAATCAATTGTTAAGGGCGATGTCCCTGAAACTTTGAAGGATAAGCAGGTTTACTCACTCGATCTCGGTGCACTTGTTGCCGGCTCTCGTTATCGTGGAGATTTCGAAGAGCGCCTTAAGAAAGTCCTCAAAGAGATTAAAAACCGCGGAGATATCGTTCTCTTTATCGATGAGATTCATACTCTCGTTGGCGCGGGTGCGGCCGAAGGCGCAATTGACGCTGCCAGCATCTTGAAGCCAATGCTCGCTCGCGGCGAACTCCAGACAATCGGAGCCACCACACTCGATGAATATCGCAAGCACCTCGAAAAGGATGCCGCGCTAGAGCGTCGTTTCCAACCTATTCAAGTAGCTGAACCGACCGTTGCTCACACCATCGAAATCCTCAAGGGACTTCGCGATCGCTACGAATCACATCACAAGGTCTCAATCTCTGATGATGCGCTCGTTGCCGCAGCGACGCTCGCAGATCGTTATATCTCTGACCGCTTCCTTCCAGATAAGGCAATCGACTTAATCGATGAGGCGGGATCACGACTTCGTATTCGTCGAATGACCGCACCACCAGAGCTACGTGCCTACGATGACAAAATTGCTAACGCTCGTAAAGAGAAGGAATCAGCAATTGATTCTCAAGATTTCGAACGCGCTGCCGCACTTCGTGATAACGAGAAGAACCTAATTAACGAAAAGGCAGAGAAAGAGAAGGCTTGGAAAGCAGGCGATCTCGATGTTGTTGCCGTTGTCGATGAAGAACTCATCGCAGAAGTTTTGGCCACCGCAACTGGTATTCCAGTCTTTAAGTTGACCGAACAAGAGACATCTCGCCTCTTGCGCATGGAGGATGAACTTCATCGTCGCGTTATCGGACAAGATCAAGCAATTAAAGCGCTCTCACAAGCAATCCGCCGTACCCGCGCAGGTCTCAAAGATCCTAAGCGCCCAGGTGGATCCTTTATCTTCGCTGGTCCTTCCGGTGTGGGTAAGACCGAACTTTCTCGCACCCTCGCACAATTCTTATTCGGCGATGCAGATGCACTTATCCAATTGGATATGTCTGAGTACTCAGAGAAGCACACCGCCTCCCGCCTCTTCGGTGCACCTCCAGGCTTCGTCGGATACGACGAGGGTGGACAGCTAACCGAGAAGGTACGTCGCAAGCCTTTCTCTGTTGTACTTTTCGATGAGGTTGAAAAGGCGCACCCAGATATCTTCAACTCGCTACTTCAAGTTCTTGAAGATGGTCGACTCACAGATTCACAAGGTCGGGTCGTTGACTTCAAAAACACCATCATCATCATGACCACCAACCTCGGTACTCGCGATATTTCAAAGACACTCGGACTTGGTTTCCACAATGCCGATGACGTTCTTGGAAATTACGAGCGCATGAAGGGCAAAGTCAGCGATGAACTCAAGACTCACTTCCGCCCAGAATTCCTTAACCGTATCGATGACATCATCGTCTTCCATCAACTATCAGAGACAGAGATTGTTCAAATCGTTGATCTCATGATTGTTAACTTGGATGAGCGTTTACGTTCACGCGACATGGGCATCGAACTCACGACTGCAGCAAAGGCACTACTTGCTAAGCGTGGATATGACCCTATGCTCGGAGCTCGCCCACTTCGTCGTTGTATTCAACGTGAAATCGAAGATGTGCTCTCAGAGAAGATTCTCTTTGGAGATATCAAGGCAGGCGAGATTGCTCTCGTAGATGTTGTCACTGTCGATGAGAAAGAAGAGTTCGTATTCACAAGTACTCAGAAGTCTGCCATGCCAGATACTCCTGGAGACTTAGCTGAAGAAGCACCTTCTGCTTAATTAGCTCGCTAATCTAAAACTTTTGCCGGTGGTCTCAATGAGGCCATCGGCAATTAGCGTCTCTAGCGCCTTCTCAAGTTGAGAATAATTGTTCCATTCTTTCTCTAGTGCCACCTTACTCACACGGTTCTTTTCGCGCAGTGCCTTCATAACCACGCCCCTACATTGGCGATCACTGCCCTCAAATTTTGCTTGGCGCTTTATCTCCATTAATGGATAGCCTGCCGCTCTCCACGCGCAGGAATCAATGAGAAAACATTCATTACATTGAGGGCTCTTAGATGTACAGATTAAAGCTCCAAATTCCATAGTTGCAGCAGCCCATGTGTCTCCGCGCTTAGTCGGAATAAGTTCGGTACGAATCTTGCGCTCTACCAATGACGGTGCACTACTTGGAAATTGTTCGCCATCAAAATATCTAGCGAAGAATCTACGGATATTTATATCTAGCACCAAAGCCGACTCACCAAATGCAAAAGCAGCAATTGCAGATGCGGTGTAGTCACCAACGCCTGGTAGCGCTATGAGATCTTCTCGAGCTCGTGGAACCATCCCACCATGTTCTTTCGCAATTATCTTTGCTGATTCATGCAACCGAAGTGCTCGGCGCGGGTAGCCCAGGCGCCCCCACGCTTTGATGACCTCTGATTTTGGTGCGGAGGCCAGCGCATCAGGCGTAGGCCAACGCTCCATCCACTCGTGCCAAATCGGCGTTACCCGATTGACCGGTGTTTGTTGCAACATGAATTCGGAGATAAAGACGCCCCAGGGTGATGTGTTGCGCCAAGGAAGGTCGCGTTTGTTCTTATCGAACCAACTAATTAATTTTGACGCGAGCGATTGCTTGCTCAAGGCGCGCAACTTCCATAATTTCAATACCAGGAACTTTAATATCGCTACCTGCAGGGACCATTGCTTTCTTAAATCCAAGACGAGCAGCTTCTTGGATTCTCTGAGTTGCGCCAGTAACTTTACGAATCTCACCAGCTAAACCGACTTCACCGATCGCAACTAAATCCGCAGGGAGCGCTAGTCCTTTAGCGGCGGAGCCAACTGCAAGTGCAACCGCAAGATCTGCTGCTGGTTCACCAATTTTCATTCCACCCACGGTGGCGACGTAAACATCGCGACCAGAGACTCGCACATTTGCACGGAGTTCGAGGACAGCTAATGTCATGGCAGTACGCGGGTTATCCAGTCCAGATGTAACACGGCGAGAATTACCATAATCGCGACCATCAGAGTTGCCGGCGCTTACTAGCGCTTGGATCTCAGCGAGAAGTGGTCGGCGACCTTCAAGAGTGACGGTTACGCATGTGCCGGGAACCGGCTCTGTATGTCGGGTGGTAAATAGACCTGTGGGATCAGGAAGGCTGGTGATTCCAGATTCATTCATATCGAAGCAACCGACTTCATCGGATGCACCAAAACGATTTTTGATTGCGCGAATTAAACGGAGGCGCGAATGACGTTCGCCTTCAAAATTAAGAACAACATCGACTAAGTGTTCGAGAAGTCTGGGACCGGCAATTGATCCATCTTTAGTTACATGGCCAACTAAAATCAGAGTAATTGAACGCTCTTTAGCAATGCGAATGAGCGCTGCTGCAATTTCGCGAACTTGAGTGACTCCACCTGGTGCACCATCAACACCGGCGCTAGCAATTGTCTGGATTGAATCTACGATAAGAAGTTGTGGCTTAACCGCGTCTATATGTGCAATTACTGCACCTAGTTCGTTCTCGGAGGCGAGCCATAAATTAGGGTCAATTGCATTCAAGCGTTCTGCCCGCAAACGAACTTGCGAAGCTGATTCTTCACCGCTGATATAAAGAGCAGTTATTCCTTGGCGCGCGCTTTCAGCGGTAACACTGAGCAGGAGTGTGGATTTACCAACACCTGGTTCACCGGCAAGCAGGATTGCCGCGCCAGGAACTAGCCCACCACCAAGAACACGATCGAGTTCAGAGACTCCCGATGATCGAGCTTTAGCGTTCTCAAGATTTACATCACCAATGGGAAGTGCTGCGCTAGTTACATGCCCAGCAACAAGTGAGAGCTTTTTAGGTGCGGCAACTTCTTCTACGCTGCCCCATGCTTGGCATTCGCCACATCGACCAACCCATTTTGCAGAAGTCCAACCGCACTCCGCACAACGGAATGGATCTTTAGGTGCAGCTGGTGCTTTGGCCATAGGCCTAGATTACTTACTGGCAGCGACAGTGGCTGGATGGATGATAAAAAGTGGCAAGTTGCGCTTATTTTGAGTCGCAGCAGCAAGGGCAATTGCCTCTAAACGATTTTCACAATGTTCTACCAATGCACCGTAGGCAGCCTCGCCCATGAGAGCAACGAGTTCAGCTTTATTGGATTTATAAACCGGCTCTTTGCCGACATGCGCTTCAGTATTTGATGTGCAGTACCAATTGAAATCTGCGCCACCATCGCCCCATGCAAGACGTTCGTATTCACCAATTACATTTACGGAAATTGTTCCGTCTCCCATTTCGCGCTGTTCAAAACTTCGGCGAATCGGTAATTGCCAGCAGACATCTGGCTTTGTTTCGACAAAGTGAATCTCTTCTTTTTGAGCAAGATGATGAAGTACGCAACCAAAGGTACCTGTGTAACCAGGACGCTCATATCCAACGCGATTTAAGAAGATACAAGAATCATCAATTTTGCGAGTCTTGCGATCTCCATCGAGTCCAACCTCAGAGATGCGCATCGCGCCTTTGCCCTTTTTAGGTTGTCCCTCATCGAAGTACTGCCACATTTCTGGCGTGAGTCGTTGTGCAACTTTCATGGTTCGAAGCTCGTCGTCTTCATCGGAATAGTAAGCACCATCAGAACAGCATCCCGCATCAGGCTTATCTTCATCTATGCCGCAGCAGCCGTTACCGTAAATGCATTCCCAATTGGAGGTAAGCCAGGTGAGGTCGCACTTATAGAGCTCAGCAGGATTGGAAGGGTCGTAAAACTCGACCCAGTCACGTGCAAAGTTCGGTTGTACCTCAGGCATAGTGTGAGAGCCTAGAGGTAATTGATGAATAACGCACATCATGAAAATGAATGGTTAGGTAGACTTGTCACATGTCTTCGTCACTAAACCTAGCGAGCACCTGCACAGGTGTTATTGGCGTAGGCAATATGGGCGAGGCCTTACTCGCGGGGTTGTTGCAAGCTGGTGTCACACCCACCAATATCTGTTTTTCAGAGAAGCGCGATGATCGTGCAGCCGAGATTTCAGCTCGATATGGCGCAACTCGCAAGAGCAATACTGAAATAGCGTCAGATTGTCAGGTCATTCTTCTAGTCACAAAACCACAAGATTTAGAGGGAGTCCTAACAGAGATTGCCTCCTCGCTTCAACCGCGAGCCTTGCTTATCTCCTTTGCGGCCGGCAAAACGACCGACTTCATTGAAAGAATAGTTGGAAAAGAGAAGGCTGTAATTCGAGTTATGCCAAATACTCCAGCGCTCATCGGAAAAGGCGCAGCTGGAATTTCACAGGGTAGCGCAGTACTACAAACTGAAGTTGAATTCATTCAATCTGTTCTTGCGACTATGGGTAAGGCAATAATCGTCCCCGAAACACTTCAGGATGCGGTGACTGCTCTTAGCGGATCTGGTCCTGCATATTTCTTTGCCTTTGTTGAAGCCATGATTAAAGCAGGTATAAATCTAGGTTTAAGTACCGAGGTTGCAACAGAACTAACAGTGCAAACAATCTATGGCGCTGCAGGAATGCTAAAGGAGAGCGGCAAGGACGCGACCACTCTTCGCGAAAATGTCACTAGCCCTAACGGAACCACTGCAGCTGCACTCAAGAGTTTCTCCGATGCCGGCCTTGAAGATGTAGTTCTTAAAGCAATGACCGCCGCCCGTGATCGCTCACAGGAATTGGCGTGAAGCTAAAAGCTGTCGCAGTCTTTTCACTACTTTTAATCACTTTTCAAAATGCATCCGCTGCACCAATTCCTAAAGTTATAAAAGTTGTAAGCGCTAAACCGATTGCCACCGTGTTTCTATCGGGTGCAGCCGGAGATCAATTCTTTGGGGCGACCACTGCTCCAGGAAGCATCGTTTATGTCGGAACAGTTGAGTCCGCTACAGCTACGCCGGCACTGGGAAAGAGCGATGGTTATGTCGCAGCGATTTCTAGCACTGGTGTATTTCAATGGGAGGTTCGTTTAGGTACTGCGCTCGACGATATTGCCACCGCAATTGTGCGCGATAAAGCAGGCAATTACTGGGTTATGGGAGCTAGTTCGCAACCTATTGCTCCGACCGCAATCGCACCTGTTGAGTCAACTCTTAATCCGGATAGCGCAACAGTCGAGACGACCACTGCGCCAGCAACTTTTAATCGATTAATTCTCTGGAAGTTATCTTCCTCCGGAACTTTGCTATCGACATTTCAATACGATTCAACGCAAGAGTTGTATCCCAAAGTTCTTACTTTAGGCAGCACCTCTCTCTCAATAACAGGAGATCTTGCCGATGGAACATCTTTCTCTATGCAATCAAATTTTGAAGGTATTTTCACCGAGCTTGCTCCTTTAACAATCAAACTAGCTGTAGTACCTGCAATCACAGTCATCAATGCTGGCTCATATACTTTTAAGAGTTTTATCTCAAAAACAACGATTATTGGAATTCCATCTTGGAAAGCAAAAACTCCAACACCTGTTGTTCTTGAATACAACAAGGCGAAAACGCTGAAAGCAGCCTTTGCGCTCAAAGGAAATGTAACTCATCGAATCTGGCAGGCCGGAACTGGCCTTGTTGTAATTTCAGATTTAGGTCGCAGTACCGCGATTTACAATCTTGTATTAGTGCCTTAGGCGGCTTTAAGTAGCGTTAACTTATTATCTTTACTGATAACTGCATATCTATTCTTATTAAGAGTTATCCAACTGGTATCAAGTTTGCT
>WLRE01000038.1 GCA_009698045.1 Actinomycetota bacterium | reverse complement strand
TGGTCGAGCGATTGCAAATATTGCCGCTCGTCGTTCATTTATCACCTCAATGGTTATTGCAGATCGTGATTTGTCACGCGCTGAAGAAGCTGTTGCTCGTGTAAAGGATCCTCGCTTCTCAGCCGCAATTGTTAATGCATCAGAACTAGAAGCTATCCGCGAACTTATTCGCACGGTAAAACCAGATGTGGTAATCAATGCAGTTGATCCACGTTTTGTGATGCCGATCTTCTTGTCATGCGAAATAGAAAATGTGAATTACATCGACATGGCAATGTCTCTTGGACGTCCGCATCCGCACTACCCATACACAGAGACCGGTGTAAAGCTGGGCGATGAGCAATTTGCTCGTGACTGGAACTGGGGAGAGCGCGGCATTTATGCGTTGATTGGAATGGGTGTTGAACCTGGCATGAGCGATGTCTTCGCTAAATATGCTGACGACGAACTATTCTCTCGCATTGACTCTGTAACAGTTCTTGATGGATCCAACCTTGTTGTTGAAGGATATGAATTTGCTCCTTCCTTCTCTATCTGGACGACCATCGAAGAATGTTTAAATCCGCCATTAGTTTGGGAAGATGGTCGTGGTTGGTACACAACTGAGCCATTCTCCGAGCTCGAGATCTTTGATTTCCCAGAAGGAATTGGACCAGTTGAGTGCGTGAATGTAGAGCACGAAGAAGTTGTTCTTATTCCACAGAAAATTGATGCCAAGAAAGTCAACTTCAAATATGGCCTTGGCGCACAATTTATTTCTACACTCAAGACTATTCACATGCTCGGCATGGACCGTAAAGAGACTGTTGAAGTTCAAGGAATGAAAGTTTCGCCACGCGATCTACTCGCTGCTTCTCTGCCTGATCCTGCAACGCTTGGTTCTCGCATGAAGGGCGCTACCTGTGCTGGCGCGCTTATCAAAGGTTTAGATAAGTCTGGCGAACCTAAAGCGGTGTATATCTACAACGTGGTTCACAATGAAAAATCTATGGCCGAATATGGCGATCAAGCTGTTGTGTGGCAGACCGGTATTAATCCAGTCATGGCTATGGAACTAATTCACAAAGAGTTATGGAAGCCTGAAGGCGTCCAAGGACCTGAATGGTTTGACCCCAAGCCTTTCCTCAATCTTATGAACGAATACGGCGCCGAATGGCACATTCGCGATGAGAGCACCGCAGGAATCGTAAAGTAATTATGGCAACCGCTCTAATCACGGGCGCTACTGCAGGTATCGGAGAATCTTTCTCTAGGCTGCTTGCAAGCAAGGGCTTTGACTTAGTCATTGTGGCCCGTGATCAAGAGCGACTGCAGCAACGAGCAGAGTCGTTGCGTAATCAGTACAACATTCAGGTTGAGATTCTGCGGGCAGATTTAAATGAAGAATCAGATATCGCTCGAGTGCGCGAAAGGTTGCTCGCTACGCAAGCTCCCATCGAGGTTCTCATTAACAATGCCGGTTTTGGTATTAAAGATAGTTTCCTGACTAGTTCGCTCGAGGATGAACTTCGATTATTGCGCGTGCTCTCGGAAGTACCTATGCAGTTAATGCACACAGTTCTACCTGCGATGGTTGCTCGCAATAGCGGAACAATCATTAATGTCTCTAGCGTCGCAAGTTTTATCGCTGGTGGTTCGTATAGTGCAGCAAAATCTTGGCTTACTGTGATGAGTGAAGCCCTCCATACAGAACTTTCTAATACTCAGGTCAAGGTTTCGGCGCTCTGCCCAGGCTTTACTCATACCGAATTTCATCAACGTGGTCGCATGAAGATGGATCGATTACCTGAATTCATGTGGCTTAACTCTGACCGCGTCGTTGAAAACGCGTGGAAAGTCAGCCAAGCAGGAGGTGCGATAAGCGTGCCGGGTGGTCAATACAAGCTGCTCACCTTCTTAGCGCGCTACCTTCCTCGCCCAATTGTGAGGAAATTGGGAATGAACGTGCGAAAGAAGCAGCGTTAAAAAATAATTCACAGCATTTTCACTCTTCTCGGCGAGTATTTGCACAGGCATAGAGAGCGCTCTGAACTAAGATGTCCCTATCGCACCACAACTGGAGGATATGTGAAGACCACGTCAAAGAAATTTTCCACTCTCGCACTTGCAGCCGCGCTAATCGCTGCATCCCTCGTAGCCGGAACTTCGTCAGCTAACGCTGCTGCGGCTAAAGCAAATGGTGCATGTGCCAAGGCTGGAGCTAAAACAACCATTGCAAAGACAAAATTTACCTGCGGTGTAAGTCCAATTTCGACGAGCAAAAAACTCACCTGGGTATCTGCAACCTGCACCTCCGCTAGCGTCACATACGGCAAGGCTGCACAACAACAGAAGACTCTGGTAGATGCTGAAGTCTATGCTGAGAGCAAACTTCAAAAAGTTATTGATAGCTTCATCCAAACTCGCGATCTCTGGCTCAAAGCGCAAGATGAGTATCAGAAGCGAATCGACAGTGCCATCGCTGCTAATCCAAAGGCGAATACATCGGTAGATACAACTGGTATGACTAATGCAAAGACTCGCGCAGAAAGTGCTGATAAGAAAGTAATTTCTTGGCAGGGAATTCTCGCCGACACCAAGAAAACTCAATCAACGCTCCTTGCACAGGGTGAAGATAACCTTGCACAAGCAAAGAAAGATATGGGAACAATCTGTAAGTCTGGCTACTAAGGCTCGAAGTATTAGTAACGAACTCCCCGCCTCACATAGAGGCGGGGAGTTCTCTCTTTAATGAGGTAAATGAGAGAACTGCGTTAGATTTCAATGAAATTGTGAATCTAATCGGATGGTCTCCTTGCAAAAGTAACTTTAGGCTCAAGAGATGTTTAGTAGTAGGCCACATCTGACTCTGCGTTGTAGTGGGCCCCTTCTTCTGATCACGCATCTGGGTTTGAGAATATTTCTCCCACACCCATCCTTAGCGCCGGATCTCATTCTCTTTAATCTCATCGCGGGTATTACAGCGCTCGTGGTTTTTTACTCTCCGGCATTTAACGATCATCTCGCTCGAAAAGTGATTGGCATTGCTATTTTTCTCTGGGGAATTGGTTCATTCCTCTCAACCTGGAATTCATTTCTTAATCAGAACGTTCCTGAAATTGCTATAGATCTCTGTTATTCAGCCTTCTATCCGCTCTTGCTGTTCGGGGTAATTCGAGCTCTCACCCTGCCTGCCAGACGAAATTCCATTAGAGGCGAAGTTATCGATACCTTGATTATCGGATTGGGAATCTCTGGAATCTGCGCTGGTCTAGCCCTACGCAGTGCAATGGAGAATTTCGAAGGAAGTGCTCTCTCAGTATTTCTCACCATCGTGTATCCAATTGGCGATTTGATTCTGTTGGCAGTAACTATCGCCCTCTTAATTCTTCAACGTGGCACTGTCCGGAGCTTTCTGCTCTTAATGGGGATATCGATTTTTACCGCTACCGATCTCTATTTTCTCTGGCAATCGTCCACTTCAATTTATGAGTTTGCCTCACTCAGCGATGATGGTTGGTTATTGGGCTTGATATTTATCGCAGAATCTCTCTGGCACCATGGTGGTGAGGGCGAGATTTCACAACGTTTCAACTCGATTGCGGCTGGCATCTCACTCATTGCAAGCTCAGGCGTACTCTTCATCGCAGCTGTTCGACCTAGATATTTTCCAGATTTCATCATTTATATCGCCAGCACAACAATCCTTCTTGCCTTTCTACGACTTCTCTTGGCACTTAAAGATGCACGAAGCATTGCTGAGCAACGGGAATTGGCGCGGACCGATGAACTGACAGGGCTCCCCAATAGAAGAAGATTCCTTGCTGAAATCGAGACCCTGCATCACAGAGCAGGAACTCTCATGATTCTAGATCTAGATGGATTTAAGAATATTAATGATCTCCATGGCCATTTGGTGGGTGATCAATTGCTACGAACAATTGCTCATCGCTTTGCTCGCGCAATGCCTTCCTATTCGCACCTTGCTCGATTAGGTGGGGATGAATTCGGCGCAATCATTTATGGCAACGAATCAGTGGGGTTAGAGTCAGCATTCGCTTTGCGTGCCACCCTCTCTTATCCGATTGCGATTGCGGATTTAACTCTTGATGCAGGAGTATCTATCGGACGAGTCTTTCATCCTGCAGATGTAGAGCCGATTGCCCGTGAAGAATTATTGCGACGAGCAGATATTGCGATGTATCAGGCAAAGCGCGAAAGAAGTGGCACGGCCATCTGGGCTACTCCTTCAGAGGTTTATCAGCCTTAATTTCCTGCAGTCGCGCTAATGATTCAAGACGTTCTACTGCATGATCAACAATTCGTTCTGGGTATCCATGTGAATAACCATCAAGATATAACCATGGTTCATGAATATCTGGTGCACTTAAATGGGCAAGTTCAGGAATGTACTTACGGATGTAATCCCCATCTACATCAAAACGTTTGCCTTGTTCGATGGGATTAAAAACACGGTAATACGGCGATGCATCAGTGCCACACCCTGCTGTCCATTGCCAACCATGCGCATTAGATGCCACATCAAAATCCACCAGATGCTCCTCAAAGAAATCAGCTCCATGCTGCCACTCAAGGTGTAAATCCTTAACGAGAAAGGAGGCAACAACCATGCGAGTTCGGTTATGCATCCAACCCTCAAGAACTAATTGGCGCATAGCCGCATCCACAAATGGATAACCGGTTTTGCCTTCACACCATGCGGTAAATGCCTTCGCTGGTTTCTCGTAGCGCATATTCTTAAAATTTGGAGCGTAATAATCCTTATCGGTGTGTGGGTTATGAAAGAGAACGTCGGCATAAAATTCCCGCCAAGCAATCTCTTTGCGATAGACGTCGTGAGCTTTGCTTTCACCTAATTCTGCGAGAAGTGTGCGTGGATGAATCTCGCCCCATGTGAGATGCCCACTGAGTTTGCTTGTTCCATCGATCCCAGCGTTATTTCTAGCTTCGTCATAATTTGCAAGTGCGCCATCTTTAAATTTTTTCCAACGCTTAAGAGCCGCTTGCTCACCAGCTGGTTCAACTAGAGCTCCTTGTGGCATTTGCCAATCCGGAAAGTTGCGATCTTCTTCAGTTGGTTGCACAGATTTAATAGTTTTTGGCGCTGCCACTGGGCCACGCCATCCGTGTACACACCAAGCTTTATAGAAGGGTGTGTAAACCTTGTAAGGAGTACCGTCGCTCGGTTTGCGCACGCGTCCAGGTGCAACTGCATATGGGCTACCGGTTTGAATGAGTTTAATCCCAGCAGCTTCTACTCGCGCATCTCGGGCTGCGCCATATGGTTCGAATTCTGCAGAGATGTAAACTTCTGTTGCGGAATAACGACTACTGAGTTTCTGCAAAATTTCGACGGGATCTCCCGCCATCACATGTAAATTATTATTGAGAGATTCATCAAGTGCACGAAGAGATTGGCTTAGATATGCAAGGCGTTTGCTTCCTGCATCATCGACCAAAGCAGGATCGAGAATAAAGAGAGGAACTATCTCATCGCTATTAGCAATAGCCTCTAAGAGCGCCGGGTTATCGCCAAGCCGCAAATCCCTACGAAACCAAAATATCGCTCGGGATGTCATACCTAATCTTAATAAGAACTAGTTATGAAGAGCGTGGACTGACTCGTTCCAGCCATGGACTTCTGAGACCTTGCGAGGTGCATGGCCTACGTAGCGTGAAGATGGCCGAATAATTCGACCAGTCTTCTTCTGCTCGAGAATATGCGCTGACCAGCCTGCAGTACGCGCAGCTGTAAACATAGAAGTAAAGAGGTGAGCTGGGATCTCTGCGAAATCCAGCACAATCGCAGCCCAGAATTCAACGTTAGTTTCAAGTACACGATCTGGATAGCGCTCGTGAAGTTCTGCAAGAGCAGCCTTCTCGAGTGCAACAGCCACTTCGTAACGAGGTGAACCAAGTTCTTGTGCGATTCGACGAAGAGTACGAGCGCGTGGATCTTCGGCGCGATAAACGCGGTGTCCGAATCCCATCAAACGTTCTCCGCGATCCATGATGCCCTTTACGTATCCGACAGCATCGCCAGACTTTTCTACAGCTTCAATCATGGAAAGTACGCGTGCGGGTGCGCCACCATGAAGTGGTCCTGACATTGCGCCAATTGCACCTGAGATTGATGCGGCTACGTCAGCACCTGTTGATGCGATTACGCGGGAAGTAAAAGTAGATGCATTCATGCCATGTTCTGCAGCAGATACAAAGTAGGCGTCAATTGCACGCACATGCTTAGGATCAGGCTCTCCGCGCCAACGAATCATCATTCGCTCAACAACAGTGTCTGCCTTATCAATTTCAGATTGGGGAACAGCTGGCGCTGTGCCACGTGCAGCTTGTGCAACATAGGAAAGAACCATCACTGATACGCGAGCTAATTGATCGCGAGCATCTTGATCTGAAGTGTCGAGAAGTGGCTTGAGTCCCCAGACTGGAGCCAACATTGCAACTGCAGATTGAACATCTACGCGAACATCGCCGGAGTGAACCGGAATAGGAAAAGGTTCTGCTGGTGGAAGACCAGGATTGAATTCATCATCGACTAGAAGTCCCCAAACATTTCCGAATGAGACGCGACCGACGAGTTCTTCAATGTCTACACCGCGATAGCGAAGCGCGCTGCCCTCTTTATCCGGTTCTGCAATATGTGATTCAAATGCAATGACACCTTCGAGACCAGGTTTGAAATCCTCTGGCATAGCGAGCTCCTTTTATCTACCGCCGTGGGCGGGGCTATCGTGGTTCGTATTCTCCACTGCGCCCCCCTTCGCAGCCAAACTCGCTGGTGGGCATTATTGGTGTCTATTGAGTGAATTTCGATACATCCACGAGATTAAGTACTGTTGGCGCATGAGCAAACTCAATCGGGAGGCAATCTCGGCTATGCGCCGTTCGTATGGCGAGATTGGTCTGCCAGATTCTGCGCTCTCCCCCGACCCCATCGAGCAATTTCATCTTTGGATGGCGCAAGCAGCCGACAATGAATTCGTTGTTGAAGCAAACGCAATGGTGTTAACAACTGTTAGCCAAGTTGGGCCAACTACTCGATCGGTGCTACTCAAAGATCTAAACCCCGCTGGATTTACCTTCTTTACTAATTACGGTTCGCGAAAAGCAAGAGCAATTGAATCCAATCCTGCAGTCTCACTTCTCTTTCCTTGGTATGCCATGGAGCGCCAAGTTGCGATTCTCGGCAATGCCGAGAAAGTCTCTGCGGCTGACAGCGATGCATATTTTGCTACCCGACCATGGGGTAGCCAGATTGGCGCTTGGGCTAGTACGCAATCAGATGAACTCACATCGCGCGAGGAATTAGAAGCAAGGTATAAAGAGTTTGCGGCTAAATATCCAGAGGGCACAACCGTTCCACGACCTGATTACTGGGGCGGATTCCTCGTCAGGCCGACAACAATTGAGTTCTGGCAAGGACGTTATTCACGCCTTCATGACCGAGTGATTTATGAGCGAGCAACTCCACAAGAAATCAATTGGTCTCGCAGGCGCTTATTCCCTTAGGCTCTGCGCATGAGCGATATCAAGATTCCCGATAACTTAAAGCCGCGCGATGGTCGATTTGGTTCTGGCCCATCACGAATTCGCCCGGAAGCCCTTAAAGCTTTGTATGACAGTGGCTCTTCAATTATGGGAACTTCGCACCGGCAGAAACCAGTTAAAAACGTAGTTAATCGCGTACGTACTGGTCTTGCATCACTATTTAATTTGCCCGAAGGTTATGAAGTTGTTCTCGGCAACGGTGGATCAACTGCGTTCTGGGATATTGCAACTTTTAATCTGATTGAGAAGAAATCTCAACACTTAGTCTTTGGTGAGTTCTCCTCTAAGTTCGCATCTGCTGCGAAAGAAGCTCCATTTCTCGATGAGCCAACGGTTATTAAGGCCGAGCCAGGTTCACACTCAATGGCCGTCGCTGAAGCCGGGGTAGATGTGTACGCGCTCACCCATAATGAGACAAGTACTGGTGTTGCGATGCCAATCATCCGTCCCGCAGGTACAGATGGCGCATTAGTTCTTGTTGATGCAACATCTGCAGCAGGTGGAATCACGGTTGATATTTCACAGACCGATGTCTATTACTTTGCACCACAAAAATCATTTGCATCCGATGGTGGGCTTTGGATTGCAATTATGAGCCCAGCAGCAATTGCTCGCGTAGAAAAGATTAAGGCGAGCGGTCGCTGGATTCCGGCATTTATGGATCTTTCAATCGCGATTGAAAATTCACGACTTGATCAGACCTATAACACTCCAGCAGTTGCAACCTTAATTTTGCTAGCAGAACAAATTGAATGGATGAATGCTGGTGGTGGACTTAAGTTTGCCGCGGGCCGTTCCTCTGATTCATCTTCTCGCCTTTATTCATGGGCCGAGAAGAACCCAATGACAACTCCATTCGTCACCGATTGCGCAATGCGTTCACCGGTCGTCGGCACCATCAACTTTGATGACTCGATCGATGCGCTAGAGATTGCAAAGGTTTTGCGCGCTAATGGCATCGTAGATACAGATCCATACCGCAAACTCGGCAAGAATCAGCTTCGAGTAGCGATGTTCCCAGCATGCGAGCCTTCAGATGTAGATGCACTGATTGCTTGTATTGAATACGTCGTCGCCGAACTTAAGAAGTAGTTACATGAGCTACAAGGTGCGTCGATTAGTCACTCTTGCAGTACTTGTTGGCGTTACCGCTTTAGTTCTGATTACTCGCAAATAGTCTTTCGCGCAGCAAGAGATATATCAATGCGCTTGAGACCATGGTTACAACTCCGCACATAAAGATGGTTTGACGAGTTCCGATGCTCTCAGAAAGCCACCCGATCAGTGGTGATCCCACTGGAGTCCCACCGAGAAAAATAGTGAGATAAATTCCCATTACCCGACCTCGAAGCGCCGGATCTGTCTTGGTTTGTACATAAGAGTTAGCAGCAATCATTGTCGTTAAACCAAGTGCCCCAGCTATTGGCAGAGTGAGCATGTAAGTGAAATATGTCGGAGCTATAGCTGTGAGTGAAACGCTCACCCCAAAGAGGGCAGCGAAAGCAATTATGAATCTTGGGCTTCGCTTACTATCAAGCTTCGCTGAAAGTAGCGCACCAGATAGAGATCCGATTGCGACAATACTTCCTAGGCTGCCAAATGATGCCGGACCTTTATCAAAAACTGCGGTAGCCATAAGCGCTGTAAATACTTGAAAATTCAACCCGAATGTTGCAGCAAAGAAGACGGTGATCATCACTGCGAAAATATCAGTCCGTTTTCGAACATATGCCCACGCTTCTCGAATCTTGGCATCGATTTGTGGGGCCGACTCAATATGGAGCTCTTCATCGCGGATTGCAGATAAGGCGATGATGACTGCGATGTAAGAGAAAGCATTGATAATGAAGGAGGGGCCGGTACCAAACCAAGCAATAAGTAGACCAGATATGCCGGGGCCAATTAGGCGACCAGCATTAAAGTTTGCAGAATTAAGACTTACTGCATTTGCTAAATCGCTCTTGCCTACCATCTCCGATGTAAAGCTCTGACGAATCGGTGCATCAATAGCAGTGAAGATTCCCAAGATAAGTGCCAATACATACACGTGCCAAATTTGAATGGTATTAGTCATCACGAGTATGCCCATGAGCAAAGCAACAACGCCGCCACCTAAATTTGTTATGTAAAGAAGCAATCTCTTATTAAATCGATCGGCTAGACGCCCACCATAAAGACTCAAGAGCAGGGCCGGCAAGAATTGGAGACCGGTGACCAAACCAAGATCACGACCGCTATGTGTAAGTTCTAGAACGAGCCAATCCTGGGCAACCCGTTGTGCCCATGTTCCAATATTGGATGCGGCATTTGCAGGAAAGAGAATCCTGAAATTGCGATGTTGGAAGGAGCGCAGTGAGCCCTCCGGATTAATCATATTTTTAGAGTACTCGCTCTCCTGATTAATAGTTGCCAATAGATTCTGTATGCTCGACTTATGTTTAAGAATCTGGGACCAGTGGCCGTCATCATCACAGGAACGGTGATGTGGGTCATCGCCCTAGTTGTACTCATCGCTGTTAATGCCAGCGCAAACAAGATGTGGGTCTGCCTGGTAGGTATCGCCTTAGGGCTAGTGGGATTGCGTTACACAATCCGCAGAGCAAGACGGGAAGTTCTTTAGCCCTCGATTTGGCTTGCGATACCGCGAAGGACTTTGCCTAGGCGTTCGGCATCGGGACCAGATGGGAAACGTCCGTGACGAATTCCGTTACCGACCTTATCCAAAATCTTGATGGTGTCTTCAATCATTGTTGCAAGATCATCGGCATTGGCGCGAGTGTTTGCAACAACTGAGGCTGGCTCATCAATGACATGAACAGCATGTGCTTGCGGGCCTTTGCGACCATCGATAATTGAAAACTCCAACTTGGTGCCTGGTTTAACTGTTGTCACACCGGCAGGAAGCGCGGCAGATGCAAGATAAACATCTTCGCCTTCTTCAGAGGAGATAAAACCAAAACCTTTTTCGAGGCTGTACCACTTCACTCGACCGACTGGCATGGTGAACTCCTTACTCTCGTACACAGCTGATAGGGAAGAAGCTGTGAGCAGAGGGATAGTTTAACGCAAGGTTGCTAAGGGGTGAAGCGGGATTTACGCGTGAGCACGCACTGCTATGCGGTAGCGGGGCCTTATTCTGCGATAACCATCGCTTCGGAGTGAGCTCCGCAGCCATGATCTACTGAGACAACTCGGGCATCTTCGGGGGATAAAAGATTTGCACATACGCCAAATGCGGAACGAAGTGAACCCGCGATTGGAATAAAGAAACCACATGAGTGACATGGCTTAGGTGCGTTCTGCGCCATTGGAGAGTTAGGTCCGCGGTCACCTTCGTACCAACGCTTGCTCGCGAGATCGCGTCCAACAATTGAAAGAACGCGGGCGCGACCGAGTCCGAATTCAAAGAGTTGAGATGGGTCGAGCTCTTCATCAGAAGGAAGCGCTGCAAAACCTGGAACTAAACGTTCATCATCGGCCGAAGTCGGAATGATGTCGCCAACGCCAACATCGCCCGGCAAAATGCGATCTTTGTAAGAGACCCACTCTGGCGCTAATAGCGCTTCGGCGCCAGGAAGCAGAACAACATCGCACACTGTAGGAGTCGAGCTGGAATCAACCTTTGCTAGTGAGACCGCCCAGCGCCAGCCAGAATAACCAGGGAGAGTCGCTTCAAAGAGATACGTTGCAATTCGAGCATCAGTATTTCCATCTGCAGATTCTTCGTCGGTATCAACTGAGACAAGCTGGCCAACAAATTTACTTTCGACCGCATCCTCAATCGCAGCAGTACGAGCGAGCTCGGCTGCGTTAAATGGATCGTTGATACTCATGTGCATACCTTAAAGCAGAAAGGCCTCGATTAATAATTTACGTATTAATCGAGGCCTTTCAGTACTGATTTAAGCGGGACTTCTTAGAAGTCCATATCTCCGCCGCCTTGTGGGGCAACCGCAGCCTTTGGTTCTGGCTTATCGGTAATAACTGC
>WLRE01000037.1 GCA_009698045.1 Actinomycetota bacterium | reverse complement strand
TTAGCAACTTCATTAACTTTAGAACAGGGCGCTCCTGCCCTAATTGCGGGGGTGGGAATTTTGAATTCAGCAACCGCAAAATTTTTCGGGTATTTCTTCCTCAAAACAGTATCTGTTTGAATCTTCTGTTTTAATCCCCATGAAATCTGGTCGACAATAAATTGTGAAATACCAGAATAGGCCTTCTCTGGTGTCACACCAAAAGTCTTTCTAAATACCTCTTTCCAGCTTGAACAAGGGATTATTTCTTCGCTATTCGTTTCACAATCTGGCGTAGCTGCAACTTCTAGCCCTTTAAGAAACTTGTAAACGCTATCGAAGCCATACATGCCAGTTAGATATTGAAAACCCATTGCACCAATTGCATAATCCTGAGGCTCCATACACTTTGAAATAGGCCGAGTTTCATTGGCCTGGAAATAATCACTCCAAAATTGAGGTTTAGTCGTTTTGTAATCTACTTCTCCAGCAGCTAACGAAAGTCCGCGTTGAACAATTCGAGCCATACTATTGATATAGACCGGTTGACTTATACGACTTTCTATTCCAAAGCCATTGTAAGTGGCCATACCTTCGCGTATCCAACAAGGCATTCTGGTTCCGGAAGTTTGAGTAAATTGTGAAACGTGAGTCATTTCGTGATAGATAACGTACGGATATTGATCACCTTCAAGTTCGATCTCCAGAAGTTCCATTCCTTGACTTCCATCTTGAGTTTGACCAGTTGCGGCGGAATCGTGGCGATGATCCAAACTTAAGGATTCGTAAGAACCCTTATTTAATCCCGCTTGGAGAGCCGCGTCATACCAATCTCGATCTTTTTCGGCATCCCACATCCAAATAGTGACAGGAGTTTTTGATGGTACATATTTCTCATAGTAATGAAGAATGAAGAGAATTTGATTTTCAGCAATTTTGACTTTTTTTGGGTCAGAATTAGGTCCGACCACAAAAGTTACATTCGGAATATTCTTTGAATACGTCTTAGGAGAATTTTTCGTAAGTTCATTCCACGCTTTTACTGCGATTGGAGAACCAAGTGCGGATTCAGCTCTAGCTTGAGGAACCACGGCTGCGAGTACTGAAAAAACAGCCAGCCATATAATTTTTCGCACCGCTACAGAGTAAGTCACTAACTTTGATGCTGGAAGAGAGAACGGCAGAAAATATCAGGCGCGGAGGATGTCGGAGCTGTTGATTTCGTGAGCGGAGGATGAGGGATTTGAACCCTCGATAGGTTGCCCTATACACGCTTTCCAAGCGTGCGCACTCGGCCGCTATGCGAATCCTCCAGTGAAGCGAGCTAACCTTACCCGCCTTTTAGTGCATGGCTAAACCCGCTTATAGAGCGAGCCAGAATGGATTCTCAAAGCGCTTAACAAAGGCAGCCAACCATTGGGCAGCCAGCGCGCCATCAACCGCGCGATGATCGACTGACATCGTGAAGTTAATAACGGAGCGAACAACAATTTGGCCATCAACAACAACTGGCTTCTGCTTTGCCGCACCAACAGCCAAGATTGCAGATTGCGGCGGATTGAGAATTGCAGAGAATTCATCAGTTCCGTACATACCCAGATTAGTAACCGAGAATGTTCCACCCTCAATTTCATGTTGTTTCAGACCACCTGTGCGTGCCCGATCAATGAGTTCGTTAGCAGCCGCATTTAATTGAATAAGTGACATGTGATTGACGCCGCGGATAACCGGAGTGATAAGTCCCTTCTCTGTGGCTACAGCGATTGCAACATCGACATCGCTAAATTGACGAAGTGCGGTATCTGTCCAGATGACATTGGCGGCAGGAACATCAGCAAAAGCCGCAGCAACCGTTTTCACAATGAGGTCGGTAACAGAAACTTTCTTTGGTGCCCATTCATTAAAGCTAGTGCGGAATTTCAACATTTCATCTGCAATTACTGGAGCGTTGAGATAGAAGTGTGGAACCGTGGTTTTGCTCTCGGTTAAGCGACGAGCAATTGCCTTGCGCATTCCAGAGTGCGGTATTTCAATAAAGCTACCGGTCGGAATTACCGGAGCAGAAACTGCAGATGCGCGGGGCGATCCTCCGCTAGCAATTGCTGCCTGAACGTCACGACGGACAATGCGACCATCGGGACCGGTGCCCTGAATGGAGGCAGGATCAATTCCACTTTCTTTAGCTAAGCGACGAGCAAGCGGGCTTGCAAAAAGTCGTCCACCATTATTAGCAGGTGCGGCGGCGACAACAGGTGCGAGTGCAGCAACAACTGGCGCTGCTGGAGGCGGTGTTGGGGCAGCAGCTGCAGGTGTAGTAACTGGTGCAGGAATATCTGCGCCAGCTTCTGTCAGTAACTTATCGATCTCTGCTTGGCCTTCGCCCGCAGCGAGCAAGATTGCAATGGGCGCACCAACTTGAACATGGGCACCATTTTGAGCCAAGTACTTTCCAAGAATTCCGTCGCTTTCGGCAGGTACTTCGACCAGAGCCTTCTCTGTCTCCACTTCAGCCATTGGCTGACCAACTGTGAAAGAAGCGCCTTCAGCAATTAACCATTTCGCAATGATTGCCTCGGTCGCATTAGCCAGAACTTCTGGCATTCTCATGATTGCGGCCATGTTAGCGAGTACCGCCAAATCCAGCTTTCACGCGTGCGATACCAGCAACAATCTCTTCTACGCCGGCATATGCAGCGCGTTCGAGCACCTTAGAAATACTTGGTGAGGCTTCGCCGCCAGATACGCGTTGCACTGGTTGATCGAGCCAATCGAAGTAACGACGATGAATCTCATCTGCAAGCCAACCACCGTATGAAGTACCAAGTGCGCCTTGTTCAACAATCAGAACGTTGTTGGTCTTTTTGATGGAGGTCTCGATAGTTGTCCAGTCAATCGATGCACGATCGAGCCAACGTAAATCGATAACTTCAGCATCTAATCCGGTCTGCTCTACGGCAGTAAGTGAATGTTTGACCATTGATAAATAAGTAAGAACGGTTGCATCTTTACCCTCACGGCGAATGTTCGCTTTACCAAATGGAATTTGATAACCGAAATCATTCTCCGGAACATCTCCCAAATCTTGGTAGAGATCAACATGTTCAAGCACAAGAACTGGATCTTGCAGAGCAAGAGCAGCATTCATGAGACCGATATATTCGGCAGGAGTGGATGCAGCAACAATGCGCCAACCAGGGCTGGTTGCAAAGATTCCAGCAGGATCCATCAAGTGTTGCGAACCGTAGCCACTACCAATTGCGACCTTTGTACGGAGAACAAGTGGAACTGGATTCTGCCCACCAAACATGTGGCGCGCTTTTCCGATCTGGTTAAAGACTTGGTCTGCAGCTACCCACATAAAGTCTGGATACATAAATTCAACAATCGGACGGAAGCGGCCGTCGAGCGCCATTCCACCACCAAGTCCAGCAAATGCATTTTCGCTGATAGGTGTACCTAAGACGCGATCAGGATATTTCTTTGATAGACCCTTTGTCGCACCATTTGTTCCACCGTTGAGTCGATGGATATCTTCACCAAGAACAACAACTCGGTTATCACTCTCCATTGCGGCATCAATAACACCAGCAACAGCATCGACGAACTTCATATTTGTCTTAGGGCCAGAATCTTTCAGTGGTTCTAAGGTGCGTGCACCATTGAGTTCAGAGGTATCGCCGCGAACACCGACGTTAACGAAGGAGGCATCAGGCCATAGTTCTGGCTTAATTCTCCGCTTTCCGGGTGCATCTGGGTTTGCTTCAAGCAGAGCGGTTGCAGCTAAGCGATTTGCAGCAAGTGCTTGCTCGCGCACCGAGTCCACACCGGCTTGATCAATAAGTCCGAGAGCAATCATTTCGTTAGCAACGCGAAGCAGTGGATCGCGCTCGCGCCATTGTGCTTCTTCTTCCTTGGTGCGATAACCAAATGCACTGCCAGGGAATGGACCATTCTGATGGAAGTAGCGATACACATCCGCTTCAATAACAACTGGACCCTTGCCTGTGCGCATATGAGATTCTGCTTCTTTCATAGCAAGGTGAACGGCTAGCGGATCCATGCCATCTACCTTCCATGATGGAATTCCAAAACCAAGTGCGCGGCCAGAGAGTCGAGGTTCTGCTGTTACCTCAGAGACGTGGGTAGAGACGGCATACAAGTTATTTTCAATGAAGAAAGCAAGTGGCAACTTCCATGCCGCGGCTAAGTTCATAGTTTCTAGAACTGAACCAATATTGACTGCGCCATCACCGAAGTAAGAAACAGTGATGTTATCGGTGAGCGCTTTGCGTTGTGCCCAGGCATTACCGGCTGCGAGTGGAACTCCGCCACCAACAATTGCATTTGTACCTAACGCACCAGCTTCGAAATATTGAAGGTGCATCGATCCACCGCGACCGCTGCAATAACCTTGTGCTAGTCCAAGAATTTCAGCAAGAGTTTTTTGTAATACTTCTTGCAAAGCTGGTGTGACTAACGCGTTTACATCTAATTTGCCGGCAGAGACATGATTAATAACCTTGGCTAGAAATTGATGGTGCCCGCGGTGGGAACCGTTAATTGCATCTTTTGTACCGAGCGAGATGATGGAGCCAACCGCTCCGCCTTCTTGACCAATCGAAGAGTGTGCCGGTCCGTGGACAAGTCCTTCTCCGGCAAGTTCGAGTACAACTTCTTCAAAGGCGCGAATGAGGTGTAGTTGCCCCAACATGTTTTCTAGCAACTGGGGACTGGCACTTCGCCAATCATCTGCAGTTGTGCGCAGTTCGATCCAAGGAGCGCGAGCTTCTAAGGGGGCGCGTTCGGTCATCTCTATCTCCTTGAACTCCAGTAAAAATTAAGTGTGAGAGAACAGTAAACCCAGATTGCATCCAATCACAAGATTTTTACCCCAATATCTTCCATTTATGGGCGAAAGAAGGCTAGATTGTATCCAATACGCCCAAATGGCGAGCTTTTACCAGGAGAGGAGCCTTTGATGGCCGGAATTCCAGGCTTACGCGGCACCGAGCATATTGGCTTCACCGTTCCCGACCTGGATCAGGCAGAGCGCTTCTTTGTCGATGTCATCGGCTGCGAACGAATCTATGCCTTGGGGCCCTTTATTAAAGACGACAACTGGATGGCCGAACACCTCGGAGTTCATCCTCGAACTGTGATGAGAGAGCTTCGATTCTTTCGTTGCAAATTCGGCCCTAACTTTGAAATCTTTCAGTACGAATCCGCTGATGGCCAGGCAGCACAACCCCGTAATTCAGATATCGGCGGTCATCACTTAGCTTTTTATGTTGATGATTTCGATACCGCTCTCGATTATTTAAAGAGCAAGGGCGTAGAGATCATGGCTGAGCCGACTTTAAGTAAGAGTCATAGTGAAGGCCAGAAATGGGTGTACTTCCGCAGTCCGTGGGGAATGCAATTTGAACTTGTCTCCTTCCCCAATGGCAAAGCATATGAAGCAACTGCCACAACTAAACTCTGGCATCCAGCAGATCCGAGTAAGTAATGTCCATTATCGATAGCGATCTCGCACTTAGCCAACAAATTGCTAATTCACTTAAGGAAGAGATTCTCTCTGGAAAATTCCCACCAGGTGTTCGAATACGACAAGAAGATATAGCAGAACAATTTGGAGCATCGCGCTCGCCAGTTCGTGAAGCGCTACGAATTCTTGAAGCAGAAGGGCTCATTAATTTAGTCGCTCACACCGGTGCCTGGATCTCCCATTTAAGTCTTGCGGAATGCGAGGAGATGTATCAACTTCGGGAACGAGTTGAGCCATTACTTCTTCGATTGAGCATCGCGCATATTTCTGACGAAACAATTTCACAGTTGCAAGAACTTGCAAGTGAGATGGAAGCGACAAAAGATGTCGAGAAATTTCTCAAGTTAGATCGAGAATTTCATCTTCTCTCTTACTCCGGCGCTGAGACAGTGCTCGTCGGAGAGATGGTCAACCGGTTATGGAATACAACGCAACATTATCGCCGTGCATATTCGCAGATGATGGCCACAAGTTCTTTTAAGCCCGCTCATTATGAGCACCATTTACTCTTATCTGCACTTAAAAAGCGCGATGCAGATGATGCCGAGCGAATTCTTTACGGTCACATCCGGCGTACCAGGCTCGAATTAGCCCAGCACCCGGATGTCTTTAATTCTTAATTTAAGCGCGGGGCGGAATGATTTTCTCTGCGCGTAGTTGATCGAAGAGTTCGAAGAATGAATCTGGAGTTACCTGTACATCACGGAATCCAGCTTTACGACTCTTACCCATGTCAGCAAAGGTTTCTACCTGACGGCCAAGGTCAGCATCAGAGTGCCACCATGATGCAATTTCAGAGGCTTTGTGATCCACCAAATTATATTTAGCAACAATCTTTGCCCATTGCTCATCTGCACCAGCCATACGTGGCTCCAATGGTGAAATTTCTGCAGGGTAACCAGGATCGGTTACGCCAAAATAATCTGCGAGAAGTCGCCAGAGTTGGCGCCAACGAAATACATCGCCATTGACAGTATTGAATGCTTCGTTCTTACCGGCAGGATCAGTTGCCGACCAGACTGCATGACGAGCAAGTAGACGCGCATCGGTTACGTCAGTGACGCCGTTGTATTGCTCTTTTGAACCAGGGAAAATAAATGGCGCGCCAGTCTCTTTACAGATAGATGCGTATACAGCCAGGGTGACGCCCATGTTCATTGCGTTACCAAGAGCCCAACCAATCATGGTGTGAGGGCGATGCACTGACCAAGAGAAACCTTGTTCCTTAGCAGCCTTGAACAAAATATCTTCTTGTGTGTAATAGAAGTTATCGATAGGAAGTCGAGCTTGGCTCTCCTTAAATGGGGTCTCCATAGGAGTTGCTGCATATGACTCGAACGGCCCGAGGTAATGCTTAAGACCTGTAACCAAAACCGTGTGTTCTAGTGTGCGCTTTTGAGCGAAAGCGTCGAGCGTGTTCTGCAACATCGCACCATTGACCGCGATGTTCTCCTTCTCAGTGTTTTGACGAGACCAGGTGCAGAAAAAGAGATGAGTAACAGGAAGGTCGGCAACAGCTGCTTTTACGCTTGCTGGATCAAGAACATCGCCATACACATGCTTAACTCCTGGAACGATAATTCCTGGCTTGCGTGAAAGTCCGTAGACCGTGAAGCCTTTCTTCTGGAGTTCTTGCGCAATGTTGTTTCCAGTTATTCCAGTAACTCCGATTACGAGGGCGTTCTTGCTCATATCTATTTCCATTCTGTGGCTCAGGTCAGGGTCTCGATGTTATGTGAGACTACACATAAAGACAAGATAAGGGGCCAGGCGTTCTCTGACACTTGACGCTTTGGGCTCACAGTGCCAAACTTTTGGGAGTATCCGCGGGATATCCAAGGGGTACCTCGAACATTGGAGTTCATATGGGACGAGTTTCTGGAAAATCAATCCTTGTTACTGGCGCCGGATCTGGCATCGGTGAAGGCTTCGCCCGAATTTTTGGAGCAGAGGGCGCGAAGGTCGGAGTCTGCGACCTCAATACCGCGGCAGCCGAACGTGTTGCTGCAGTTATCAATGACAATGGTGGTCAAGCTATTGCGATCACGGCAGATGTCTCTAAGCGAGACCAGGTGCGAACCGGATTTAAGAAATTTGTGGACTGGGCTGGTTCTTTCGATGTTATTTTCAATAACGCAGGATTTAACAAGCCGATGCACCTCATGGAAGTTACCGAAGAAAACTGGAATGCAATCATGAACGTCAATGGTCTTGGCGTTCTTATCTGCACTCAAGAGGCAGGCAAGTACATGATCGCTCAAAAGAGCGGCAAAATTATTAATACTGCTTCAATTGCTGGGCGCCAGGGCTATCCAGCTTTTGCGCCATATTGCGCAAGTAAGTTTGCGGTCAATGCATTGACTCAAGCCACAGCTCGCGGTTTAGCAGAGCACAACATCACCTGTAATTCATTTGCTCCCGGCGTCGTTGATACACCACTGTGGATTGATCTCGACCGCGATCTCATGGAGATGGGAATGTCAGAACGTCCCGGTCAAGCTACCGAAGAATTCTCCGCAGGTATTTTGCGTGGCCGCGCAGCCACCCCAGAAGATCTACAGGGAATGGCGCTCTTCTTAGCTTCAAAAGATTCCGACTATATGACCGGCCAGACCATCATGATTGATGGCGGAATGGTTCTTATTTAAGCCTGTTTTATCGCTTTTGCACCCCTACTACTGAAAACTGAAATGAGAAGAGAAATGAAAGCACTGCAGTTCATGTCCCCCAACGTAATGGCCGTTAACGAAATCGCAATCCCTAAGATTGCTGATGACGAAGTTCTTTTAGCAAGCCGCGCGGTTGGAATCTGCCACTCTGATATCGAACTTCTCGAGGGTCGCTACATCATTCCTTTCCAATATCCAATTATTCCTGGCCACGAATGGGCAGCAGAGGTTATGGAAGTCGGCAGCAAGGTCTCCAAACTTAAAGCCGGAGATCGTGTTGTGGGCGAATGCGTAATCGGACAAGAGCACTTTGGCTTCTCTATCTCTGGTGCGATGGCAGAATTCTTTATTGCAAAAGCTGACTGGTTGCACAAGTTGCCCGAGAATGTTTCTTGGACGCAAGGCGCATTAGTCGAACCATTCTCTTGTGGATATTACGCAACTGTTCGCGCAGACAATATGGATGCAAGCGATACCGTTGCAGTATTCGGCGCTGGCCCCATCGGTTTAGGCGTTGTTGCTGCATCTGCAGCAAAGGGTGCTCGCGTGATTGTGATTGAACCATCTGCGGAACGTGCCAAGATTGCACAAAGCCTCGGAGCTGAAGTCGTCATCGATCCCACCAAGCAGAACACCAAAGATGCGGTTATGGATGCAACCAAAGGTGTCGGTGCGACTATCGTTATCGATGCAAGTGGTCGCCCAGATGCAATGGCAGCCACTCTCGAAGTTGCCGCTTTTCATGGTCGGGTAGTCATTATTGGAATTAGCGTGGGCGGTAAAGCCCCTACCGAGATGGGTTTGATTCAATCCAAGGAGCTTCAAGTCCGCGGAATCATTGGCTCCCCAGGAGTTTGGCCCGAGACAATTCGCTTCCTTTCTCGTACCAACCTAGATCTATCCAAGTTAGTGACATCTACCTTTGATATCTCCGAAGCAGATAAGGCCTATCAGAAAGTTCTCACGGACAAGAATCAAGTCAAGGTTCACGTCACGAATTCAGGTAAGTAATGTCTGCAACAATGCGCGCCGCAGTTCTGCACGACATCAAAGATTTAAGAGTGGAAGACTTTCCTAAACCTTCAACTCTTGCTCCTAATGATGTCTTGGTTCATGTTAAATACAACGGACTATGCGGAACTGATGCATCTGAATATGCAAAGAGTTCGATGATGGTTCCGCTTAAGAATCCACATCCCAACAGTAAGCATCAAGGCGCAACTATCTTGGGGCATGAATTTATCGGAACCGTTGTTGAAGCAGGTGCTAGTGCCCAAGAGATGTTGGGCAAACGAGTAGCGTGCGGCGCAGGAGTTTCTTGCGGTCAATGTGCGCTTTGCAAAGAAGGTCGCACCAATTTATGCGATCACTATTACACCTTGGGTTTGAGTATTCATGGTGGGCTAGCAGAGTTTGCAGTTGCGCCAAAGAATATTTGTGTTCCGATTCCAGATAGCGTCTCGGACGAGAGTGCTGCTCTTGCACAGCCGCTAGCGGTTGGTATTCACGGGGTGCGTCGCGCAGGCGTAAAGAAGGGCGATCAAGTCGTTCTCCTTGGCGTTGGAGCAATTGGCTCTTTTGCTTGTGTAGCCTTACAAAGCTACGGAGTGGAAATCATCGCGATGGACATTGATCAAAAGCGATTAGATGTTGCAACACAATTAGGCGCAACTAAAACCATTTTGATTTCACCGGAAATCACTCCAGCTGAAATTAAGGCACTCATTCCAGCAGGTGTAGATGTGGTCTTTGAGACTTCAGGCGCCCCAGGTGCTGCTGCACGTGGACTTGCGCTTGCTAAGCGTGGTGGAATCTTGATGCTGATGGGCCTCAACAAGACCCCGCAAGACTTCCCATTTGCTGATGCCGTCCTTCGCGAAGTAGTTCTTCAAACGACTGTTGCTCATGTTTGCAAGGACGATATGCCAGAAGCGCTAGAACTTCTTGCCTCAGGAAAAGTAGCAAAACTTCTAACGGACCGAATCTACTCCCTGGAAAATGTGAACGAAGCATTTGAAGTTCTTGCCAGCGGTAAGGCAAACGGAAAGATTTTGGTAACACCCCAAAATGTCTAACATAAAGAATGTCGCAATATTAGGCGTCGGCAAGATGGGCGCTGCAATGGCAAAGGAACTTGTTGCCGCCGGTTATAACGTGACGCTTTGGAATAGAAATCAAAGCACTGCCGATCAACTTGCCACAGCAATAGCCTCGCCATTGCTCTCAGTTGCTCCTACAGCGAAGGCGGCGCTCTCTAACTCTGACTTAGCAATCTGCACTTTCACTAATGGTGTTGTCACACAATCTGTTCTCTTGGACGACTCCAGCGTTTTGGATGGCGTTAAAGCAAATTTAATTATTGTAGATATGGGAACAAGCGGAGTGGAAAGTGCGCACGCACTAGCCGCAGCTTTAAGCGCTAAGAAGATTGCGTTCATCGATGCTCCGGTATCAGGAAGTGTTGCAACTATTGCCGCACACCAACTCCTTGTTATGGCCAGTGGTAACAAATCTGAAATTGATCAGGCAAGTGTCGTGTTCTCTGCTTTCGCTAAGAAGACTGCCTTTCTCGGAGCAGCCGGGGCGGGCCAGGCCATGAAGTTGGCGGTCAATCTCATTGTTCACACCTTGAGTGCTGCGGTGAGCGAGGGCCTTGCACTTGCTACTGCGAATGGAATCGAAGCGAGCGCGGCCTATGACGTCCTCGAAGAGAGCGTTATCGCCGCCCCCTTTGTTAAGTACAAGCGAGCAGCTTTCTTGGAGCCAGAGGCTCCGGTGGCTATGCGGATCGACACCGTTCTCAAAGATTTGGGGCTAATCCTGGACCTGGGCCAGGCCTCCCAGACCCCTTTGACCGCGGCAACAGGCGTGCGCGAGCTCTATGCCCACGCTGCGAGCGCGGGGTTTGACGCTGCGGATATGGCCGCGCTCTTTCGCTATATCCGTGAATCTTGATGAAAACGTTATAGAAAGTCCTTGTTAACGCCCTCTATCCCTATGTACAGTCTCACTTTACAGAGAGTTGAAAGGTGACCATGAGTACTCCGCCCGTCCGTGAATTAAAGCGTTCAGCACGCTTGCAGATTTCGCGCGGAATGAAGACAGTACTTGGCGCAACCATCCTTCTTTACATCGCGAGCGCTCTTATTGCCCCAACTAGCGTGAGCAAAATTGCTCAATTGGGAATGCTTCCTTTTGCAGCGTGCCTAGCAATTATTGGTTTAGGGCAAACCCTTGTTGTTCAACAAGGCGGAATCGATCTTTCAGTTGCTGGCGCAGTCTCTTTAACAGTTGTGATTGTTACCTGGGGACCTGATCGCAACGATGACCGCTTGATACCTGCAGTGGCTGCTGCTTTCGGCGCCGCAATTATTACCGGATTAATAAACGGATTTCTTATTACTAAAACAAAGCT